>JAQGOV010000342.1 GCA_028293425.1 Verrucomicrobiales bacterium
GTCGACCGAATCAAAGCCGGCCGGCTTTCGCTGGTCACCTTGCATTCCGCCCATTGGTCAGAGCCCTTCGTGCAAGCCATGCGTGAACGGGCCAAAGCCGACGCCATAAAGGCCGTGCCTGAGGGAACGACCATCCAATACGTCACTCCTCCGCGGTTCGGTGCGCCAAAAGCCGATGCGGCGCTCACACCAAAAACGGAGATGACCACCGCCCCTGACGGAACAAAGGTCGTCAAGGTCACTCTCCCGATCTGCTGCTTTCCATCCTGGCGCGGCGACGGCGCTCCGAGCCATGTTACAACTCTGCTGAAAGATCACCCGATTGCGAAATCCATTCCTGAGCACTTCGATATTCCTCACACGGAGATGTACAACGAACCATTCCATGTGCCCACGCCTGACGCCGTTATCTTCGAAGAAAAATGGGACAAAGGTGAATACTTTCGCAGCGGTTGCGTTTGGAATGTAGGACTGGGCAAAGTCTTTTACTTCCGGCCAGGCCACGAGACTTTCTCCGTTTACACCGAGAAAGCGCCTCTCAAAATCATTGAAAACGCCGTCGTTTGGATGGGGATGAAAGGCAACTAGTTTACTTTGGCTGGCTCGAATTGAACTTCTCCAAGCTGGATTTGACACCGCTTAAAGAGGCTGAGCAAACCCGAGCTCGCAAATCGAAAAGAGCCTGGCCTGCAAACAAAGCTGGCGCGAAGAGAACAAACCCTTCGCGCCAGCTCGGTTAGGTATCCAGCTTACTCAGGTGCAATAACTCGGTAGAACTGGGCACCGATGCCATTGGCCGCACCAGCGTCAAATTCGAAATCCCCGTTGCCTTTGTGGTTCGCCGTGCCGACCTGTTGCCAATGCACCAGGTCAGTGGAGGATTCAACTACATAAGTCTTGGCAGCATTGCCCGAGAACTTAACTTTCTGATTCCCCGCCCCGTGCTCCTTGCCCATGACCAGCCTGGGCTTGGGATTGGGTCCCGAGATGGCATCCATGAGGCTTTGCGCCAGCGCGATCAGTTGGTTGCCCAGAGTCGGGTTCTTCGAAAGCACCTGAGCGCTCACCTTATTCTGGAAAGCGTGAAGCTCGTTGAAGGCTGCGTTGAAGTTCCCTCTGTCAAACGCCGCTCGCGCTGCTTCCAGCGAAGCCAGGAGTGGCTTTGGAACACTCGCCCCGTTATTCACGACCATCATCAACCGCTGCACACTTTGGCCCGGAGTCAGGACTTCCACCAGGAGCGAATCCGTTCCCGAGAGTTCCCCGTCATTAACCACGAGCGAGATATTGTGCGGGCCGACCGGCAGCGTCACGATGGATACCATCGTGTTCGCGAGCAGGCTGGCGCCTTCGCGCCAATAGTATTGCAAGGGGTCATGGTCCACGTCGTAAGAACGAGAGCCATCCAGCACCGCCGGGGCGTTCAGGTTGTTCGCGGAAACCAGCGTGCGCATCGGAGTGGCGCTCGCGTCCGCGACCGGCGCATCGTTCACCGATTGCACCACCAGGTTGATTGTCCCCAAGGCCGATTCAAGGCTGCCATCGGCCGCCTTGAACGTGAGGCTATCGGCCCCGAAGAAGTTCGATGCGGGTGTGTAGAGCAGGCTCGTAATACCGCCCAATACCGTGCCATTGCCGATAACCACAGGCAAAGAGGTGACTGGGTTGATGTAAGTGGCGACGCCATGGGAAGGCGCCGATACCACTGTGTAAGTAAGGTTGTTGCCAGAGGCTTTCAGGGTGACAGGGGTTTGGGTGTCCTCGTTGAGAGCAATCGTGGCATCATCGGCAATCGGGGCGAAATTGCGCTTAAGCAAATCGAAGCTATCGCGCGCAACGCCTGTGCTCGCCAGGAACTCGGCGTGCAACTTGTTGCTGGATACATCAATAACCAGCGAGCCCAGTTCGTTCAGGGAGATGAAGTGCGCGGGGTGGTTGAGGCTGCCGCCTCCAATCTGGCCGCTGCTTCCGGCCACCGTGTACACCACGCCCTGGCCGCTGATGTTCTTCTGGTAAGGCCCGGTGCCGCCTTCACGTCCGTCCCCGCCGTCCAGTTTCATTCCAGGAGTCAGCGTGCTGGAAAGTCCATAGTGGCCATTCAGCAAATACGATCGCTCAAAAACGTGACTGTGTCCGGACAGGACCAGGTCAACCCCGTTGGCTTCAAGGATGGGCACGAGATTTTGCCGAATTTCAATCAGTTCAGTTTCGGCATCCGAGTTGTGGCTCCCCTTCGTGTAAGGAGGATGATGGAAAAATACGATTATCCAATCCTGGGCTGTAGCAGCGAGATCACTGATCAGCCATTGTGCCATGGCGGTATTGGTGGTGCGCCCGCTCGTCATAGAATCGAGGCTGACGAAGTGAATGTTTGCGTAATCAAATGAGTAATAGCGTGGCGAACCGGACGGCACACCACCGGCCTCCGCATTCTGCGGCAGAGTGAAAATATGCAGATACGGATAATCAGCCGCCGTAAACGCCTGCGAGCTTTCATGATTCCCGATGGTAGGCCACAGGAACATATTGCGGAGCGTATCAGGATACATATCAAACACGGCGCGCTGATACTCCGTATCCAACCCGCTGTTATAAGCATTGTCACCAAGCATCAACCAGAAATCGGCCGGCCCGTTTGTGGCCGCATAAGCGTAATAAGCATCCCGCACGGCAACCGCGCTTGCATTGGCGGTGCCTGAATCGCCCAGGGCCCAGAACCGCGTATGCTTGCGGGTCCCCGGCACAGGCGGCGTTACAAACCAGTAATTAGCGCCGCTCGCGAGCGTCTGGCTCGAACTGCCGATGGAGTAAAAGTACTTCGTATCGGGCAGCAACCCGCTGACCGCGACGATATGCTCATTGGTCTGGTTCGGGAGTACCACCGATTGGTTCAAAGCCGCTGGATCGGTGCCAAAGGAAACTACGGAATCAGACAGAAGATCCGTCCGCCAGCGGATCACCCCTCCATTGGGCGCCCCCACCTGCAAGTAAGGTCCTCGCAGCAGAGTCGCTGGCAAACTCGTGACTACCGTAATGACAACCGGCGCGGAGGTTGCCCTGAGCCCGCTGTTGTCGGTAGCTAATGCACGCAACGTGTGAGCACCAAGAGCTGCCCCAGACCATGTGTAGGTGTAAGGAGCGGTCGGGCTGTCGCTCAGCTTGTTGCCGTTCTCAAACAGTTCCACCAGCGAGATGGTGCCGTCATTGTCGGTCGCGGTTGCTCGGACCGTAATATCCGAACCCACCAGGAAGAAAGAATTAATGGCCGGGCTGGTCAGAGCCACGGTGGGCACAGGATCAATCAGGTTGTAAGACCATTGGGAACTGAGCCGCGACGGATCAAACGCATTCGCCGGGGTTTCCAAATCCTGAATTCCATTATTGGTGGCCCAGCGGATGTTCACTTTCCCATAGGCTGGTTGCGCAAAGCCGAATGTATAAGTGGCCGCCGTGTTAAACACGACGGAGTTCGCCGGCCTGCCATTGATCAAAAGGTCTGAAGCCTTCACTCCCGAGACTGGTTCGCTGAAGGTCACCGTGACATCCGTCAGGCTGATGAGGGTTAACCCCGCGGCAGGACTACTATTCACGACCGTCGGAGCACTCGGATTCAACAAGGTGTAGCGCAAAATCGATCCGGCAGCCGCGCCATTGAAGGGCTTCGGCACCTGATCGAAGTCAACGATCCCGGGATCCGTGACCCAGCTCACCACCACCGCTCCATAAGCAGGCTGAGCAAATCCGAAAGTATAGATTGCACCCCCATCGCTGCTCAGGGTTGCGGCCGGAACACCGTTAATCAGCAGATCGGAAGCGTCGACCCCGCTGACTGGTTCGCTGAACTTAACCGTGATATTGGTCAGATAAAACACGTCACCCGGAGCAGGGTTTGCCTGGAAGAGGCGTGGCGGCGCAAACGCCGCATCGCTGAGGTAACTGTAAATTTGGGCGTTGAATCCGAAGTCGCTGCTGGTGGTTAATGATTCGTTAAAAGCATGCACCGCGAGGGTGTTGACGCCGTTTACCAGAAACGGAGCGATATTTGTCAAACTGTAAACGATATAACCCGCCCCGTTGTTCTGCGGTTCAGGAGACGTTGTGGAAGCCACATTGGTATAGGAAAGCTCACCGGCCGGGACGTTGTAGCGCACCACCTCGACCCCATTGACCCACGCCACGAACCCGTCGTCGCTCTGCGCGGCCAGCAAGAGGTTGGTCAGCGCGGTCACGTTGGGAACAATAAATTCTTTCCTCAAGTAAATGCTAGTGTAATTGGAGCGCATATCGCTCAGGAGCGTGTAAGCAGACACGCCATTCGAATAGGGATCCCCGTAGAAGAAAGGAGCAAACGCGTTGGACCAGCTCGAGTCATCAAACCCTTGCTGCCGCCAGGCATTGGTCGGCGTCGAAGCTTCGGCCAAACCCTTGATAAATTTCCACGCTGAGTTTGTTTGCACAAAGATCGTTCGGGTGTCGAGGGTGAAGCTCCACCGGGCATTTGCGCTGCTGCCGTTAAACGGATTTGGACCACTAACCGCCAAATCAGTGATTCCGTTGGTGGAACCCCAGGTAATATTGACCGTGCCAGAGGGCGGTTGAACAACACTGAAAATATATTGGTTGCCGTTGCTGCTGACGTCCGTAGCTGGAACTCCAGCGACCAACAGGTCCGAGGCGTCTACGCCAGCCACCGGTTCGCTAAACGTGACAGTAATTTGTGTAAGATTGGTGATCAGTGCGCCTTGCGCCGGGGTTCTGGCAATAACAGTGGGAGGGTTGCGATCGACGAGCTCATATTCCCATCGGCCTTCCGGACTCAGCTCGTAAAATGGCAGGTTTGCTGGCCAGCCAAAGTCCGTAATCCCATGACCGACTGCCCAGGAGACGGTCACTTCTCCATAGGGGGGCTGTGGAAACGTAAAGTTATAATTGGACCCGTTGCCTGTAACCGCTGCGGCCGGGATGCCATTGATCATGAGGTCGCTCGCGTCGACGCCTTGGACCCGTTCGCTAAAAGTCACCAGGACGTTTGTCAGGCTGCTAACAATGCTTCCGGCCGGTGGGTATTCAGCCGCGATGGTCGGCGCGACCGTGTTGGTCGGCGGTATGGTAATGGTGACACTCACTCCTGTTGAGGTTCCGGTTTTTCCATTAGCCCCGTAAGCGACTGCTGTTAAAATGCTGTTGCCAAAAGGTGCGGTCCAAACCACCTCGTATGGCACCGCTGCCACATCCCCAATACTTCCTCCGTCTGCAAAGAACTGCACATGTGTCACGGAATCGAGAGCGCTCACGCTCGCTGTAACCAACATATTTGTCGGGCCTTCCACGACTGTTCCACTCGCGGGAGAAAGGATCTGCGCCAACGGGTTGCCCGCGACATCGTAAAGCTTCACACGAATCCCGGCGGATATTGTTGTCGCACCCTGGTCATCGGTTGCCACCGCTGTCAACACGTGCGCTCCTACGGGCGGATTCACCCAAGTGAAATTATAGGGACTTGCAGTGGCTTCCGCCAGTTTCAAGCCATCCGCATAAAATGCGACGTTTGTAACATTTCCATCCCGGTCAGAAGCAGTCGCTTCCATCAGCAGGCTCGTCAATCCGACAAAGGACGAATCGTCAACCAGATTGGTGATCGTCACGCCCGGGGACAAATTGCGGATGATTGCCGGGATCCCCAGCAGTTCCAGGTCAAAGCTAATATCAGAGCTGTTGGCCGCGGTCTGGTGGATTTCCACAGCCAAAAGGTTTGTGCCCTCCAGGAACAATTTCGGTAAAACGGCCGCTGGCCAGAAGTTTGTGCCATCATCATCGGCATTCAATGCCAAGGTCAAATAATTTACCGGGCCCTGATTCATATTGAAACGGGCCGCTTCCACTCCATTTAGGTAAACCACGGCTCCGTCGTCACGTTTCACATTGAGCACGAAAGATGCATAGGCGGAAAGATTGCTCGCGACAAAGGCTCTTCGAAAATAGGTCGTAATTAGCCGGCTCGTAGTTGGGCCACCGTTCACCACGGTAACCTCGTCGCCGTCTCCATATCCAAGTTCAGCAGGCCCACTCGCCCAAGTGTTGTCGCTAAAAGTTGGCAGATACCAATTGGTTCCCTGGTCCGAACCATCATCGAGGTAGTTCCAAACGGACCCCTTGCTCACCAATGTTTTGGCGACACCGATGGCAACCGGCTGGGAAGCGAAGGATTGCCCCCCATCGGACGTTCCGACCGCGGTTAACCGATGCGAACCGCCGGTGACATTGCTCCACACCAGGCTAAAGGGGCTGAGGTCGCTCACCCCAATTTTCACTCCATCCACGAAAAAGTCCACGTGAGTGATCGCTCCGGCTGGAAGCATGCCGAGAGCAGATATTGTGAGCGGTTTGGTGTTCAGAAAGATATCGCCATCCGCTGGACTGACGAGGGTCAGGCCGGTATTGAAGAATGCCACATTCACCACAGCCGAGGTTGCAACCTGGCTAACGCTGTCCGTGACCACGGCATAGAGTGAGTTGGTGCCTGCAGGCGCGTTGCTGTAAATAATGCTGAAGGGCGCCGAAGTAGCGCTGCCCAGGAA
>JAQGOV010000354.1 GCA_028293425.1 Verrucomicrobiales bacterium
TGCCTCCCGGCCCATCACCCGTGTTAAAGGAGTTGTGCATGTGCAATGGTTGATCGCTCTGGGCCAGGAGCTTAGGACCACTGCCGGCAAAAGAAAATAGCTAAATGGAAAATGAGGCGAGCCTAGGAGGAGTTTAGGAATCTCTCTCAAATAACCCGAGCGGCAGGAAAAACAAAAGACTAATCTTTGAAGCTTTCGACCGGCGCATCAGGCGCTTTTTCCTGCTTCCACGAGAGAGCCGCTGTCATCGCAGCCGTCGCTTCAGCGTGCAATACCTGGAGATCGAATCTCCTTTCCCAAGGCAGGAAGTCACCCCTGGCTTCAAACGTTCTCGGTGTATTGGCTACCCTGACCCAGGAGTCGGCGCGATAAAAAGCCTCTCCAGCTTCACGTGTTCTATTGCACTTAAGATGATTCATGGTTGCAAACAGCAACGTAATTGCATCCTCTCCCTGAAAATCGACGTGTTTCCTTTTCAAAATCAAATATTTCTCAGCCTCCGAAAAGTGCCCGCTCCGAAACTCCAAAGCTCCAAATAGCCGTTCGTGCCGCCTTAGTGCACTATCCTTTTTTTTAAGCGCTGAGAGCTGATCCAAGTTCTGTTGGGGCAACAGACAAAGAGTCTCGATGATTGCGGTAATCTCGTTTGGGCTTGCCTCACCGCAGAGCGCCGAAAGGTGGCTGCACGCACTGTAATAATCATTTGTGTGTTTTAATGCGAGACAAACCCGGGCGTAACAAGTCCACGCCTGAACACTTGTCGTTTCACCGGTCAATGCGTGTTTTAAGTCCAACTCTGCTTCGCTCCACCTGCCCAACCCAGCTTTCGCGGCTGCTCGCCGTCGGTAAAGCACAGGATTGTCTGGCTGCATCTGTAAGAATAGATTCAAGTGAAATTGAGCGGCAAAAGGTTGATTCCCTCGCTCTGCCGCTTCTGCCTGCCTTTCATGCCAGAGAAAAGAGTCCGTTCGCTCTGGTATGCCTAACCCACCGGCATCTTTAACCTGAAATAAACGATCAAGCATATCCCGTTGTTGGGCGATCACGGAGTTTGTGCTGCTGGCAGTACTACCGGACAAAAACTCAGCCATGGCGCAAACGGCCGAAATCGAGCGCTGGTCGGGAAGTAAATCCCATAAAAACTGTGCCCCACTATCTGTCTGGGTGCGGATGGCGGTGCCGTTTTTATAGAAACTCGCGTCCAAGACTCTTTCAGGATGTGGTAGCGGCGGGGTTACCGCCTCGCCAGTAAGGGCATCCCATACTCTGGCAGTGCCGTCCACGGACGCGGTCACCACCCAGCGGGAATCCTCATTAAACCGAATGCGGCGAATATGGTCTTGATGTTTCAGAGGCGGGCAAATCTCGAAGCCTGTCGACGCATCCCAAATCCGCGCGCTGCAGTCTTCGCCAGAAGTTGCGATCAACTTTCCGTTGGGACTGAATGTTGCGAAAAGCACGCCATCCTTGTGCCACAAGCGACCATTCAATGGCTTGCCGCTAAATATATCCCACACCTGCGCATATAAAGGTTTTATAGTTGAATCTGAACAAGAGGTAAGAAGCCGCTGGCTATCAGGGCTAAACTCAGCGGAAGAAATCGGGCGCTCATGAGAGAGCGTGCCGGAGACAATCCTCCCGGTTTTAGAAGCGTAGACCGAGGCATTCTGATTTATAACCACACAAAAGTATTCTCCATTTGGACTGAAGGTCGCTGAGTGGATAGCTTGGCTCGAGGGAGGTAACGAGTATACCAAGCGGCCATAATGCAAATCCCAGAACTTCAATACTCCACCTTTCCAGGAAAGAGCATGCCGCCCGTTGTCAGCTAATTCCCACTGCGATCTCTGTTGGTCTGGAAGGGTAAATGACCCAGCCCGAGTGCCGTTTG
Organism: Verrucomicrobiales bacterium; assembly: GCA_028293425.1. GTDB lineage: Bacteria > Verrucomicrobiota > Verrucomicrobiia > Limisphaerales > JAQGOV01 > JAQGOV01. The sequence goes on from JAQGOV010000354.1 coordinate 1,892, forward strand.
TTAAAGCCCAGCATGCGAGAATTGGTTGGGCTCCTTCAATCAGAGGCTGACTCAGCATGGCTAAATGAGTGCCTTTGCGATTCCAGAACACCTGCTCCACTGGGCCGGCATTGGTCAGAACCAGTGAATTTGTGGCGCTCACCCCTTCTTGCAACCACGTCACGATTTTGCCCTTAACCATACAACGGCTATTTCCGTAGAGTGAAACTACCCCACTGATTGTTGGGGGAAGCCAGCCGTTTCCCTCCAAGTTCCAAACTCGAACGGCTTGGTCCGCGCACGACGTGACAAGTAGCCGGGCATCCGGGCTAAACTCCGCGGACATCACCTGAGCTCCGTGGTCCAATGCGGGACTTGCCAAACCGCCGGTTTTTAGATTCCACACCTTTGCGACAGTATCATAGCCTGCCGTGACCAGGTACCGGCCATCGGGACTAAAGTCAGCCCAGGAGACCCCGCCCGCGTGTTCAAAGGGTTTGTAGCAAGGCTGCCCTGTGGTGGCGTTCCATAGCTGGGCAGTCTTATCCCAGCTTGTCGTTACGATGAATTGATCATCTGGACTAAACGCAGCGTAAAAAACCCAGCCATCGTGCTTAAGTGGGAAGAGTCTCGCGCCTGTATTGGCATCCCAGACGATCGCCGAACAATCCTGACTGGTGGTCACTACCTTGGAACCATCATGGGAAAATAGGGCACTATTAATTACTTCTCCGTGTCCAACGAGTCGTCGCAACCTTTCTGCAGTGGCGGCATCCCAAATCGTTGCCGTTGAGTCCTCAGAGGAGGTCACAATCCGTCGGCCATCTGGGCTGAACTCCGCACCGTAAACGTTTGTCGGATGCTCCAAATCCTTTCCCTCTTTTTCTCCAGTTCTCCAATTCCAGCGCCTCGCACAAGTGTCCCCGCCCGTAGTCAGGAGCGTTTTGCTGTCAGGGCTGAAACAAACACTGTATGTAGCTCCATTGGTTTGGCCGTGCGTTATGCTCTTCCCTACAGGTTCTCGCTTTCCAAGTTCATAAACGTGAATGACGCCTCCGCTATCAGCAGTGGCAATGTATCTTCCATTAGGGCTAAAGCGGGCACAAATGCCCATGCCTTCCTGAAGCCAACAATCCACCAGCTTCGGGCAAGCTCGCGTGACTGCTGCAATGCGCGTTCGGTGCATCCGTTCCGCCACGGGGTCCTTGTGGTCGAGTTTCAACGCCTCCGCAAACCAGGAAAGTGCTCCAAATAAGTCTCCGTCCTCCATCACCCGGCACCCATAGCTCACGAGTGAGCGCACCTTCTGTACGCGCGCCTCCTCCTTCTTCTTCAAGTCGCGATAACCTAAAAAGAAGCCGGTCAACCCGATAACCGTCAAAAGCGCTGCCACGGCTCCCCATTTCTTGAACAGAACCCAGCGGCGCTCCAGAATTCTTAAACGTCGGACCGAACCCCCTCCTCCAATCACGTTGAGGTCCCTCAGCAGGTGCTCCGCTGACGAATATCTTTGCTTTATCTCGGGTTCGCAGGCAACGGTGATGACCTCGTTTAGTTCGAAAAGCTGGGCCTGGTCCGGGGTTTGGCCCCAATTGGAAGGAAGCTGGGGATAGCGGTTTCTATCCAGCCCCATGGCCATCTCATACAGCACCTTGCCCAGGCTGAAGATATCGGCCTGAGCTCGCCCTTGGCCTTCCGGTGGGATAAACCCCTCGGTGCCCACGTGCGACTTGGCTTCCGATTGGTCTGCCACCAGCCCAATATCCGCCAGCTTGGGCCGGCCATGCACAAAGATGATGTTGGAGGGCTTGACGTCCCGGTGCACCAGGTTGTTCTGGTGCAAATGCCAAAGGGCTGAAGCGATGGCCGAACCCAGCTCCACGCATTCAGGCACGCTGAAGCGCTGGCGCTTTCCCTGCTCGGAGGCGAGGCTTTTGGGCTCGTAGGTCTCTGGGTTTATCTTTTGCCCGCTTTCCACATCATCGGCGAGCTCCATCACATAATAGAAATAGCCGCCCTCCTCGTTTTGTCCTACCTGCAAAACATCGATAAATCCGTCATGCGAACGGGAAACAGGTTCAAAGCGCTTGATGCCGTTAAACTCCCGCTTGAAAGGGATCGGGTTGGGGAAGTTGCGCGCGTAAACAATCTTCACGGCCCGAAACACCCCGAACACATTCTGCCCCAGCCACACCTCACCATAGCTTCCCCGGCCAATGCAGCGGATCAAGGTATGGTCCGGGATCACCGGAATAGCACCAGGCGGCTTGCCTCCCGGCCCATCACCCGTGTTAAAGGAGTTGTGCATGTGCAATGGTTGATCGCTCTGGGCCAGGAGCTTAGGACCACTGCCGGCAAAAGAAAATAGCTAAATGGAAAATGAGGCTATTCTGAAGTGATGATCCCGTCCCATTTCTGCCTGAGCTCATTCAAGAACTCGATGCAAAGGTCTTCATGGAGAAAACCCGCGATTTGCTTATCTGGACCTGCGAGGGTCCATTTATGCGAGTTGCGATGCTGGAAGATTCGGTTTCCCTGAAAGTCATGCTGACACATGACACCTTCCAAGGATTGAATGGGCGTGTATGGCATGGCGTATGGAATCTCCAATTTGCGAAATGCCATATGAAATGTGTCCTTATCACCATGAATAAGGCGGTAATAAAAATCCGCATGCTCGTTGTACCACATGCTTAAATAAAGGGCTTTCCAGCAACGGGACTTATCCACGACAATTTGGCCACTTTCAAACTCAGGCTCATCGCGGTAAGGGACTCCGCAGACATGCCAGATCGCACGGGAGGGAGCGAGTCTGCCATAATCCGGCCAGAAGAGCGCGCCGACATTTTCGTATTCGGGCGTTTCGAACAGGCGTTCAGGATCGAAGAGTGGAACATTGTCGGAATCCAGGAGGATGACTTCCCTGTACGGATTATGCAAAAGCGCAAAAGGTTTAAGACCATATCCGGTCAGCATTCTAGCCGGAACCCTTTTCCGCACTTCCAGAGCATCGACGCACTCCACATCGAAAGGCGTGAGGAGGTCCTTCATTCGGGCATCCATTTCCTCCGTTCCTAAATGCCACAATTGGACGGGCAGCTTGCACCCCCAGTGCCGAAGCATGCGAATGCAGACCCAAGCAATGGTGAAATATTTTACGCCTCCCCCACAAACGACTATTCCTCGACCCTGCATGGCAGGCGGTTGCTCCGGCAGCCGTCGAATGAAGAGCTCGGATTCCGACAACGCGGTTTCCATGGTCAGGAGCCCCCGTTTTTTATTCAGGGCTCGAATTTTGCGAGCGCCGCGCTTCGCTGCATGCGCCTGGCCGCGCGACAAGTAATCCAATGCCCCTCCTTGAAAATACCATTCGATGCGGTTGATGACGTGCTGGGCCGTTATCATGTCCATACAACGGGGCAGCTTTTTATCCACCACATCGAGACAGAGATTTTGATCGCGTTTATCGCCATCGTGCAGGGGAACCACCCGCGATTTCCAGCAGCCGCCCTGCAGGCAGCATGACAAGGCCCCATTGGTATGGATAAACTGGTGGTTGGGGTAGGCTTCCCAATGCGCTGGTTCCCGGCCTCCAGCCACTACGACGCAGGCTCTTTTCTGCTGGGGTGTGCTGTGCTTAATTTCAACGGCGGCGGCCAGATGCATGAGAGCCGTTACCGGGCAGAGGACGCCCTGGGCATGGTAAACTAAACGAATCAATTGCCGCATTCCGGTGCGGCCTCGGAGGTCAATCACTCCGCTTAACTCGGGATGATAATGTGTGCTATCGCCCACTTGGACGAACTGAATCCTGCCTCGGAAATGGTCGACCACCTCCTGGTACCGTTCCTTATCCCACCATTTGATGGGAACATCGAATTTTCCGCCAGCAACAATTATCCAGAAAGGAGTGTCCTGCCCTGTCAACTCATGGACCTGGGACATCCAATTCTTTTCTTCGTTGGATAAGAAAATGTCTCCCTTGAATTCAGTGAGTGGAATACTGGCCCCGAGGCGTTCTGAGAGAAACGCTGCGAACCCATGGAGACAATGGAGAGGAACAGCATTGGACAGGTTGATTAAAGGGTAGGAACATTCTATTGTTTCGACCTGCGGGTCGTTCTCATCCAACGGAGTGATGTAAGGATTGTGCTCCCAAATGGGAGAAAAGGGAGTTCGAATATCGACCTGAAACTTACCCGGATACCTGCGATTTAGATCCCGGACTGAAGCCGTGAGCATCACGATATCACCGGCGGAATAATTACATTTCAGGATAACTTTACGCATAAGGTGCTGCCTTAGAGTCTTTGCCCGGCAAAACCTCCACGGTCCAGAACAACCGAAAACTTCCGTGGAACCCAGGATCTACCGCCTCGAACAGCGTCAGCAATCAATGGATCCTCAAGTGTTGGAGGAGGGGATCGGCGTTACTCTACTGGGGGTGGTGGCGGGAGGGTTGGACTTGTGTCCGTTGATGGGGTCGCTGCGGCGTAATCAAACGTTCCAGTATTCTTCAGCAGGTTTTCTTCAGCTCCCGGGGAAGGTTGTGGTTCGGGCATGTGTTTTAAGTTGTTTCTACTATTGATTAACCGAATTGCTCAAATTCGTTTCCGTTTCAGCGATACTGATTACTCGCAGGATTATAGCCCTAGTGCTCGGCTGGTAACCTGCCTCTTACCGCGGGTTCAACAACAGCCCGCTCTCAACACGTTCCACTTCCTTTTTCAGCAAGCCTCGCAGGCGGTGCCGAATAAGGTAAACATTGGCGACGGTGGTTCCACAGGATTCTGCCACCTCCCGCATCGGCCGGCCCTGAACAATCACCAAATCAAAAATCTGGTAATGCTTGGTCTTGACCTTTTTCTTGAGGCGCTCCAGGCCTTTGTCCAAAGCAGTCCTCTGCCACTGATCTTGCCATATGGCATCCAGTTCATTCCCATTCGGATCGGGAATGCGCTCAATCGTGGCCGTTCTATCCGACGAAGGGGCATGGGAATTCCCTGGCCTGGCAGGCGAGTCCGGCGCGCGATCCCGGAATTGATCAGCGATGCGCCAGCGCACCAATTGATAGAGCCAGGACTTGAAGGATCCCTGCTGTCGATTGTAAGTAAATTCGGGCATTTGCTTATATACGCTGATGATTGTTTCCTGCAGGACGTCCTCAGCCTCCGAGGCGGAGAGACCTTCACGCATCGCGAAGTTCACGATCATTGGGGAGTATGTTTCATAAAATTCCTCCCAGCCGTCCTTGCCGCCGGCCACTTGTAACTTCTCCAACAAGCTTTGTCTTGTGGCCTGCTCGTCTCGATTCCAGGAATTCATTGATAACACCATACAGTGTGCGTCCATCCCTATATACGGAGAGAATGCAGTCGATCTTTCAAAAATCTCCATATTTTTTTGCAGCATCTGACTGCCCAGGCTTCGAGGGACGAAGGATATATACAAGCGTCTGAACCTGAACGTGCTGGCACGAACGAACATGATCGTGTGGTTCGGCACAGAGGTCCCATCCCAGCCAATATGTTAAAGTTTTCAGGATGGCCTCCGCGCGGTTTTGCTTTTCCGCTGCTCAGCTTTCAATTTGCTGGGCAGAACCTGAACCCGAGCCTGGGCTTGGTTTTCCCATACGGACGCTAAATCCGCCTGGAGCTGTTCTATTTGCTGTTTGAGATGCGCAGCTCTTTTAAGTTGTTGGGAGGATAACTTCACCAACTCGGCCGGCGGTGGGGCGTTGGAGATTCCGGCGGAAGGTCGTGCCAGTTGAATCCTTCCGAGCGGCCAGCCGACAGGGCACAGGCTGGTTGGAACTAAGTCCAAGAACTTCAATTGCATAGGTTTACTCATGGTTTCTGATTTTCTTCAGCTCACGCAGGCCCACAATGGTGCCTGGAGGTGAGGCTCGAGCTATATACGGAGGAAAATTTCACGATCTTTCAAAAATCTTCAAGACAGCCCGTTTTTTTTGGCACGTTGCCGACTGCCCGGTTTGGTGGCGCCTAAAGTATTTAAAGCACCTGAGTGAAAGGAGCTTGCGTGGTAGCACCTTCGGTTAAGAATAGGAGTTATGACTATAACACCGCAGCAAAAAAAGCGGCAATGGCAGTTCCATTTTGATCTTCGCGGTAGCATTGATGGCGTTTTTTGCAGGAAATGTGAACGCCGCCGAAATGCCGACCGGCGGGCCGGAGTCCGCCTGGCAGCAGCCTGCCATGTCGGCCGAGGAGGCTCGCTCGTTCATGAAACAGTTGGCCCGCTATGTTTTCGAACATCACTTAAAAAAGGCTGCAGACTCCCCGCAACGTGGGATGCTCTACGAATATTTTGATGTGGAGCGGACGGGGCAGTTCGATCAATGGGTGCAAGGCGAAGCGCTGGACACGATGCACGATGGGGCATGGTTCGCCGCGGCGCTGGTCAACGCCTACCACGTCACCGGTGACAAGTTTTATAAAGATTTTTTAACCCAATGGATCCTACCCTTTTATTGCAAGATGCTGAACCACTCGGACAGCCTGTTCACCTTAAAAAGGAATGACGCTCGGCCTGGCGTGAAGCCCTTTGATCGGGAACACCAATTTCAAGAAGGAGAGAAAGGCTTTGTGCCGTACTTTTGGGATGATGGAGCTTCGGTGAGTATGGAGAGAAGGCAGGATCGCAACGTTCTTGGTCCCTTTCCTTGCATGGACGAGTTCGCAGGCTACTCCAATACAAACTGCCTGCTCAAAGGCTATTCTCACGGATCATCCAATCACCTGGCGCAAGATTTGGGCGTGATGCTGGAACTCGCGTGGTTGCTGTTAAGGGACTCGGGCGAAGATCCGGATCGAAAACTCGCCCTCGAAGTGGCCTTGGCGGCGCGTAATCTCCACGAATGTCGGATGCGCCATCATGGGCATATTCCCATGACCGATGTTCCTGCCGCGCTTGCAAATCACGACGCCACCCTGATGGGGTTTGTTCCAAGCTATGACTTGCCCAAATTCTACGTGCCAGACAATCATTATTACCGGGCTCTTTATAATTTCAGCGTGGGCAAGATCCAGCCCTTCGCCGGATTCGCAGATGACCAGGAATATCTGTATTACGCTGCCCTCGCGAAACATGGTGGAAAGATGCCCCGTCCCTTGGCATTCAAACTCATCTATGACGCTTACACAGAACCGATGCTCTACCGCTATTATTGCGACGATTCCCCTGCCCCTCCTGGAATGAACCGGTTTGACCTGCATCCATACTCGGCAAAGGATGGAAAGCTGGAAGATTATCGGTCGGATCGCAAGGGGCTAAACCGGCAGCCTCGGCCTGCGGGTTCGCGCATGGGTCCACAAAATATGGTGGTGTGCGGTTGGGCGCTTCAAGCGATGGAAGAATATGGAGACATTTGGGAAGAACGACACGCGGCCGGCGCGGAGAACGATCAGCCGGTGTTTATCGAACAATTCCCGCCGGATGTCCCTGCGCCTGATCGGGAGAGCCCATTTTTTGAATTCAAGCTCGGTTCTGCCGCTCTCGGCCTCTCGAGTACGCTTCGCGGCATGAAGGTGCGGTGCGAAACCAGGGAGAAGTCGACGTTGGTTAAAATATGGAGCCGGCCTGATGCGAAGGGATCCTCTGCCACGGTGGCTCTCGGAGAAACCGTCACGGCCACCAATGATCAAGGGCAAAAGCTGATCCTGGAGAAGCCGGACATCAAACGCTCAGCGGCAGGGTCTAAATTCTCAGTTTTCATTCCTTACACGGTTGTGAAAAACCAGGCCCCTTGGATCAACGGGGTTCCCCATGGGCGCTACTCCGTGCAGATCGGTGATTACGTGCAGAACCTTTACATAACGCAGGAAGAGGAACAGGTGAAGAGTTGGCTGTGGTACGAGTTAGCCGGCGGCTTGCGCACCTGGGAAGCAGTGTTCCGGAAAAAGGGCTACATCCCAAGTGGACTGGGCGAGGGACGGTGGGAGAGGTTTTCGGATACCGGAGGTTACGCCCATCTCATCTCAGCAGCGGCCCAGTATATCCTGTGCCTGGAGAAGAAAAAGGATTGGGAGCAACACGGGAAAATACCTGGTGCCGCCAAAGTCAACGAAAAGTCAGAATAGCTGTTGTAAAATCAGTTGCACGACTTGCCACGATGATTACGATGTCGCTTATGAAAGCCGGTTCAACTCTTTGCGTTACCTCATGTCTTTTCACCTTGGTTGCCAGCTCCCTTTTGGCCGCTGAACCTCCGAGCCCATCCTTCAAAGCGGTGGAGATCGATTCCAACATTGGAATTGGATATGGCGTTACGGTGGCGGATGTGGATGGTGACAAAAAGCCCGATATCATCCTGGTGGATAAGGATCAGGTGGTTTGGTACCAGAATCCCTCCTGGAAGAAGCACATCATCGCCGAGAAGCTTACCGCCAAGGACCACGTGTGCATTGCGGCGGCGGACATCGACGGGGACGGCAAGGCTGAGATCGCAGTGGGTGCGGATTGGAACCCGGGCGATACCGAGAACAGCGGGGCTGTTTTTTACCTCATCCCGCCTGCTGACCGGACACAGAAATGGGAAGCAGTAAAGCTGCCTCATGAGCCCACGGTGCACCGCATGCGTTGGGTGAAGAATGCCGAGGGCAAATACGATTTGATTGTGGTGCCACTTCACGGCCGCGGAAATAAGAACGGTGCCGGTGATGGAGCGAAGGTTTTGGCGTACAAAATGCCCGCCAATCCAAAAGACCCATGGAAAACCGAGGTGGTCAACAACTCCATGCACATGACCCATAATTTTCAGCCGGTCGAATGGAAGCACGAAAAGGGGAGCGAATTGCTCCTGGGCGGAAAAGAGGGCGTGCTTTACCTGACGCCAGGCCAGAATCGGTGGACCGCGGAAAAGATCATCGGCAATGCCCCAGGCGAAAACACCAACCCGGGCGCGGGCGAGGTCCGGGTGGGCAAGACGGGCAGTGGCAAAACTTTCATCGCGACGGTGGAACCGATGCATGGCAATCAACTGGCATTTTACACCTCCCCATCGGACGCAGCAGGCGGCTTGTGGAAAAGGACGTTGCTGGATGACACCCTCATTGATGGCCATGCCCTCGCTTGCGGCGATTTGGCCGGAATTGGCTCGGACCAAATTGTGGTAGGATGGCGCGCCATGGGCAAACAGGGCGCCAAAGTTGGAATCAAGCTATTCACTCCGCTGGACAAGGAAGGCAAGACCTGGAAACAGACCCTTGTGGACGATAACACCATGGCTTGTGAGGATCTCTGCCTGGCCGACCTGGATGGCAACGGAAAGCTGGATATTATCGCCGCAGGCCGGGCCACGAAGAACGTTAAAATTTATTTTAATCAATAGCGTTCAAAACGCTTCGGCAGGAGCTTAGCCCGCAGCTAAATCCCGTTTTAGCGGCATTTTTGGTCAACCCAAAGGCTACCTGGTTCCGTGGTCAGCCAGTGGAAACGAGCCGCTTCCACTGGTTCTTCCCAATTTTGCTTTGAAATCCCGCTCGTTCCGCGCCAACATGCGCGTTCGCTTCATTGCCCGGGGATGGGTAATGAGGTAACTAATTACCGAAATGAAACGGACGCATCATTGCAACGAACTTCGCCCGACGCACATCGGGCAAACAGTGACTTTAGCCGGGTGGGTGCATTCCCGGCGGGATTTGGGCGGCCTGATCTTTATTGATATCCGCGACCGCGAGGGCCGCACACAAACCGTGTTCGACCCTTCGGCCATGTCCAAGGAGCTTTTTGAACGCGCGTCTTCTTTGCGAAGCGAATGCGTGATTAGCGTGACAGGCAAGGTGCGGCATCGCCCTGAGGGAACCAATAACACGAAAATTCCAACCGGCGAAGTGGAAGTGGGAGTCACCGAATTGGAACTCCTGAACTACGCCGAGGTATTGCCATTCCCGGTTGATGACCCTGAGGTGGCCAGCAAGGTGAACGAAGAACTGCGGCTCAAGTATCGTTATCTGGACCTTCGCCGGCCTGAAATGATCCGCAACCTGCGCCTGCGTTCCAAGGTGGCCACGGCCACACGGGTGTTTTTTGACGAGCAAGGTTTCCTGGAAGTGGAAACACCGACGTTGTTCAAATCCACGCCCGAGGGCGCACGCGAGTTCCTGGTGCCATTTCGCCGCGAGCCCGGAATGTTTTATGCCCTGCCGCAATCGCCGCAGCAATTCAAACAGATCCTGATGGTGGCTGGGGTGGAGAAGTATTTCCAGCTTGCTCGCTGTTATCGCGATGAAGATTTGCGCGCAGACCGCCAGCCGGAATTTACCCAGGTCGATGTTGAGATGTCATTTATTGATCGCCAGGATATATATGATCTGATTGAGAGTTTGCTGAAGCGCGTTTGGAAGACCGCCCTGAACATTGATATTCCGACACCCTTCAAACGGATCTCCTTCGAAGAAGCGTTGAACCGCTACGGCATCGATAAACCGGACACCCGGTTTGGCATGGAACTGGTCGATTTCACGGAAGAATTTCGGGCCAGCACCTTCAAGGTATTCAGCGGCGCCATCCAAAACGGCGGCGTGGTAAAAGCCATGAACGCCAAGGGAATGGCGGGTGCTACCCAGGGCCAGATTGAAACGATGACCGAATACGCCAAGAGCTTTGGCGCCAGGGGTCTGGCTTACATCAAAGTGGAAGGCGGCGAGTGGAAGTCACCCATCGTGAAATTCTTCAGCCAAGCGGAAAAAGACGCCTTGATCCAGAAGCTCAAGATTGAAGAGGGTGACCTAATTCTCTTCGCTGCGGACCAATGGCTGAATGCCTGCGAAATCCTGGGCAAGATCCGGCTTTATTGCGCGGACGTCCTGAAGAGCCAGGGCAAGCTCAACATTCCATCGGACCAGTTCAATTTCCTGTGGGTGGTGGAATTCCCGCTGCTCAGTTTCGACAAGGAAATGAATCGGTGGTATTCGAGCCATCATCCTTTTACCGCGCCCGTCACGGAAGATATTCCGTTACTGAAGACCGATCCGAAAAAAGTCCGCGGCCAGCATTATGATATCGTGGTGAACGGTGTGGAGCTTGGCGGCGGCTCGATTCGTATTCATCAGCCCGATGTGCAGAAAACGATCTTTGAGGAGATCCTGCAAATTCCGCCGGATGAAACACGCCTCCGATTCGGCTACATGCTGGACGCATTCCAATACGGAGCACCGCCGCACGGCGGCATCGCTCTTGGGTTCGATCGCCTGATTGCCATCCTCTGCGGCACGCCAAGCATTCGGGACGTCATTGCCTTCCCCAAGACAGCCAAAGGCACGGACCTGATGACTGACTCACCAGCCATGGTGACCCCACGGCAACTGCGTGACCTCCACATTGAGGTGAAGGCCGCCGCAAAGAAGGAGTAAACGTCTGTCGTAAAATTCGTGAAGAGCCGGAAAGCGATTTCCGGCTCTTTTGCTGGCAGCTTCTGGACCTTTATAAACCCGAAGCACAGGTGCCAGTTTGAATTCCCGATCCAAGACTTCCGGCTGTCTTGTAAGTTCCGGTCGTTCCAGAGCTGTAGGAAATCGTTTGAATGGAAGAGACTCCGAGGATGATGTCGTAGTTGGCCAAAATACCTGAGTTGGGACCGGATTTGTGATAAACGCAAACCCCGCTGCTGCTTGCATTGGCGGATGTCAAACCTGTGATTTGGTAGCTGTTTCCCGTGCTGTCGGCTTCAAACATAAACGAGCCTGAGTGAGCAAAATATCCCGAACCGCCAGTGACACCGCACGTAAATGTTGCGTTCCGCAGATTGGAAGGCGCGAACCCGCCCTGAACGGAATCAACTCTTGCGCCGGCCATGCTGGACGTTTCCTTGCACGTTTCCCCTGGACGCGATCCCGAAAATGAAACCTGCAAGCTGTTGCCATTCAGCCTGCCCGTAAAAGCACCGGCTCCCGCGGAACCGCCTGCTCCGCCGTCCCTGGAGTACTGCCCTTTCAGGTTGCCACTGGAATCAACCGTCCCAGAGAGAGCAACATTGATGTAACCGCTGCCAGTTCCGGTCAGGATTCCAAGGGCCGTGGCTGTGAATTGATGCCCCTCCTGAGCGGAAAAGGTGAACTGCCAGGTGATGCTCGCGGATCCATTTTCCGCCGGATCCAGGCAACCAACCACCGAAGCTGCGCCCGTTCCAGTAAAAGTTCCTTCCACTAGAACATCATCGTCCACAATTGTGATCAGCGAGTTTGTCAATGGCCCGAGCACAGCGCCACCGACCGGATTGGCCAGCCGGACCGTGAAGGTCTTGTTCGATTGGTCCGAATAGTTATCCAAAATGGGGACTGTAATTGTTTTGGTCACCTCGTTTGAGCCGAAATAAAGGGTCCCACCCGGGAGATTGAAATCCAGTTCATTGGTACCGGTGCCATTAATTGCAACATAATCGACCGTTACTCCTCCGGCCAACCCTCCAGCTCGAGTCACCGAAAGCTGAACAACGGTGTTGCTCTCACTGACCGAAACCGCTCTGGAAATGGCGCTGAACTGGATGGTGCCACCGACATCATTATCCACGATGTTGAGAATGGCGCTCGTGTTCTTGCCAAGCGTGGCCCCGCCCTGCACGTTGCTTAATCTCAAATTGACCGTCTTGTTCGGTTCATCGAGCGCATTGTTTCGGATTGGAATTAAGACGGTCTTGGTGACTTCGTTGGCATTAAACATGATCGTGCGAGTGCTGTTCACATAATCCTGCCCGTCAATAGCTGTTCCATCCAGGGTTGTGAAATCAACCGTTACCGCGCTAGCGGCCCCGCCCGATCGGCTGATGGTCACGGTCGCATTGGCCAGGCTCTCAGCGATGGTGTAGTTGGTGGCGCTAAACTGAATGGCACCGCCCAGATCGTTGTCATTGATGTAAACAGTCGCATTCGTGCGTGGGCCGAACAGTGCTCCCACCACGTTGGTGAGACACACCTGGAACGATTCCTGTCCTTCCACAATGGTGTCGTTGCTCAGGACCAAACTAATCGTCTGACTGGTGAGTCCTGGGCCAAAGGAGAGATGGCCGGCCTTGGCCTGGTAATCCAGGTTAGAAGCAGTGTCATCCATCGTGAAGTAGTCCACGCTGGCGGGAGTGGCCGTAGGGCCTAGGCGCTGTACCGTAATATTGACCCTCAGAAGCCCCTCGCTATTGGTGTAAGTCGCGCTCGAAAATTGGATGCTGGATTCATCATCCACAATCGTCACCACGATGTTGCTGTTCGCCCCCAGGATCGCTCCGCCGAAGGGATTGCTCAAGGATACCGTAAAGGTTTCATTCCCTTCGGCCAGTGCATCGTTCAGCAGCGGAAATGTGATTACCTTGCTCAGCTCGTTGGAACCAAAGGTCAGCGTCCCGGCAACCAGGTTAAAATCCTGCTCGTTGACGGCTGTACCATTGAAAGCGGCGTAATTCACCGTGACGCCGCTGGCTCCGCCCAACACCCGGGTCACCGTCAGGTTCACCACCGGGCTGGTCTCATTGACTGAAATGGCGCGCGTGCTGAACTGAATCGTGCCCCCCGCGTCATTATCCGTGATCGTGAGCTTGGTTGTGCGGTTCGCGCCCAGGCTGGCCCCGCCGGTAGTGTTGCTCAGGTAGAGTTCAAGGGTCTCATTGGGTTCATCCAACGAATCGTTGATGATCGGAACAAGCACGGTCTTGGTTGTCTCGCCGGGATTAAAAGTAATTGTCGCCGTGGGGTCCACAAAATCCACCCCTGGAGAAGCTGTGCCGCCGCCCACGAACAAACCCACCGTAACTATGCCCGAGCTCCCCCCTGTGCGCGTCAGGACCACCGAGGCTTTGCCTATGCTTTCCGGCACCACAATGTTGGTGCTCGCAAACTGAACCGTGCCTGCGGCCGCATTTTCATTCTCCATGATCGTCAGGGTCGCGTATGGGTAATTCGGAATCACAGCGCCTCCCGTTGGGTTGCTGAGCGCCAGCAAGAGTGTCCGGTTGCCATTCAGCAGAAAATTATCGTTCACTCCGACAACGAAAGTTTTTGTCGCTTCGCCATCTGCAAATGCCAGCGTGGCACTGGCTGGAGTGTAGTCGCGGGGTGCCACTGCCGACCCATCGTGGGTGGTGTAATCTACAGTGACCGGCCCAGAACTGCCGCCAACTCGGTTCAGGGTGATCACCGCCTGCCCTGCCGACTCGGCCACCGAAAACCCTGTCGAAGCAAACACCAAACGGCCTTGCGGAGTGGGCGTGGCTGCCGCGGCAATGGAAGCGCTTGTTTCTTTATAAAAACCGGAAAGGCCTGGAACGCCGGCATAGGCACTCACGTTCAGGGAAGCTCGCTTCAGAAAAAGCAGGTTGGCTTTATAGGCCACTCCCGCCTGCAGGGCATTGGCAGGAATGGCCCAGTTGGTGGCAAGTCCGTTTAGATATCCAGGCTCGAAGAGCCATGGACTGCTAACGACTTCATTACCCTCGACATTACGAATAGAGATAACAATCAGGTCGTTGGTAGTTCCTCCCGCCACCGGATCCCAACGTATCACAAACTCAGTTGCCGGTTCAATCTCCTGGGCTTCAATCCAATTCGCGAAACGTGGAGTGGCAGGATAAGCTTCCAGCGGCAGATTGAGGATCGGTGTTTTCAATCCCTGGTTGTAGGTGGTAATGGTGAACTTGTAATTCCCGCTTGGGTAAGCTGCATCCAGCCCGGACTTCAATTGGAACGAGTCTTGAAAATTGAACTGCAGCCCGTCGGGCGATCCTTCCAGAGTCCGGATGATATTGGCAGGAGTCGTCAGGGACCCATTATAAACACCGTTTGAGAAGGATGCTTCCAGCGCCGCCACAAACCGGTAGGGAGGGCCGTCACCCGAAAGCGCGGGACTGTTTGTGCTGCTCTGCAGATACCGCTGTCCTTTGGCGACCAGGTAAAAGCCCACGTTAGGACCCACGGCGGCCTCGTCGTCCAGGATGGTAAGGGTCGCATCTGTGATCAGGCCGGGGGTTGCTCCGCCGTCGAATCCAAACAAAAAGAGCTGCAGGACCTTGGTGGGGTCGCCGGTGTTATCATCGAAAATGGGAACCTCAAAGCTTTTTGTTCTCTCGCCGGGACCGAAGGTCAGTGTGCCGAACACGGTTCCATAATCGATTCCGATGCCTGGAGCGTCGCCACCAATCGCGCTGCCGTTCGCGGTGGTGTAGGAAACGTAAACTTCCCCTTCCGTTCCCCCGCGGCGAGTCACGGTGACCGTCGCATGACCTTCGTATTCGTAAACGTTATAGTTCCTGGCCGTGAACTCCAGCGCCCCATAGGCATTATAAGTTTGGAGGGTCGTGGTGGTGGTCTTGTAATAGCCCGTCACCATCACTGCGCCCGGGTAAGTGCCTGGACCGGATGTAAGAATATTTCCGAAGAGGATTTCGGTTTTGTAACTTTCCCCAGGGAACAGGGTTCCGGCAGGCACGGTAACCCAGGTGTTGGTGCCGTTGAGCGCACCAGGCTGGCCATAATCTGGAGTGTTGAAAAAGTCGCCTAAATCATTGTAGATCCTCACTTGGATAAAATCTTGGGCGGTGCCGCCGGTGTAAGGCATCCAAGATAGAAAAAGGTTCGATTCAGCGTGGACGGCTTGCAGTTCTGCCCAGTTCAGAACACGCGGGTCGGTTGGGTAAGCATCTGGCCCAAGAAAGATTTGCGTTGCCTGGGCCCCGTCATGGATGCCCTGCGTGGAAAGCGTGTAATTCCCGGCGGGGTACGCTAAATCGAGCTTCGCCTTGTTTGTGAAACCAAGGTGGAGTGCAAAATAGCTGTCCAGGTTTTCCAATAGTTCGCTATTGCTGTGAGTGGGAGCCTTCACGGATATGCCGGAAGCCGCGCCCGCAGAGGAAAGTTCGACTTGGCATTGAAATTCAAAGGGCGTGGAGGCGAGCCCCGGAGCATTGGCATTTGTTTGAACCAGGGCGGCTCCTTTCGCGATCAGAATTTGTTTAAGATCCGTGGCCTGCGCGGAATGAACCACGGCAACTAAAAACGCGAATACCCCAATGCACGGAGAGACGAACTGCTTCAACATAGTTTTCTGCTCACGACCAAAAACAATAGAGCGAGCGCCAGAGTGTTCCCAAAGGAACCCTCTGGGTCAAACTTGAAAACCGGGATTTGCTTGCCCGGAACAAAGACTTTTCTTAAAAGAAGCGCGCATGTCGAAAACAGCAACCCGAGCCGGGGCACGGCATACCGGCTCTTTTGATTTGAACACGTATCTGGAAGGCCGGACCGCCGCGGTAAACGCGGCGCTGGATAAGTTCCTGCCAAAAGCCAGCACCAAGCCGGCCACTATCCATGAGGCCATGCGCTATTCTCTCTTCGCCGGAGGCAAGAGAATGCGCCCCGCCCTCTGCCTGGCAGCGGCGGAGGCCTGCGATGGCAAGGAATCTGAGGCCATGCCCATGGCCTGCGCGGTGGAATGCATCCACACCTACTCGCTGATCCACGATGATCTTCCCGCGATGGATAACGATGATTACCGCCGGGGCAAGCTGACCAACCACAAGGTCTATGGAGAAGGTGTGGCGGTGCTGGCCGGAGATGCCCTGCTCACCCAGGCCTTTGAAATTGTGGTTCGATCCAAGGGCTGGCCCAGGTATTCGCACCAGGACATTGTGCTGGAATTGGCAAAAGCTTCGGGCTCCTTGCAGCTCATCGCGGGACAGGTTGCGGATCTGGAAGGTGAAGGCAAAAAGCTTTCCGCAAACGAACTCAAATACATTCACGAACGTAAAACCTCCGCCCTGCTCTGTTGTTCTGTCCGACTCGGCGGCATGAGCTCAAACTGCACCTCGGCCCAGCTTCAGGCCTTGACGGACTTTGGCTACAATGTCGGGCTGGCCTTCCAAATCATTGACGACATTCTTGATGTCACCCAAACGAGCGAGAAGCTGGGGAAGACCGCAGGCAAAGACACCGCTGCGAAGAAAGCTACTTACCCCAGCATTGTCGGCCTCGACAAATCGCGGAAAATTGCCCAGCAGCTCACCGAAAAGGCTTTTGACGCGCTTAAGATTTTCCGAGGAAAGGCGCAGGCTTTGGAAGCATTGGCCGAGTTTCTCCTGAAACGAGATCGCTAAAAGACACGTTCCTTTTGGTGCCGGTGAAGCTAAGGGCAGGCACACCAAGCCCCCTTGGCCTTAGAAGGGCCAAAATACCATCCAAGGCTCAACCTGTTCATCACGGAGCCAGCGGAGCAGCTCTAACCCTCTCCGGTCCAACCAATTACAGGGCAGGTTTCTTCCTTTCTTTTTCGTAGCGGTTTGGTCATTCTGGGCGGAGAAGTTGGGCGGGGGAAGGAGGGTGTCCTGGATTCAGTAAATGCCTGATTTTCCGATAATTTAGGCAAGGTTTATGCCTTTTGACAACAGGCTCGGTTATGGTTTCTTTAGAAACCGCACCCAAAGTGATTGCCTGGAAGCGTTGAGCCTATCGCGTGCGTTGCAAAACAAACATTTTTTGGAAGCTGTGCCTATGGATTTTATGGGCCTGTGTCCTATTGCCCACGGCAGGCCACGCGGAACTCGTGATCAATGAAATTTTGCTGAACCCGCCAGGTCCCATTGATATCCCGAACGAGTATATCGAATTGCGAGGCACGCCAAATATGATTATTCCCCAGGGCACCTACCTTGTCTGTATCGAGGGCGACATCAATACCAATAGTAATCCTGGAATCATCCAAAATGTCTTCGACTTGTCAGGTCGAGCAGTTGGCGGTAACGGATTTCTCGTGCTTTTGCAAAAGACCAATTCGTATTCCGTGCACACGAACTGCCTGGCCTTGGTGAATAGGGACAGCGGCCCCGGCTTTGGCAGCGGATCAACGAGCAGCGTTAACCACAAAGGAGAAGCGGGACAGGTGGATCTGGAGAACGGCTCGGAAACTTTTTTTCTGATCCAATCTACAAACAATCCTGCCATCGGTGCGGACATTGATTCTGATAATAACGGGATTCCGGACGGCCCTGTTTATGCAAGCTGGACCATCCTGGATTCAGTCGGAATCCTCGACAATGATGGCCTGGGGGACATTGCTTATGGCGCCATTAATTTCAGGCGCAATCCGGCTGCGATTGCATCGGGCAATGTTGTGAGTGTCTCTTTCACTCCAAGTTACATTGGCCGAACGGGCAACACGACGGGTTCATCAGCAAGTTCTTGGGTAGCGAGCGACAGCTTGGGTGGCGCAGCGCCCAATTGGACGCTTGGACCAACCATCAGCACAGTTCCGAGCAGTTACGCAGGTATGGCTTTAAACCATATCGGTGCGCCCAACTTTGGCGCGCCTGCCATCCCAGGCGTGATTGGCTGGCAAACCTCCGATAGCACGGACCTCATGGAGGGCAGCGGAACTGACTCCTACGCACTCGGCTTCTCCGTTGCGCCTGCGGGCCAGGTCGCTATCCAGATCATAGCGGATGGGCAGGTCCAGGTGAGCACCGATAACGGAGCTACTTTTGGAAACACACGAAGCCTTACTTTCAACAGCGCGGCTCCCAAGGTAATTTTGGTCAAGGCCCTCCTGGATAACGTGGTGGACACGGCAATTCATCCAGTGGCCATTCACCACCTGATTACCAGCAGTGCGGACTCGGCAAAGTATCCGACGACCTCCGTCATGCCAGTGGTAACAGTAAACGTTACCGAAACGAAAGGAGTGCTTTTGAACGAGTTGAAGGTCAACCCTCCCGGGCCGGTGGATGGAGGTTATGAATATGTGGAACTGCGGGGCGAGCCGGGTCTGCTCCTGACAAATGTCTATTTCGTGGTGGTGGAAGGCAACCTGGCCCTTGATCCTGGCATGGCTAACCTGGTCGTAAACCTCTCGGGTGCACGCCTGGGCAGCAGCGGACTCTTGGTGCTTGGAGGCTATAATTATCCCTACGAGCTTCCGCTCGGAACAGAGTTCATACCCGACGCGCGTTTCGATGCTCCCGCCGGTGTGCTCGGAAATGGCACTGTGTCCTTCCTGCTGGTGAGCAGTCCGAAAGCAATCCAGGAAGGCTCAGATCTGGACGACGGAGACAACGGGGTTCTGGAAGGTCTCTCGAAGGGCGCAGCTTTCCTGGACGCGGTGGCTTGGACGGATGGAGCTAACGGCGATGTCATGTATGGAGGAGTAATTCTTACGCAAGGTGCGGGCGTGCCGGATGCAGCAAGCCGGTTCGACTACAATAACACACCCCTTTCCGCTGCTGCCTGGTATAACGGAGACCTTGCCGGTACCAATGCTGAAACCCTCGTCTACGACCCTTCCGGCGCCAGTGCAAACTTCCCCCTGGGCGCACGACTCACGCCTGGAGTCTATGCCAACCAGCCTCCAAGCGTCGCGAGATTGCACCCTTTCTCCGGCGTCATCGGTGACCCGACCAATCCCGGGCTCAAACTCGAATTGCGCGATCCGGACACTGCCGCGTCTGAACTGCGGCTCAGTGTCACCAGCAGCAACCAGTCAGTTGTGCCCAACAGCAACCTTTCCCTGGTTTCTGCTGGAGGCCAACACTGGACCTTATTTCTGAACCCGGTTGGAGTTGGCTATTCCTGGATCAGCCTGGTGGTGCGGGATGATGATTTGGTAGTCACCCAATCCTTCCACTACGCCGCCTCTGCCATGGGTCGTGCGGGTGGACACTTCCTCACTGGCATGAGCGATGCCTCCGCCGCTTATCCCATGGACACGAATTACATGTGGGTGGCCGATGATGAAAACCAAACGTTGAAACTGTACGACCGGACCCGTTCGGGCCAACCCGTGCTCACTGCCAATTTCGATGCCTTCCTGGGTTTGACGGACCTTTACCCCAACGGTTCACCGCGCGAAGTCGACCTCGAGGGCGCCACCCATGTTGGAAACCGTCTTTTCTGGATTGGCAGCCATTCGCTTTCGGGCGACGCCGAATTGCGCCCCAACCGCGCTCGCCTGTTCGCGACTGATTTGTCAGGTTCAGGCACCAACGCCATCCTGGCTTACCGGGGCAGGTATGATTTCCTGCGGGATGATTTGATCAATTGGGATGCGAATAATCTCCATGGTAAAGGCGCCAATTATTATGGTTTCGTGGCCAGCACCCAACCCGGAGTGGACCCAAAAGCTCCGGATGGCTCCGGCTTCAATATTGAGGGGCTCTGCATGGCCCCAGGGAGCGCCACGACTGCCTATCTCGGGTTTCGAGCCCCAATCGTTCCCGCCACTAATCGCAATTATGCTTTACTCGTGCCTGTCCTGAATTTTACGACTCTCGCTGGAACCAACCTCCCTCCTGGCAGCGCCATTTTTGGAACACCCATTGAATTGGATCTGTATGGACGTGGGGTCCGAAGCATCGAAGGCTCCGACGCAGGAATCCTCATAGTCGGAGGTGCCCCGGGGGCAACAAATCTCTACCCGGCGGACTTCCGCCTTTATCGGTGGACCGGCGTGGCGGGAGAACAGCCGCAACAGCTCTCCTCAGATTTGTCCGGCATGAATCCAGAAGCTATTGTGGAAACGCCGCCTGGGCCATGGTCCTCCAGCACGCCCATTCAACTCCTGAGCGATAACGGGACGGCCAGCTATTATAACGACGACATCGAGGCCAAGCACCTGGCTGATTTGGAGTTCAAGAAGTTTCGAAGTGATTGGGTAACACTTGGCCAAGTGGTCAAACCTGCCCCATTTTTCAAAAGCATTCAGCTCGCGAATGGAACCTTAACCGTGGTGTGGCGGTCTTTGAAAGGTGAGACGTACCGGTCGCAATCTAAAAGCAACCTTATGTCCGGTGCATGGAGCGATATCCCAGGGGACGTCACCGCCACCGGCCCTGCAGCCTCGAAAACACTTTCCATAACCGCATCCCCGCGCTTTTATCAAGTGTTTGTTCTGCCATAAAAATGTGCTCAGCAGTTGAAAATTTTTTATTAATCTATTTAGAAATTTCCCGGACCCAACTCCTGGGTGGTTCTGCTGCTTTGGCGGACGGGAAAACACCTGATGCGAAATAGGAAGAACCATTTGGCTCTGATCCTTCTGTGGATTGGAATGCTACTTCTGCTGGCGCTTGCGCCTGCACGGGCCATTCTGCCCCGCAAAGAGCGCCAACTCCCTGATTTTGATAAACGTAACTCAGCCGCTGGAAAGCAATTGCCTGAGTCGAGAAAGCTGGGGCTGCAGAAGTTGAAGGGAAATCTGCCTTCCGCCGAGGTGGACTGGGATCCTGTGCTCGTCACGCCGTATTGGGTCCGGAGCAAGGACGGATTTTTGACGGAGAAAAATGGAGAAGGCAGGGCCGTGTCCAAAGCCGCTGCGGACCGGGTGGAGCGCACGGATCCGGATCGAGGGCTGAAGGCCTTCTTGAACGAGCACAGTGCGCTTTTTGGTCACGACGCCAGCGCCTTATCCAATGCTCGCAAGAGCCGGGATTTTACTGCCGAACACAATGGGATGCACACGGTGGTTTGGCAGCAGGAATTTGAAAACATTCCTGTTTTCGAAGCATTGCTCGTAAGCCACACAACCAAGGATGGGGAACTCGTCAGCATTTCGAGCCACCTCTTGGGAGATTTGCCGGGCGCATCGAAGCGCGGGATGCCAAATCGTCCAAACGCTAAATCGATCAGTCCGGAAAAAGCAGTGGTGCTGGCGGCAGGAGCCCAGGAGGAAACCATAGCCGAGGCAAACGTTAAGACTTTAAAACCTCGGAATACCTCCACACCGGAAGAGAAATTCTTCTCCGCTCCCGGACTTAAGGGAGAAACGCGCGTCAAACAGTTCTGGTTGCCTCTGGACTCCGGATCCATGCGGTTGTGTTGGGAAGTCCTGCTCACTAGTCGCAAAGAAACCGAAACGTTTCGTCTGCTGGTTGATGCCGAAACCGGCCAGGTGTGGATTCGTCAGTGTTTAACCCATTATATCTCCCCGGCTACCTACCGCGTTTTTACAAGTGACAGCCCATCCCCATTTTCGCCGGGCCATTCCACGCCGTCCAGCGTTCAGCCGCCGGTCATCGAACGAAGCCTGGTGGTAACGAACGCGGTGAGCACCAACGCTTCCCCCGCCGGCTGGATAAACGACGGCGATAACGAGACGCGCGGTAATAACGTGGATGCGCACCTGGATCGAATTGACGATGACGTCCCTGACTTGCCTCGCCCCCAGGGCAGCCCGCCGCGTGTGTTTGATTTTCCGCTCGACCTAACGCAGTCGCCTGCATCTAACGCCAACGCCGGGGTGGTTCAGCTTTTCTATTGGTGCAATTGGATGCACGATAAGCTTTATGATTTCGGCTTCACGGAGGCGGCCGGAAATTTCCAAAGCACCAACTTTGGAAGGGGAGGCTTCGAAAATGATTCATTGCTCGCCGACGCGCAGGATGGTGCTGACGTGAACAATGCAAACATGACAACGTTCCCGGACGGAACCTCCCCTCGTTTGCAGGTTTATGTTTTTACTGGCCCAAATCCAGACCGCGATGGAGCGTTGGATGCCGAGATTATTCTGCACGAATACACGCACGGGTTAAGCAACCGACGGGTCGGCGGAGGTATCGGAATGACTGCTTTGCAGTCCCTTGGCCTTGGCGAAGGATGGTCGGATTTTTATGCGCTAAGTCTGTTGAGCGAACCGGGCGATGACGTCGATGGCAATTATCCGATTGGCGGTTACCTGACGTATTTGCTCTCGGGGATGACTCAGAATTATTATTTTGGGATCCGCCGTTACCCTTACACGACCGACATCACAAAAGACCCGCTGACATTGAAGGACATAGACCCGTCCCAGGCCACGGGCCACCCGGGCGTGCCGATCAGCCCCGTTTACGGCGGCATTGCCGCCACCGAAGTTCATGGCCAGGGGGAGGTATGGTGCTCGGCGCTCTGGGATTGCCGAGCCAATCTCATTCGGAAGCTGGGCTCCTCCGCCGGAAATCGGTTCATGTTACAACTCGTGACGGATGCCTTGAACTTAACTCCGGCTAATCCGAATTTCATTCAGGCTCGGGATGCCATCCTGCAAGCCGAGCGGATCAATTACGGCGGCACCAATCAAAACGAACTGTGGCTGGGTTTTGCCAAGCGGGGCCTCGGTTTCAGCGCTTCCTGTCCTTCCAGCACCACCACGTTTGGGGTCCAGGAAGCTTTCGATCTGCCGGATAATCTCGTGGTTACCCCGGTGTTGCGTTTTGTTTCCAGCGGGCCGGGCGGCGGACCATTTTCACCCTCTTCCATTACCTATTCTCTTTCCAATCACAGCACCAATTCAATTGCCTGGATGATCCTGAACACGAATTCCTGGCTCACAATCCCAACTCTTTCCGGAACCCTCCCGGTGGGCAGCCCGCTGCTTTCTGTCCCCGCATCGATTAATGATTCGGCGACCGCCCTTGCCGACGGCGTTTACTCCGGCTTTTTGGTATTCACGAATATCGGTTCAAAACAAAGCCAGGCCAGGCAGGTCATCCTCAGCGTGGGGCAGCCTGATTACTTCACTGAGTTGTTTGATCTGGGCGACAACGACGTTCGAAACCAGACGCTGACTTTTATTCCAAACGGATCTGGAAGCTTTTATTCAGTCTGCCGCGAGCCCGCTGCAAATTTTCCCGTGGACCCGCAGTTCGGAAAACACTTGACGCTGACCGATGACAGTTTTGCGGAAATATCCTTGGCTGGAAATAACAAGGTTTCCCTTTATGGTAAGGAAACCAACAGGTTTTTCGTCAGCAGCAACGGATCTCTCACGTTTGACTCGGGAGATTCGGCCTACTCCGGGACCCTGGCCTCTCATTTTGGACTTCCGCGCATTTCAGGTTTGTTCGCGGACTTAAACCCAGCGGCGGGAGGTAGAATTTCCTGGCAACAACTCGGGGACCGAGTCGCTGTCACTTTCGAAAATGTTCCCGAATATAAGAGCGGCATGCAAAATAGCTTTCAAATGGAACTTTTCTATGACGGGCGATTACGGCTGACCCATTTGAACATCGGGGCTACCAGTGCCTTAATTGGCTTGTCCCGGGGGGAAGGAATTCCACCGGCCTTTTTGGAAAGTGACCTGACGGCTTACCCATCCTGCTCGCTCCCACTAGTGGTTTCTGTTCCAGTTTCGGTCCAGGAAGGTGCGGGACTCCTGCAAGGACTCGGCACGGTCACGCTCCCGAGCCCCGCCAGTTCGAACATTACCGTCAACCTCCACTCCAGCGATCGTTCCGAGATTCAACTCCCGTTTTCGCTCGTTATTCCAGCAGGTCAATCGCAGGGCCAGTTCGATATCCAGGTTGTGGACGATGATGAGTTGGATGGAACCCAATCCAGCCTGATTATTGCCTCGGCTTCGGGCTACTTCTCCGGAACCGCCTCGATCGCCGTGATCGATAATGAAACCGCTAGCCTCACCCTGAACCTGCCAAGCGAGGTTGCCGAGGACGGGGGCTCCTTCATCGGCACTCTTCAAATCTCGGCGACACCATCAACCGCCGTAAATGTCAGCTTGACCTCGAGTGAACCCAAACGGCTAAAGGTTCCCTCCACCGTGCTGGTTCCCGCGGGAGTTACCTCAGTGCCCTTTGTCATCACGATTCTGGACAACACCATGATCGACGGGAATAAACAGGTTCAGCTTGTAGCTCAGGTGCCAGGCTGGTCCGCGGCCACCAACTCCGTGACGGTTTTGGATAATGAAACCAATGCGCTTTTCCTGGTTTGCCCCAGCCAGACAAGCGAGGCCTCCGGAGTGGTAAATGCCAAGGTCGTTCTTTCGGGAGCAGTTTTTACAAACCAGACTGTGTTCCTGGAATCCTCAACACCCGGGCAGCTTCAAGTCCCTCCAACCATCACGATTCTTGCTGGCCACCGGGAACTGGCTTTTCAAATGACGGTCATTGACAAC
>JAQGOV010000412.1 GCA_028293425.1 Verrucomicrobiales bacterium
AAATGTCTTTGGTCGGCCCCTGGTAACGTGGCTCTGGACATTGAAAGTGCACTACACCAATGCAACAGGCAGGCAGGAATACCTTTTGGCCGGTGTCAGGATTCGTCAGGAACAGCACATCCCTGCATCCTCTGGCTTCCGGCCCAAAAAGGTCTTTCAGAGCTGCGGCCAGGCCTTCTACGTGGGTACCGCCTTGGGTTGGATGATAGTTGGCGTAACTTTGCACGTACGCAGAACCAGCATGCAGGAAGCGCAGACATCCTTCGACACTCAAGCCTCCCTCGCTCCGCTTAAAATGCAGGCATCCAGGATGAAGCGGCCAACGCTGATAGTCCGATTCCATGAGATAACTTTTTATACCTTCCTTGTAAAAATACCGGATTTCTCTTCCTAGCATTCTACTTCGGAGCACGGTCGCCAATTGGGGACGCAGCAAACTATAATCACGCAAGATGCCCGCCATTTTATAGATCTGGTCATGCTGAAGGGTCTGGAAAATTTGCTGCTCTGGTTGCAGAGTTAATTTCACAAATGAGGAGCCCTCGAACCGAACGCATTTCGGCTTGCCAGGCAAACCGCTTTTCCAACGGAGAGTGGTTTTGTGCTCTCCGTCTGAGGTTTCCACGACACAACTCGAAGAAGCGCTGGGCACACAGCTCAATTCGCACTGGGAAAGTTTCCATAGATGTCCATCGAGATCCTGAAGGCCTGATATAGCAACGCTCAAAAGTTGCAATCCTTGAAAACTAACCCGGAACTCCTGGCCTTTACCCTTGTCAGAAACCACAACTTCCACTGGTCCACCATAGCCTTCGGGCGCCTGGCTCAGTATCCCCTTAATTAAAAACAAAAAAAAGCGCGGGAGTCCATCGGGACCGGACTCTCCAAAAAACATCCCAGGCCGCTTACGTATATACTCCGCCAGATTCTCCCAAGTCATCATCATTGCCTTTCTCTCAGTCCATCCATCCTCACCAGTTCCTTTGGCAACAACAAGGCATTGGGCGAACCTCCCAATTCATTGGGTGCATTGAAAAACCAAAGGTGTCCAAGGGCAAGCTGGTTGAAGCTCCAAACTTTGCCATCCATTCCCTCGGGCACTGGCACCTTCACGAATTCACCGCTGGTCTTTACTTCCTGAACAAGCTTCTTGTCCGGCCCCAGCAGCTTATGCGGACCGCCGCTCCAGAAATAATCCAGCTCGCGGGTGCCTTTGGGCACGTAGAAATACATCTGCTGCATGTGACCGGCATGGCTGAAGCCTTTGTCGCGACGGAGCAGGATGGATAGAGGCTGGTCCGGACCCGCTTTGATCTGCCAGCCAGCGGAGGAATCGTCGAAATCGAAATAGTATAGGCCAGCCTTGGGCACTTCGAAGTGGAGCTTGTGAGATTTGCCGTCCAGAACAAGGCGTCCTTCATGGAGTTTTTCTCCTTCTGCGCTGAGCAGCTTGAAGCGGGCATCCGCCCGATCACGATACCAGGCGATCGTGCCGGTGATGACTTCGACGTCAATAGGTTGGCCTTTCGGACTGTAAACTCCATAGCGCAAGCCACCCTGGTAACTTTGCGAACTCGCGGCTGGCGAGTTTCCTTCAAACTGAGCTGGAACCAGGTCCGCGGAGAATTCCGTCTCCACAATTTGCTGGGGCTGGAAATATTGCAGGCCTTCCTGAAAGAGCTGTTCGGTTTCTTCGTGAGTGTAGGGTTCGTTGACAGCCCATGCCTTCCGAACGCTTTTCTCCGTCGAAACCCAATCGGGCTCTTTGTAATCCTTGGCCGCCTTGGGGAGCCAGGCCTGGCGGATGGCTTCCCAGTGGTTCATGAACGAATAGCGGGTGCGGTAAGCATGGGTGATGGCTGCCAGGGTCAGGTCCTTGCCATTCTCTTTTTCGCGATCCAGCCGCCAGCGCAGGTGGATATAGTGCAGGTATTGCTTGATCTGATCCAGCCGGGCCTGCACGTCAGGACGGTCCTTCGCCAGGCGGGCGGCTTCTTCGACCTCTCGAAAGGCCAGAGCAATCAGATGGCGACTTAGCAGAGGTTTGTTGCCCGGGTCGAGGCGTTCGTAATAACGCCGCATGGCGGTCGCACCCGGACCAAAAGCTTTGTCATAGAAGTCAGAGAGAATGACTTCAGGGTTCGCTGTCGGATCCCACATCAACCGGTTGGCTAGGTAATAACCGCGTCCATGCGGACCCCAGTTGTCGCCGCTTTCAGCATCAATGCTGGTAGCGTGTTGGGCGGCATACTCCTTAATCTGCTTTTGCAGGTAGGAAATGTTGGCAGCCCGGCCTCCAGGTAGCTTGTCGAAATCCCATAACCACACCGAAAAATATTCGTAAAAGCCCATGCTCTTGCAGCGCTTGGGCCACAGTTCCAGCAGTTCTTCGAAGCTATAACGGCCGGTGATAAAGCCGGCCGTCAATTGCACGTAAACATTCGGCTCGAGCGCAAAGGAGGGTGGTTCGCAATGTTCATTGTAAGCATAAAGGCCGACCATTTTGCCCGGGTAATCTTTCGCAACTGCCTTCGCCACGTGATTCGCCAGGCCGAAAACACGTTCGGAGATGCTGCCGAGCTTTTTGCAATCATCGCATTCACACATGCCACCGCCATCCGAAGGCTCCATCGATACCATGTCGGACTTGGGCCGCTTCTTGAAAAAATTCAAAGCATACTCAACTGCCATGGCCTGCACCTCCGGGCGGCTCACACAAAATTGGGGGCCTTTTCGTTTATCCTTCACGAGCGCAAAATATTCCGGGTGCGCCTCAAAGGATTTCTTGTTCTGGTCGATAATGGTTTCCCAGGCATGCCCCGCATTGATGGTAAACGAACCAGCCATGCGGTTGTGACGGGCCCAATCCTTGTAAGCCTGCGAAGCGCTTGGTCTGGCGGGAGACTGGCCTTTGTCCGAAAAAAAGCCCCAGCCATACCAAATACGGCGTGAAAGAATGGCGGGCCGGCTGATTTCATTCGCATTAAGCCGCAATGTTTTCAGGCAGGGAATCACCTCCCATTCCGGTGCGGGAAATAACCAGCGGCAGCCGAGTAGTTCAAGAAATCGAAAAGCAGCGTGCGAGGCCCCCAGGTCCGTAGCGCCCAACAACAAAATGCGCCTGGCTTCCGTGCGGAGAGCGTAAGCCTCCCGGCCATCGAAGGTGTTGTGAATTTCCAAGGCTGAGGTGAGCGCCGGATTGGGGAATTCTTGAATCGTACCCAGAATAATTCCTTCCGAGTCATTTCCCGTTTTGATTTGAAAATCCGCGCCGCTGATTTGCTTCAGGTATTTTGCCAATTCCTCGGCGAGGGCCTTCGTTTCGGCGGGCGCATTTGGGGAAATCACAATCGGCAACCGTGCCTGGCCATCCGTGGCGATGAGGATTTCGCGAGTCGCCGCCTGACGCAGCGGAACGGACGGAGCAAAGAGCGTTTGAGGCGCCACAAACCAGAGCACCAGAAACCACAAAGCACCCAAGGATAACTTTTGACTGGGATTCACAGGGTCCATGTTGCCCGGGCGGAGTATTGAACTCAACCCCCGAGTTCTTTGGCGAATCTGTTTGCCACCTGCCGCCTGTTTTGTCCCAATGAACGTATTCAACTATGAAACACCTCCGCGTTGTCATCGGCCTAATGGCCATGTGTATCCAGTGCGCGACGAGCTCTGCCCAGGTGGCAGGCTACGCCACGAAAGATGATCTGTTGATCGCGGATGCCTCCGGAACCAAAGCCCAGGTCGTCATTTCGGCACAAGCGGGAAAATTCGAAAAAGCCGCGGCGGCGGATCTGGTTACCTACATCGAGCGCATGACCGGGGCCAAACCTACACTCATAACCGCGGAGGAACTGGCGCAAACGGCGCAGAAAGGGTCGAATCCCATTTTCATCATCGGCGAGGAAGCCCTGAAAGCGGATCCTTCTCTCAAAAAAGAGTTGGCGAAAGCGACCAAGCCCAACCCGGTGTTGCGCGCTGATGCCATCGTGATCCGTCGCAAAGGAAATCGCGTGCTGCTTGCCGGCAACCATGACGAAGCCCATTATTATGCAGTCGCGCACCTGCTGCAGCTTTGGGGCTGCCGCTGGTATATGCCCACCGACTTCGGCGAATGCATTCCCCACCATGAAAAGCTGACCGTGGGCAAATTGGATTACGCTTACGGCTCGCCCTTTGAAGCACGCCAATATTGGCTCGCCTGGAACGCCAGCATGGAAGGACAGTCGGAGTTCACTCGGCGCAACTTTGGCAACAATGTCCACGTGCCCAGCGGCCATAACCTCGCCACTTATACCAAGGAGCTGATTCCGAAAGGCAAGACCCCCTTCAACGTGCCCATTGCCGAACCGTCCACCGCGGAACACGTGGCCAAACAAGTAGCCCCGCTATTTGCCAAAGGACAGAATATTATGCTCGGGCTGGAGGATGGGGTGTATGAGTCGGACTCTCCGATGGATCGCGAACTGAAGTCCGGCATCCGGGATAAGTATTTCATGACGCCATCGATGAGCGACGCGTTCATGGTTTTTTACAACAACGTCAGCCAATCATTGCTCAAGCAATACCCCGAAAGCACATCCAAAATCGGCTTTTTGGCTTATGCGAATATCACCTTGCCACCCCAGCGAAAGATCGTCGCCGAAAAGCCACTGGTCGCCTATCTGGCCGCAATCGACATCGATCCCATCCACGGCATGGACGACCCCAAATCGCCCCCACGCCAGGAATATCGTGAGATGATGTACCGCTGGGCCGAGGTGATGCAGGGCCGCCTGGTCATTTATGATTACGATCAATCCATGCTCGTCTGGCGTGATATGCCAAACCCTTCCATCACTGGCCTTCGCCAGGACTACCACCATTACCGGAAGGCGGGCATACTCGGAATCTCCACCGAAACCCGCGGAGCCATCGCCACGACTTTCCTGAACTTTTTTGTTCGCATGCAACTCGCCTGGAATCCCGATGTGTCGGTAGAGCAGTTGCAGGCGGAATTTTACCCGAAGTTTTACGGCCCGGCAGCCAAGCCCATGGAAGCCTATTGGAACGCGATTTTGAACGCGTGGGAAACCAGCATTGTGACCGAGCACGAGCATTTCGTCGCTCCCGCCATTTACACTCCAGCTTTGGTCGAGCAGTTGCGATCGCATCTTGAGCAAGCCGAGAAACTTTTCAAAGGCGCCAAGGAAACTAATAGCCACGAGCAAAAGCTGTATCGGGACCGGCTCCAGTTCACCCGGTTAAGCTTCGAAGTCCTGGATCACTACATGGCCATGGTGCGAGCCGCCGCTGGTGACGC
Source organism: Verrucomicrobiales bacterium (assembly GCA_028293425.1). Taxonomy (GTDB): domain Bacteria; phylum Verrucomicrobiota; class Verrucomicrobiia; order Limisphaerales; family JAQGOV01; genus JAQGOV01. Next base: position 5,300 of record JAQGOV010000412.1, read on the forward strand.
GGATTACTCGAAGGCCATAGCGGCCGGTGATAAAGGACTGGCCGCCCGCCTGGACTTGGCCAAAATGAACCCCACTTTTACGACCCGCGTGATTGGCGTTGCGGCCGAAAGCGAAAAGTCCGGCGCTGCCTGGTGGCCCGGGGAAGTGCAACAATACCGAGACCTCAAAGCACTCACGGATGGAACCAAAGGGACCTTGGTCCTGAAAACGCCCCTGGAGTGGGCCTTCCGCCGCGACCCCCATGATACCGGTCTGCCGAGTGGCTGGGCTTACCACAACGTCGACCTGACGTGGTGGGGCAATCAAAAGGACAAGAATACCGTCTCGGTTCATCAGCGGAATCCGGGCGAATGGGAAATGCTCCGCACCGATCTTTACCCTCAGGCCCAGGGCGTGATTTCTCCAGATTTCCATAGCTACACTGGTTATGGCTGGTATCAAACCGAACTGAACCTGACATCCCGCCAAACCAACGGGAATGTGCACCTGATGTTCCCTGGCCTCTTTAACGAATGCTGGCTGTATGTAAACGGCTCTCTGGCCGCACACCGCGTTCAGAAACCCATCTGGTGGGAAAACGATTACAAATTCGAGTGGGACGTGAATCTGACTGGCCAACTACAGCCTGGCCGAAACCGCATCGCCTTACGGATCAACAACCCTCACCACTTCGGGGGAATTTTCCGGCGGCCCTTCCTCTACCGGGCCACCGCAACCGCTGAGAATCGTTAGAACTCGGTCTCGTCACGTTTAACTAACCTGACTTCGTGCGTGTCCAAAGCGCATCGCGCGCACTTCTCACGCGCAACATCTCATTTGGTATCTCGAATTCCTCACAAATCCGCTGAGGTTCAGAAACTGCTTGCTTGCTCACCGAAACTTTTTACTGTGAAGGTGTTCACCACTGATGGAAGTAACCAAGCACGGACCCATTGAATGACATCTCATTTGAAAGCCGGGGATCCTGGTGTTGTTTTCCAGGACGGCGAGGTCCAGCAGCCTGAATCGCGAAAGCGAAATGGCAGTCTGGCCAGGGCGGTCATTTCTCCGGAAGCCCTCCGCACTCTCCCCGCTGAGTTCGTAAAGCGCCATCACGTGCTCCCGCTGGAGATTAGCAATGGCATGCTCAACATTGCCACGGCGGAGCCTTGCAACCAGCAACTCATCGATAACATACGGCTGCTCAGTGGGTTGGAGGTAAAGGAAACCGAAGCGCCAGCGGCCGAAATCCTGGAGAAGATAGCTGAGAGTTACCAATTAACCGTCGAGCAATTGGTTGAAAATCTTAGCCCGGGTCAGGGCACCGCCATCGAGAGTCGTAATCTCCACGACATCGAGGTAATGGCGAATGAGCCCACCGTCATCAACCTGGTCAACGTCATTATCTCGACTGCATTACGCGAGCGAGCCAGCGACATTCACCTGGTCCCTTTTGAGCAATCCTTGCAGCTCCGCTATCGAATCGACGGCTTGCTGCACGAAAAGCCGCCGCCTCCCAAACAGCTCCATGCCGCCCTGGTCTCGCGGATCAAGATCATGGCGGACATGAATATCGCCGAGCGCTTTCTGCCTCAGGACGGCCATATCCAAATCCATCATCGCGGTGCGCGCGTGGATATCCGGGTTGGAACCATGCCCACCATCTACGGAGAAAGTCTGGTGATGCGTCTGCTCGAAAAGACTTCGAAACTGCTCACCCCGCGTGAGTTAGGACTCGACGCGGAACGCGCCGCCCAACTGAACCATCTTGTGGAAAAGCCGCACGGCCTTTTCCTGACCACTGGACCCACAGGCAGCGGCAAGACCACCACTCTTTATTCCATCCTCAGCAGCATCTACACGCCTGATAAGAAGATCCTGACGATCGAGGATCCGGTGGAATATGAACTGGCTGGGGTGGCCCAAATTCCCGTTCGACCAGGACGCGGTTTTACTTTTGCCACTGGTTTGCGCGCCATTCTCCGACAGGACCCCGATACCATCATGGTTGGGGAAATCCGCGACACGGAGACGGCTGAGATTGCAATCCGTGCCGCTCTCACCGGTCACCAAGTGTTCAGCACCCTGCATACAAATGATTCAGCCGGGGCCGTGACGCGCCTGATCGACATGGGAGTGGAACCGTTCCTGATCTCGTCTTCGCTCGAAGGCGTCCTTGCCCAGCGTCTGGTCCGCCGGCTGTGCGAGCATTGCCGCGAGGAAGCCCCACCGGCTGATGCCATGCGGGATAAGCTTCGCAAGATGGGGGTGCGCGAGGTAGAGGGTCAATTCTTCCGTGGCAAAGGATGCGACGAATGCCGCAACACCGGTTACAAAGGCCGAGTTGGCATTTTCGAACTGCTCGCCATCACTCCTGACTTGAGGGAGATGATCCTTAAACGAAACTCCAGCGCCGAGATTAAGTCCACCGCGCAGAAACGGATGATCACCCTCCTGCAGGACGCCATGCGCAAGGCGGTTGATGGCCAGACATCCCTCGAAGAAATTGTGCGTGTAGCCTCAGGAGACGTTCTCGAATGACCTCCTTCCGTTACCAAGCAATCGAGAACGGTGGCACGGCTGTCAAAGGCATTATTGAAGCCGAAAACCGCAGAGCGGCGCTGCTCATCCTGGGTGAACGCGGACTCTTCCCGTCAGATCTGGAAGCGTGTTCCGGCAATGGCAACGGGAACGCCAAGGCGAACGGAAACACGCCTGCGACGCAGAGTGTTCCCGAGAAGGGAAAGCGTTCTGAAATCCGTTTTGGCACAGGGGTCAAGCGCAAAGAAATCACCGCATTTTCCCGCGAGATGGCTGCTCTGCTGGGTGCCGGCATTCCCATCCCACAGGCCTTGGCAGGTTTGGGCCAGGAAGAAGAGAACCTCGCTTTGCGTGAGGTGGTGATGCAAATCTCCGAGTCCGTCCGAAAAGGCGCTTCCATTTCATCCGCACTGGACGAACATCCAAAACTCTTCAACAAGCTCTACGTCAGCATGGTCCGGGTGGGCGAAGAAGCTGGCGCTCTGCCGCAGGTCATGAACGACCTCGCCGACCTGCTCGAACACGAGGATGAAGTCCGTAGCGAGGTCACCGCGGCTGTTTCCTATCCGCTCTTCGTGCTGGTTTTCGGCATCATTACTGTCGCGATTCTACTGACCGTGGTACTGCCTCGGTTGTTTGGCATGCTGCGGGAGATGCTGAATGTGCTCCCCCTCCCTACCCTCATCTTGCTAAACGTCAGCTCGGGCCTCCAAAAGTATTGGCCGTGGTTGCTCAGCGGGTTGGCGATCGTCGTTTTCGGCGGCCGCTGGGCGATCAAAACCCCGCAGGGCGCGCTGTTCTGGGATAAATATAAGCTCCATATCCCTTTGATGGGCGCCGTGTTAAAATCCTCCGCCCTCGGACGGTTCGCCCGCACTCTCGGCACCCTGGTCAAGAGCGGCGTCTCGCTCCTGCCAGCGCTCAAAATTGTGGAGAACACGATCGGCAACCTCGCCCTGTCCGCTTTGATTGCCCAGGTTTCTGAAGAAACCCGCGGGGGCGATTCCCTGGCTACACCTCTCAGAAAGCTCGGCATTTTCCCCAGCACCATGATTCAAATGATCAACGTGGGCGAGGAAACCGGTAAGCTGGCAGAAATGCTTTTGAAAGTGGCGGACATCGAGGAACGCCATATGCGTGCCAAAACCAAAACTCTAATTTCGCTGCTCGCGCCCGCGCTGATCCTCGTCGTTGGCGCATTGGTTGGATTCATGGTCATCGCGCTGCTACTGCCGATTTTCAAAATGAGCCGAGCCATCCACTAATTTCGCAAGGATTCAATTATGAAGATACAATTAGAGCGCGTTCGTTGGAGAAACCTTCAAAGTCCAACCCATCAAAAACAGTCCGCCTTCACCCTGATCGAAATCATGGTGGTCGTCGTCATTCTGGGCATTCTTGCCGCTACAATCATCCCGCAGTTTATGGGCACGACCGCGGATGCGAAAATCAGTTCCGCCAAAAGCACGATCGCGGAGCTCGAGTCGGCAATCGAGCGATATAACATCAACATGGACCGCCATCCGACCACCGAGGAAGGTTTGAAA
>JAQGOV010000725.1 GCA_028293425.1 Verrucomicrobiales bacterium
CCCACCTCGTACATATTCTTGTACCAGGCCAGTTGATCATGGGTAGGGGAAGTGACGAACCTGATTTTCGGTTCCAAATATCCCGCTCTGATATTCCCAATCGATAAAAGCGAAGCGAGCATAAGCGTATGCAGGCTTTTCACTTTTGGGCTCCCGGATTTTCCAACGTGGTTCCGGGTATGCTCCACTTTTTCACAACGACGCGATCGCAGCCCGGATGCCTAAGCCCAAAATCCGCCCTCGCTTCCGCTTCGGTCTTGTCCCTGCAAAAAAGCGCGCCTATGAATCGGCCCTCCAAATATCCCGACACGGGAAACAAGCGGTTTCCGAAAACGGCCACCAGATCCGTCAACACCGCCGCAAACAACTTTTCCTTTTCGGCCCGGTCATAGGGCCGGCTCGCCTCCGCCATCCTGAAAACCACGCGCGCCCCGTCGGTGGCGATTTCCAGCTCAGAATCCGATTTGCCGTTTTTGATCAACAAGGAAAGGCCCTCGTTCCCGCCCACCACCTTGGTCTTGTCGAAAAAAGCGGTGAAGTGCTTGCCCATGAATTCGATCAGGTCCAGAACGAATTCGTTGATTTCCTTTTGGCTCGGAAGCTTGCGCCCAGGGTGCTCCGGCGCGCTCACAGAGAATCCGCTTTGACGATCCGGTAGGTGGCCAGGGTATCGAAATTCATGGCGATGAAATAGATGGTGGATGGAAAATGCAGGCTTACATCCAGCTTACAATCGATTTCGGTCTTGGTTTTGTCGAGGAACTTTATCTGCGGACCGACGGGAACAAGCACGTTGCTACCCGGGGACATCGGGGCTTTGGGCGAGTCCGACAAAGTCGTATTCTTGATCTCGGCTTCGTCGCATTTTCCTTTATGCACGCCGTCGCTGACTTCCGCATAGGCAAGCGGATTCTTGGTCCAATATTTCTTGTCCAACACGTACAGATTGCCGCCCCGGGGCAGCAGTTTCTTTTCGACCTGGAAATCCATGTCGTCCTTGTATTTCTTGCGCAAGGCCGCTTCCAGGGTTTCATAGCCCGTGTACCTGACCTCCCCGATTTTCCGCCCCTGGATCTTTTCCACTTTGTAAGGATTGGCGGTTCCCGCGCATCCACAAAAAAGACCGGCGGCAATTGCGGCCGCCGCCATCATCATCAATTTTATCCGCATCGCATACAACCTCCTGCCCAAGTGACAATCACTTTGGCGGCCGCATCGTTCCAGGTCCTGATTTTGAAATACGCGGATTGAATAATAAGCAGAACTTCAGATCGCGAACAGGTCCAATTGCGAAGATCCGGGCTTGGCCTTTTTACCGGACCCGGCGCCTTTAGGCTGCGCCTCTTTTGGCGCGGCATCCCCGATCCCATTTTTCTCCGGCGTGGTATTCTCGATCGGGGCAATCCCTTTGCCGCCCCGGCCCGCTCGCCAGGCATGCCCCATGACGGCTTCCCCCGCGCTGCGCGCCTCCAGTTCGGCCATCCCCTCTTCCCCGGTGTCCAATCCCAGTTTGCGCGCATGGATCCGGAACAGCTTGTCCACCATGTCCGCCATGGTCCCGGTTCCGGACATGCGGTTCTCGAAGCTGGTATTGTAAAGCTCCCCGCCGCGCACCTGGCGGATATGATGTTCGATCTTGCCCGCCTTCTCCGGCAAATGCTTTTTCACCCGTTCCAGGAAAACCTCGCGTACGGTTCCGGGCAAGCGCAGCATGACATAGAACGCGAAGGCGGCGCCGCAGTCCTTGGCGCGCGTCAACAGGGACGGGATGTCGCTGTCGTTGAGGCCGGGGATCACCGGACCCAGGGAGATGCCCGTGCGCAACCCCGCTCGGCTGAGTTTTTCCAGGGCTCGGAAGCGCAGATCCGGCGGGGCCGCGAAGGGTTCGATCAGGCGGGCGGTCTTTTCATCAGCGAAAGGAATGGAGAGGACCACGCCCGCGCCGGCGGCCCGGTCCAGGGCGGTCAGAACGTCCAGGTCGCGCAGGATCAAGGTGGACTTGGTGATCACGTTGACCGGATTGCGGAACTCCACGCAGGCCTCCAGGCATCCCCGCGTGAGTTTGAGTTGCGCCTCCGCGGGTTGATAGCAATCGGTGACCCCGGAGAAGGTGATGGGTTCCGGCACCCAGGATTTGGAGGCGAGCTTTTTGCGCAGCAATTCCGGGGCGTTGACCTTGGCGTAGATTTGGGTTTCGAAATCGGTGCCGGCGCCCAATCCCAGGTATTCATGGGTGGGCCGGGCGTAGCAGTAAGCGCAGGCATGGGCGCAACCCCGATAGGGATTCACGCTGTAGCGGAATGGGATGTCGGGGCTGGAGTTTTCGGAGAGGAAGCTTTTGGCAATCTCCTTGTGGACGGTGAGGGTCTGCGGCAGTTCCACGCCATCGTCCCATTCCACTTTGACCGAGTCGAAGCGGTTGTCCGGATTCGCCTCCTGGCGGACGCGGTAGGAACGGGAATCGTTGGCCATGGGCCGCCGCGGCCGTCCGGGCTAGGCCCGGGTGGTCGATTCCCTTTGCTCAAGATAGTCCAGGTCGCAGGCTTCCTTGGGCATCCAATGTTTTTCCTTGTCCCACCATTTGATGTTGCAGCCGATAGCGTCCGTGCGGGGCACCTTGGCGGGGCGGCCGCCGCGCATGTCCGCGATCGCGTCTTCCAGCTCGTCGGTATACTCCTTGGAAGCGTCCCGGGGGCTGTTGTCCATGCGTCCGGAATAGACAAGCATGTCCTCCTTGTCGAACAGGAAATAGTGGGGCGTGCGCTCGGCCCCGTATTCCCGGGCGATGAGCTGCTTGTCATCCCGCAGGGACAGCCATTTGAAATCCATTTCCCTGGCGCGGGCGATCACGGCGGGGAAATCGTCCTCGGGATGATCCTTGGTTTCATTGGAATGGATGGCGGTCATGGTGATGCCCAGGCTCTGGCAGCGCTCGAACAGCGCCTTCATGCGGGCTTCGCTGCCCACCACATAAGGGCAATGGTTGCACGTGAAAAAGATCAGCGTTCCGCCGGTCCCGCGCACGTCCGCGAATTTGACGTCCCGGCCGTTGCTGCCCGGCAGTTCGAAGTCAGGGGCCTTGGCCCCGGTTTCCAATGTAAAACTCATGGTTCCTCCTAAGCGGATGCCGGCATCCTAGCGGATGCCGATCGTGCTCCGCACCTTGTCCAGAAAAACGGATGCGCGGGCGCGGGCCTTGTCCCTGCCCTGCGCCAAGACTCCCTGCAATGCTCCCGGGTCGGCCATCAGCCGCCGATATTCCTTCCGCGGTCCCTGCAGCTTCGCGTTCAACGCTTCGAAATAATCCTTCTTGGCCTGGCCCCAGCCCATGCCTCCGGCCCGGTAACGCCCGCGCAGCGCCTGCTCTTCCGTTTCCGAAAGCAGCAACTTGTGCAGGTTGAACACGGAACTCTGATCCGGGTCCTTGGGCTCTTCGGGAGCCTGCGAGTTGGTGACGATCTGGTTGATGCGCTTCAGCAGCGGCTTTTCATCCAGGAACAGCGGGATGGTGTTGTCATAGCTCTTGCTCATCTTGCGCCCGTCCAGCCCGATGATGGTCTTAACCTGGTTGTCGATCTTCGGTTCCGGAAGCGCGAACAGATCGGCCTTATAGTTGTGGTTGATGCGCTCGGCGATGTCCCGGGCGATTTCCACGTGCTGTTTTTGGTCCG
>JAQGOV010000434.1 GCA_028293425.1 Verrucomicrobiales bacterium
GCCACCTCGGTCACCCGCACTCCATACGTGATCGTGTTCGCGGTCTTGTTGACCACCGCGATATACCAATCACCCGCAGTCAGCGAAGTTGGAGCACTTGACTTGTTTACTTGCGCAAACTCGGAAAGCGTCCCTGGGTTTTGGCTGGCAGCCACGAAATTAGTAGGTCCGGGCAGCGGCAGCCCTTTCGTGACGTAAAGATCCATGTTACCCGGCGCTATTCCGCTGGCAAACACTTCGAAATTTGCCTGCACCGCGTTCGGGCCGACGGTGTAAACGTAATACTGAACACCCCCGCCAGACACCGCGTTCGAAGCCACCAAGTTCGTGTTGTAGGTGACGCAATTGGCCAAACGCACAATCGAGTTCGACAACACTTGGGTGGCCCTTACGCGGTACCGCACAGTGCTCGCGGACGGGTTCACCACGGCTAAATACCAATCGCCGGGCGACAGCACCGCTGGCGTCCCACTCGGCAGCACTCGAATAAACTCATTAATGAAAGGGCCATTCAGGCTGCGATCCAGGTAATTCGTCACCCCCGGCAGTGGCAGGTTCTTCGTGATATAAAGATCCACGTTTCCATTAGCCCCAAACGTTTCAAACGTCACTTCGAGCGCATCGGATGCCACGCGGAACAGGTAATAATCCACGCCGAAATTGGTTGTGCCGTTTGGAGGCGCCACACTGTTGGAATAAGCGATACCGCTGCTTAATTCGATGATGCGCGGGAGATCAATCTCAGTTGCTCGCACCACATAACTGACGTTTGTCGTCTCCTGGTTCCATACTCCGAGGTAATAAGTCGCCGGCTTCACTAATGCGGGCGTGCCGCTCGCGAAAAGTCTCAGCAATTCATTGGTGGTTCCAAGGTTCGTGCTGGAAATGCTGTTGAGGTTCGTGGGGCCGGGCAACCCGAAGGTCGCTTCGTTCACAAACAGATCCACATTCCCCGCCATCTGGAAGACTTCGAAGAGAGCCTGGATCGCATTCGAGGACACATCGAAACTGTAATACTTCACGTTCGCGCCGTTGTTTGTTCCCAGGATATTTGTCACGGACACGGCGCTCACCAGTGGAGTAATGACCTGGTTGGTCCGGATCGTCACCCGGATAGTATATCTCACCGGTACTGAATCCACATTCAGCACCGCTATGCACCAATCCCCTGGGACCAGGTTAGTGTTGATTCCCGTCGATGGTGGAGCGTTCGTCGTAATCGTCACGAGCTCATTGTTTGTTCCCGTGTTGATGCTCCGGTAAAAATAATTGGTTGGCCCAGGGGGCGGGCTCGGTTCGCAGGTTCGGACGTAAAGGTCAACATTCCCATCAGCGTTGAATGTCCGGACATCGACCGAATAGGCATTCGCCGGTACGGTAAACACGTAGTAATCGACCGTGCTGGCCGCAACCAGCGGAGCGAAGGAGTTGAAGACGATGTTGGTGACATCCACATCATTGGTCAAATGAGTCGCTTGAAACCCGGAGATCTCGGTCGCCTTCATGCAGTAGGTCACCGGATCGGTGCCAAGGTTGGCCACTCCAATGTACCACGGACCCGGGAGAAAGGCCTGATTTGTGTCGAGCGTGATGATCTGATTGGCTGTTCCATTCGCGCTGATGGGAAGAGTATTGAGGTTTGGCAGAGGTAGGCCTCGTTTCACGACCAACGCGAGGTTTCCATTTGTACCAATGGTTTCAAAAATATTGGTGATAGCCAAAGATGACGCGTTAAAGAGGTAGTAATCCAGGACATTGCCCGGCGCGATCGTGTTCGTATAGCAGATCGTGTTGGTTAACGAGACAAGCCGCAGCAAGTTCGTGTCGAAATTGTCAAAGTCGACACACAAGGCGAACGTGTTGGTTTGGGTGGGATCGGTATTCTGGACCGCCAGATAATACCGCACACCGGGCTGGAACCGCGCCACGCTGTTGCTGGTCAGCAGCGTGCCAGTTCCCGGATCCCAACGCCCTGCGTAGTTGGTGCTGACAAGCCCGTAAGCAACCGGAGGCACCGTATTTGGCAATAAGAAGAAGTCACCTCTGTTCGTGTCCCCGGTTGGAATCGCGCCACCGTTGAAAATCAGGTCGAGCGGGCCGGCGGACAGTGCAAAGAGTCGGTTTGTCGCGAAGGTGGCCAGGTAAGGAGCGTTGACCGCGAAGATGGTCATTCCCGCTCCAGCTACCGTGCCCGTGTAGCACTGGTTATTCGTCAGAACAATGACTGGCGGGTTCGTATTCACGAAAGTCATCTCCACCTGCCAGCTCAACAGTTTGTTGGTTAGCCCGCCCCCGGCGCGGTTGTCCCAAACTTCCAGGTTCCAATCTCCATAGGCGGGTTCGCCCACAAACGGTTTCAATGGTTCCTCCGGGAGCCAATAATTGGAAGCGATGGTGAGTTGGACGATCCTGACCGCGTCGATGAACATCTCGCTGCTCTGACCTTGTGCGACTTCCACGACTCCGTAAATTGGCGGCTCTGCTTGCACCGTGCCTAAATTCTCGTAATCGTTCCACTGGCCAGCGCCACCAAAGCCAAGGGGATGAATGTAAACGTAATCTTCATCGACAGCGGGTCCAGAGCTTGGTTCGCCGGGACGCCAGTTGGTATAAGTGACAGAGGAGCCACTGCTCCAGGCAAATGTTCCTTCGGTCGCGGCATCGTTAAGCCCGATCCACAGACACTTGCCCTGCCCCCATTGATTAAACACCCAGGTATTCTCGGCAGCATCGTCGATCGTAACTAAATGTCCGCCCAGTGCCACCGCCGCTGCTTCTGATTGCGTCCAGTTGGTAGTCTGGAGCAGGTAATATTTGTGATTATTCGCGGGGTTCACTCTGGTATCCAAAATCGCAAGCCCCGCCGCCTGCGTCGGTGTCGGCGTTACCCCTCCTCCAGCAAATTGCACCAGCGTTTGAGCACTGGTGGCACTAAACACCACCGAGGTCGTGAGCCAGGTCAGATTTGTGAAGCTGTGAGTCAGCGTCGCGCTCACGTTCAGGTTCGTGATCCCTCCCAGGGAAACCGACGCGTTGGCGCTCACTGCCGTTGGCCCGTTGGTCGATGGAGCCGGCTTCGGGGTATAGGCGAAGCTCAGCATGTAGAGGTTGGAATTCACCAGCGGCACATTCGTGGACACCGCCCCTTGCCGAAGGTTGAGCGCATTCAGCCCGGAATAAGGTGGGTTGGTCAGGCCAAAGCCCGGCGTCACGACTGTGACTGGAGCCGTGTCCACTCTCCACCCTGAGACGATGTCCCCCACATTCAGGTAATTGGTTGGGAACGCGTTTTCAAAACCATCATTCAGAACGGGCTGGCCAATCGGAAGCGTTCCCCTGCCGCCGCTGTCCACAAAGGGCGCGGTGCCATACTTGATCGGAATCGGCGCAAGGTTTGTGTCTTCGGTAAAATTAGCGTAGAGGTAGCGTCCTACAAAAGCAGTCGGGGTATAACTCCACCCAGTTCCCGTATTGCCGTTACGAGGGTTCATCACGATGACGACATCCGTGGAGGTGCCTGGCCCAAAATCCACGGTGAATGAACCAATCCCGTTGATCATCCCAGTGTCGTAGATCACTCGGCCATCGTAGAAGATCTGCATCTGGTCATCGATAGTCTGGAAATCATAATCGATTTGAATCGAGCCTTCGTTGACTCCAGTCATTACAATATTGGTATCCGGGGCCGCCCCCCCGCTCGGGTTCACAGGAGGCAAATTGAGCTTCTGTATATACCCCGCCCCATAATCTTTCCCGTTTAACCAATCACGGTTTTCCGAGAGCAACACCCGCGTTCCCGAAGGACTCGTCAGATGAAAAACCAAGTCTGAAGCGCGTTCGTGATCGGCCCGGATCCCTACTTTCACGTCATAGACGAACTGCCGGCGCGGGACAAAAACGATGGAGTTCGTCAACGCATCATCGAGGATGGTGTTCGTTCCGCCCGAGCGGTACTTAAACGTGAGGCCGCCCCGCAGATCTCTTTCGATATTCGCCTTGATCGTCACCGTCACCGGTTGGGCGTTCGGATTGAAAACTCCGATGTAATAACGCCCCGGTGTCAGCGGCGGAGAATCGTTGAGCGTCAGGTTGAGACAGCCTCCGGGAGGCGAGAAATTTCCCGAGATATCGAAGTTATTGAAATCCGGGTAATCACCGCGCCGAATATAGACTTGCACCGGCAGCCCTTGCGGCGCCACGCACACCTGCAAATTCGTCGCATCCACCGGAACATCCACCGACGTGTAGAACCACCGGTTCGGCAGAATCGTCCGCGTGATTCCGACTCCGTTCAGCAGGTTGGTGTCACGGGGCTGGAGCTTGATCAAAAGGTTATCTACCCGGCCAGTGGCAAAAAGGCCGTTATCAATCTCGGTCAATGTCCAGACTCCAACCCCTTCTTCTCCTGTAAACGCTCGCAGCGTTGGGAGGCCATCACTGCGCTGGCTGATGAGAATTTCTCCGGACTCGCTATCATCCCAGACAAACATCCTGGTGCCGATGAAACTGTAATGGTTGTTCAATACGGCGTTGGTGCCGTTGTGGGTGAGTTGCCCAAACAAATCACCGCCCAATTCATGGGTTAAGGTGTTGGTCACTACCACGTTCTCAATTGTGATTTGTTCCGGGTTCAGAGCGATAATCATCTGGCCGCCCGGGTCTAAATCCGTGCCGTCCGGGATATCGATCGGATAACCTCGGATGTAAACATTGCCATTGGTATCTTTGCTGCTGAAAGGCTTATCGCTGGCAATCGCCGCAAACCCAAACGTCGAGGCTTGCTGGTCTTCGGATTTGATCCCAACGTAGTAAGGTCCCACGGTGGCGTTGGTTAGAATGACAAATTCCGAACCGCCCCGGCCCAGAGATCTCCAGGTGTTGGGCCCAAAAAGAGCGGCAGGCGCCAAATTGGTGATTTGCGGATCCAGCGAAACAAACATGTCGATGTCCGCTTCTGAATGGCGTGTGCGGGACAGGTTTTGAGCCAGAAAGGTGACAAATCCCAAATAAGTATTGGTTGGGGCATTGTTGAAAACCAAAAACGTCCACTGGTTCGTGACTCCATTTGTGCTCATGAGGAGCGGCGAATTAGCCCCGACCCGGAAATCCAGAGTTGGAATGCCGTTGGTGAACAGCAGCACAAACGGTCTTGGGTCGTTATCCAGCGCTGGCGCTACCGGGCCGACGTTTACTGCTCCAGCCGCATCCCCATCGCTCGAAATGACTAGCGCATAATCCTGCACCACCCCATCGGGATGGTTGTTGACGGCATTCACGTTGACCCGATGGGCTCGAACGGTCACTGAATACTGCGTGCCAGGCCTCTGGATGAGAACGTTTTCGACGTTGTTTACCAGGTCGAAATCTATTGTGGTGTTAGTGCTATTGGTGACGCTCGGGGTGTTGAAAATCGCTCCACCTTCAATTGAGTTGCCGGTAAACACCTGTTTGGTGGTCAGATTGGTAACAATTAGGTCCAGGTCATTCACCAGCTTGACCCCAACGGCCGGGTTGCCGGGGGGATCCGTCCAAACCAGAGTAAAGCGCAACGGTTTGTTGGTGGCAGCACCCGACACTGTCACGGTGCGGGTTTGGCTCTTGCCGGTAGCCAGCGCATTGGTGGCATCCTGGTCGAAATAAACGAGGGAGCCGGATCCTCCGCCCCTGGTCGCAATATTTAAGGGCAGGCTGTTGGTAATGTTGACCAATCCCCAACCCTGGAGGTTAATCAAAGATCCGACATTCAGGTCATAATTCGGCAAGGACCGTGCGCCGTTAATCAATAGCGCTTTCATTAGCGCCGGGCTGTTGGTTTCGCCCCGACCATGAAAAAATTCCTGCATCAGTGCCAGCGTCCCCGTCACCATGGGCGTGGCCATGCTGGTCCCGGATTCGAACCGATACCAAGGAGCCACCGTGCCGTTCAGAGCGGTCAAAGCCTGGTCAAAATCTGGGTTGGTGTTGGTGGCGGCGATCACAATCACCAGGTCATAACGCACGTCGATGGTGTTCGTGTTCGCCAGGGAATAAAAATAAATGTCAGAAACCACGGGAAGCGTCACCTGGTCTGTTCCCAGGTAATCGCCCGCTGCTGGAGGATTCCCCTCGCTCGCAAAGATCTGGATGGGAGGCATCGGGCTGGGAGAAAAATTATTGGTCACCACCCGGATGGTCATCTGCACCGAGTCGTTCGGGACGAAAATCACGTCCAGGTTTGTCTGGCCTGCCCGTAATGTCTGCCCAGCGATGAAAGTCACATAGTAATTGGTCCGCCCACCGTTGCCGGAGTTGGCCGAAACCACAAAACTACCAGGGGCAACGACATCCGGTTTGAACCGGCCGAACTGGCCCTCGATTCCAAAGCCCACGTTGCCTCGGCTGGAGTAGGACGCTACCTGGTTTGAACTATCCGTCTGCGCGTAAAACAGCATGTTGGTTTCGCCATTGACCACCACGCTGTTGCTAATCGCGCGGTAGCTTTCGATCGCGCCAACTGAGATCACATTCTTGGCTGTGCCCGGTGAAACCAAAGTATCGAGCCCGCCGCCATACCCGTCATCATTACCGAACCCGCTATTTCCGGCTGCGAATACATACAGGACCTCCTGCTCACCGGTCCGTCCGGGCAAAGAATCGCGGACCGCCGCGTCCCAGCTCGCTGCAGCGGAGTTGTAGCCAAAGGTGCCCGGGTAACCCCAACTATTGTTCGATACGTCAGCACCATTCAGCGCGGCCGTTTCCTGCAGGTAACTGTCAGCATTGAGCGGTCCTGTCACGACATCGATCGGCAACACATAGAGGTTTGCCAGGGGGGCCATTCCACGAAAGGTTGCTCCATTAGTCGACCCAGGCGGTGGTGGCGAAATTGGACTGGCTGCTCCGCTTCCCGCAATCGTGCCTGCCACATGTGTTCCGTGGCCATCCCCATCTGTCCCCGCGCCCAAACCGGTCACTCGCGACGGCGGCAAATCCGGATGTGCTGTGTTCACTCCGGTGTCGTTCAAATTCACATTTACGCCCTGCCCTGTCAGTCCGCGGTAATTAGTCGCGGTCACGCCGTCCTTGGCTACATTCAGTCGCGCTCTGCCCAGGTCGTTTGCCTTGGCGCGCCGATGGAAGGTTTCCACTACCTGGACGGAAGCCATTTTAGCGATGGAAACAAGCTGGTCCCGCGGCATCTGCACGGTCATCTGTTGGCCAAACGGAGATCGGTCCTCGGCCAGCACTCTTGCTCCCAGCCCATTCAACTCGGTGCGCGCGTTGGCCGCCTGTCCTGGAAAGACCAGCACGTTTACCAAACTGCCCGAAGGCAAAGCTTCCTGTTTAACCGCTTTTTCCAGCAACGCCGGTTCCAACTTGTAATAAGGCTCCCAAGTCATCACCGCCTGCACCTGGGACATTTTTTCCAAAGCCCTCGCTCCAATCGGGCCAACCTGCACCATGTAAGCATTATTAGGCACATACGCCACGATCTCCGCTCCGGCATTCTTGAGCTGCCTGCGAAACTCCTCTGTAATCAACCCCTTGGCTTGCACCACGTAAGTCCCTGTTTCTCCTTCCGCTCGCAGGTGCGCCGGGATCCCGGTATTCAGCGGCTCGCTGGTATCGAACAAAGCGTTTTGTAACATCAACGCCGTGTCACTGCGCATCAGTTGGTCCAAAGATTTAGCCGTGTTAGAAAGCCGATAAGGATAACGGTTACTTAGAGCCGCCGCGGTTTGTGGCGTGTTCGTCAGCGACGCAGCATTCGTAGCCTTTGGATCAGCCCCTTTGCCTGCAGGGTTCGTTTGACCATTGGCGCTCGGGCCGGTTGGACCGTTCCTGGACGCGTGCTCATCCCCCAGCCGCCAGAAATAGGCTGCACCGAGAAAACAGAGCACACTGATAATGAACCAGGTTCTCGTCTTTAAACGCATAAATCGATACTATACAACAATTTCCCGCTAAAAATCCATCACGAATTACCCCACCCCCGTGTCAGGGATAGATCAATTCATCCTGCTGCATTCCATGCAAAGAAGTCTGCCTCAAGGCCCGTCCATTCCCGTTCCTGGCCTCTGACCACTGCTTACTGATGCGGCGCCTAAGGCGTCAGCACGTTGAAACTCTCCACCACCGCGTGCGGCCGCCGGTAATCCAGCTTCAGATAATCCGGGTTTGTCGGATCCAGCACCCGCTCGAAATCCACCCGGATAACCGCGCGAGCCGCCGTCTCCCCCGTAATCTGGTAATTAATACACATCCCGGCATACGGCCCAGTCGTCACAATCGATGGATAATCCGGCAGGTTCGGGGCCGGTTTAAGAGATTGCCCATAAGCATACACCACAAACCGCACATCCCCGACTTTGACAAGCGATAGGATCTCATCCGGGATGCGCTCGTAATCCAAATCGGTCAGCATCGTTTTCTTCGAGTCCACAGAGTTCTTTGTGATGAAAGGCTCATTTAAAAGAGGCGAAAAGGCTGTTAACTCAGGCGTGCTTATAAAGTCGCTCAAACGGAGGAACTGTTTCATCGGCATGCGAGCTCTCTGATCATTGATCGCCTTTACTATTTTGAAAACCGCATCTCCTTTTGCAGGATTCATATTAGCAGAAGGTTCTAGAAACCGATTCTCGCGGGTGACCTTTTTGCTTGAATCTTCTTCAAGCGTGGTAATTCCGATGCCGGAAAGAACCGCCGACCATCCAGCAAGGTTCGTTTGATTAATTGATAGTTGTCCCTTCGTCGCATTCGGATGAATTGCCACTGTAAACAGGTCCACCAAACGCCAATCGTTGGTGGGATGGTTTTCGGCCATGTAAGCGGCCCCTACATGCTTGGCCCAGGTAGCATGATCGACTTCATTGGAAAAGCCTTTGAAGTTTAATGTCTGCCATGGCGTGCCGCGATGCACCCGTCCTAGCCAGCCGATGTTCGGAAATTTTTGGGCGGGGAACTGCCAATCATCCGGCTGCGTCACCATTGAATCCTTAATCTTTGGATCCTTCGACAACGGATAATCAGTTTCACTCACCTCATTGGACCCTACGATTCCCCAAGGTTTATACCGCCCATGAATCGTCCTTCCCAAATTCAGCGTGGAAAAATTGGTATCGCTCGACCGCACGGTAATCACCCCGTTGGTTTTTAATGCCCGGGAGTCCAGAAGATCCTCTTCTGTATAATGGACCAAGGGATCGTTCGCTTGCCACGAATTCGTGCAGTACATCCGCCTGACTGGGACATATGGCGCTTGAGCCACTAATTTGTTAGTGGCGGTCACCGTGGCGCCAGCCCGAGGCAAGCCGATGAAGGCGCCAAATTCGTCCGAGCTGGACTGATTATAAGTGCCCTCACCGAACTCCGCCCAATACCGGTCAGTTGCTGTGGATCGCGCGGATTTCAAAATCTGGTTTTGCACACCCGCTTTCCTGTCCCAAACCAGGCTTCCCGGATCGTTCACTCCCGGATCAATTGGTTTATCAAGTTCCGCAGAGATATCGAAATGGGTGTCAAACCTCAACCCTACGACGTCCAGGATTCGATTGGGCGATGCTTTTTGATCAACCATGAAACAACGGACCCGGTTCGTTAGATCCAGTCCCCATTTATTAGTAAAAGCCCGCTGATTGGTGTCAAAGTTCGTCTTCGAAATGCTATGCGGCACAAACGGCGGGTTCAGGCCGCTGATGTAACTGGAAGGCTCGAGAACTGTTTCGTTGGTGCCAGGTGGAACGACAAACGTGCGGCCCAGCCAATTGTTGTTCGTAATAAATTGCGACCGAGTGGTTGAAGCAAATTTCACGGGACCATTGTTATTGGTCAGGAAGTAGGTGTTGTCTACATCCGTCCGAACGAGAATGTTGGTCAGCGCATTGGTGTAAGAGTTCCATAGTTCAACTCCACAGGAATTGCTGACCGTAAAGCTTAATTGTTGATTTGTGGTATACGGCCTCTGGCTGGGCTGCGTCTTGATGAACTCCAGCTTGCGGCTTACCTGGACATAGTTGTAGTTTTTGAACTCATTAAAGTTCGGGAGCCCTTTACGTGCACCGACAATCAGTCCAATATTGTAAACATTATCGTTCGGCTGCAGTGCGGCGCGGTCGGCCGCATCATCCAGGTCCCGCCATGGTTTCGTGAGCGGTAACGTGTTCGTCACCTCCGTAAATCCTGAAATATAAATATCGTTCCCCCGTTTTTCATAAATTGGACTGAAGATCGTCGGGTACGGGCTATTAGTCGTCGCATCGTAAATGTTGGCTGCGATTTGCAGCAACTGCCGCACCCGGGGAGAGAGAATGGGATAAGAGGTCCGGTTAGTCCCAAAACGAGAGGAGTTGTTTGTGAACACGGGAATGTTCGTGACAGCATAGCCTGCGAACTCCTGACGCAACAGTATATGGGCCGTGTTCGAGAAGAAATCCAAGGGCCTCCAATGAACCAGGTTTGTATTAAAGGCTGGGTTACCGAAAGAGTCCAGGCCAACGTTTTGGTAATTAAGATTGATCTTGTTAACGATCGTTTCCTGGTCACCTCTCGTGTTGATCACGTGCTCAACATCCTTCTCTGGCACGGAATCAGTCCCTAACTGTGTCAGCATTCGGTAAAAGGTATATCGATCATAAAAGGAGGTTTGAGCGGAGGCATACTGCATCCGAGCTTTGAATTCAGGGAAGTCCAGAGACGGACGGTCGAAGAAGTCGTCCGGCCGAAAAAAGTGCTGTTTCCCCTCGCCCCCTGGCCATGTGAGACTCGGATCCTCATCGCTATCATCCACCGAAACTGCTGGGAAACCAAACCCTGCAATTGGGCCATTCACATAGGCATCAATCAGGTCGTTCGTGAAAAGCTGCTGCAAATTAGGCACATTGGGAAACATATTTTTGGCAGTAGGCAGGTTCCGGTGAGCGCCAGGCACGCTGGGCGCTTCTTGCGATCTGCGATACCTGTAATGAAGCAATCCGACCGCATCAGAAAAGCCGTTACCTTGATTTCCAGCGGCATCGTTTGGCCGATAATCATACCTTTCGCCAGGGATCAACCCAGACCACACGTTCGTGTTCAGGTCGGTGAGAAATGCTCCCAGATTCAGTTCCCAGGAGCCAAATCCCTGGTTTCGAAGGTAACCGCTTGCCGCTGTCGTCGGTGTGGGCCTCATGTCCAAGCTCAAGCGCGCCTGGTTGCCTATATAGTTTAGATCCAGCGACTTGCCTGCCGGCATAATCATGTATGCATAACGGGCAATGAACCGATTGGTGTGCGAGTGGAACAAGTTGGGAAATTGAAGAATCCCAATCCATTCCGGATCGCCAATAAACAGTTTGGTTAACGCCCCTCCCGGGCTGGTCGGGTCATTCGGATCTCCAAGAACCACTTGTCCATTCGGGCCGATCACCGGCAGGATGCCCGTCTTTTCGAAGCGTCCATTCCGATTTAAGTCCAGATAGTAACGATAATCGAGCGGACCAGTTTTTCCGCCGCGATTGGTATTTACGAAGACGGGAGCGCGCGGATCAAAGAACAGATTCTGGCCAATTTTCTCGTATAAATTCCGCCATTGGGGAGTCGTATAGGAGAAGAAGTCGTTCCCCAAGTTGTCGAAATCATAACTGACATTGTTCACGTCCGGAGGATTTGGGTTTCGACTGAAATCTACTCCGCCCGGACTGTTTGATGGTGAAAGAAAGGAAGGGAACGTGGTGGAAACACGGAGCTCCGTGTTAAAGAGATTGGTGGAGCTTAATATCGTCCCGATGACCTCCGCTTTCGCTCGTTCCAACGCCGCGCTCATGGCGAACTCGGAGTCAGTATTGCTTAATGTTTCCGTCACGGAGGCCCGCTCCCGATGGGTGACGGCCAGGAACGCAACGGCGATGACTGTGATGACAGTCAGGAGGAGCAGCGTAATGACGAGGGCGACGCCTTGTTGTTGGTTGCGTTTCATGAGCGGGTACGAATGGGGATGCGCTGCTTGAACATGTGCACACGTTCCACGCGGTCCATCAGGTAAATTTTCGCAGCGTTTGTATTTCCAGCACTCAGGCGGGCGCGGACTTGTTCAAGGGTTTTGGGTTCCAGGATCCCTAATTCCACATCCACGTACGCTGGCATAAAATTCGTGGTATAGACATTTGTCACCGACAAAGGCACTCCGTTTGTGTCATATGGGATAAGGTCAAAGTGAACGACACCATCGATGACGCGATGAAATCCAGCGTCCTCGACAGGCAACGCATCCCAATAGCCGGCCAAGGTGATAAGGCCGTAAACTGACTCTCCTGGTTGCTGGGGGTTGGAAACATATTGAGTATCCGTAAAAGGATCCAGGCTGTCGAGCCGGTGCCTGTCTTCCATCCGTTTCAGAGTCCCCAACCCCGCCCCGGCTCCTTCAATTCGATAGGCCACTCCAATCCATTCGTCGCTTATCTTCTGTAAAAAAGTGAGGTCGAGCAGCTCTGTTTTAAGATCATTCCCTCCCTTTTTGGGTGGCAATGGAAACACCAAAGGAGACGAGCCCTTGGCGGGCAACATCACAAAATTCGTAACAAACGGATGACCGGCGGCATGCATTTCCTGTAGATCCTGCCGAATGATCTGCATGGCGGCCCGACCTGCTTCCAGGACATCGGTTTGCGTGGCACTGCTCCGAAAAGCGCGCTGCGTTTGATAAAACATCGCCAGCAGCCCCACTATGATAAAAGCGAGCAACCCAACTGCCACCATTACTTCCACCAGGGAAAAGGCGTCTGCCCTTCTCTGGCTGCGCTGCAGTTCTGGAAATAAAGTTTTCATCACGGACGGAAGAAAAAGTAAACGCCGTTGTTATTCGTAATGGTATCAATGTTTCCGCTCACCAACGTTCTTACCGTTTGCCGGTTATTGCCGATGCGCTGTTTCGTTGGGTCCTTCAAATCCCCGATCACGGGCCAGGCAAACGTCAGTCGGACCTCATGAAGGCTCCCGCTAATAGCCTGCAAATCTGGTGTGTCGCGAAATCCACTGGTCGTAAAAGGCTCAACCTCGACTCGGAGGCGGTAGCCGAACGCAAAGTCACGGATGTTTGGGTCGTTGCCCTTTTCGGCCGCAGCCCCGCTGATCGCGCGCACATAGGCGTAGTTGGTCGTTCCTGGTGTGGTCAGCAACCCGATGATTTGAAATCCATTGGTGTGAGGCGTGAACGGGATGTCCTGGATGGTGATAGCGTCCACATAGTTTGCCAAATCGTCCAGGTCCTGCCGACCGTTCCGGATAGCTTCCATCCAATAGCCTGCATCCTGGTTGATGATCGTGTCCTCCCGGTTATCCTTCTGGACCTGCATGCCCGCTGGCAGAATCCCGATGATTGCCACCAGCGCGAAGCCGATAATCGCCAGACAAAGGGCGATTTCAATCATCGTGAAACCGGAGCGAACCTGCCGGTGAACACAATGATCAAACCTGGAGGGCAAGAGCATCATTGAATCTCCTTTCGATCCACCTTGGCCCGGCCGGTAAGGCCGTCGATTCGGATCCAGTTGCGGTCCTCGATCGGGTTGTAATTCGGTGGCCCTTTGGCATCCACGCCGGAAATTGTTCCCGAGGCATCGCGGTCAAAAAAGATGCTTCCCCGGGTTACCTCAATCACCTCGTCGTCAAGGATCCGGTTGCCTTTGTCATCGACCAGGCCGCCATGCGGTCCGAAGGCAATTTGCGGCACCAAAGTGTTCATCCCATTGGCGCTTGGAAAAGGCAATAAAAGGTAAAGAAATGCCCTGCTTTCTGGAGGAGAAATTCCCCTCCAAACGTCAGGAGGATCAAAATTAAATTCACTCTGGCGGATCATCATACCCTCTGGCAGCGACTTCCACGTTGTGATGTACTTGTAGTTGGGCTGGCCTGGTTGATCTCCCAGGCTCCGTTCCACGAACAAGGCATAAGTTGTAAATACCCCTGCTTTCAGCCTTTCCACCTGGTCTTGTTCCGGCTTGGGTAATGAAGTGAAATTGAGATCGAGGATATTGGTGGGCACAAAAACCACATGCACCGTCGTGCGCCCGACGATGGCCCGTTGCCGCGCGAGCGCCAGATCATCGAGCAGTTGCCGGTTGGCATTGGCCTCAACATTGGTCCGCTTAAGTCCTTTAAGGCCCGGCAATGCAATGGAGATAATCAGGCCAATGATCACCAGGACCATTAGCATTTCAACCAAGGTGAAACCGTCGCGTTTCGGCGACCGTTCCCATCGTTCTGTTCTCGATAAGCGCATTACTTCCAGCTACGAATATTGTCTTTATCTTTCCCAGCGTCGCCGAATTGTCCGTCGGGACCGAGCGACCAGACGGCTACATCCGCCTTGATGTCGCCGTAATAAAAGTCCTTGCACAGGTTATCATCGTTCATATCGACAGTGATGATGTAAGGATTGCCCCAGGGATCGCGGAGCACGCCGTCGGACCCCAAGCCGGAAGCCTTGTCGTTTGCCGCATCTTTGGCGGTGTAAAAAGGATGCTTTCTTGTGTTACGCACATGGCCGGCGTTCACGGTTTGTTCGTTGTTCCGGTACGTCTCCATATCCATGATGATCGCCATGATAAGATTGTTGGTACCATAGGAACCAGGGACAAGGGGAAGACCATATGTCAGGTCGGGGTTCGCAGGATTTGCGACGGAAACCTGCTCCGCAGCTTTGTCCGCAGGCATGCGATTATATTCTGACTCGTATGCTTTAATCGCCGTGACCAAACCTTCCATCTCCGTCTTGGCCTTTGTGATTTTGCTTTTGTTCTTGGCGGTGATGACTGCCGGGATCAACAGCCCGGCGAGGATAGCGATAATCGCAATCACCACGAGCATTTCAATCAGCGTAAAGCCACGCTGCTGCCTTAATGGGCTAGCACTTTTCATAAATTCGTTGCTGAAAAATCTGTACGCGGACTTCATGGGCTTGATTCCCGAGGGCCTCGTTCCATAAGCCATCGTTAAATGCCGCGATTTGCGAAAGGCTTTTACGAACGGCTGGGTCCAGCTTTCCTCGAGCCACGTGACGCGAAGATGTTTTAGAGTGTTCCCTTTTCTCATAATCATTCGTTCCAGTTTTTAAACGTGTATTTCTCCCCTTTGATGAACACATCAATCCACAAGTCGAACCCCTCCTGATGATGCCGATTTGTGGAGGAGGCATCATAGCGCCAGAAGCTGAAATCGCCGTCTGGGCCCTTAGCAGGAATTCCGAGCAGCTTGAAGCCGTCCAGGGTTTTATACTGACTCTCTTTTAAATTCCTGGCGAAGTTCTTCGCCTCTGCGCCTGAATTGACGATAAAAATATTGGGATCTCCTGGCGCTTCCGAAGTGAGCTCATGGTAAAGTGTGGAGGGCAGATTCGTGACGGTAACCGAGGGAGTACCTGTCACAAAGTCTTTCCTGTTATCGATCGGATAAAAACCCTTCTTGGATTTATATGTTTCGATCATGCTCGTCAGCATCGCAATTTCGGCATTGGCACGGCTCCGAACCTTCGTCTGATTAACCATCGGAAACACCCCGATGATCAGCGCCGCCAGGACCGCAATAATGGCAATGACCGCCAGCAACTCGATCAAGGTGAAGCCCGTGCGCCGCGAACCTTTCGCGCCCAACCCCTTCGTGTATCCTTCAATCCTCATAGCATCTTATGATTCCGCGGTTCGGACCGATCCCGCATTTCCATTTCCATTCGTTCGCTCAGCCATTGCTTGATCATGCTTTGGTAATTCAAGTACCTCGTGCGAGCCAGGCGCTTGATCTTGGCCAACTGCCTCGGGTCCATCCGCAGCGTGATGGTGGTGGACTCGGAAACTTCCGAGGTCGCGGCCACCGAACTCTCCATCAGCCGCACATCCAGGCGGTTCTCGGCCCAAAACATGGCCTCGGCTTGTTCGCTGTCGCAGAGCGGCACTTCTTCCCAACTGGAAATGGTGTTCATATAAGAGCTATGCGGAGGTGCTGCCTAAGGTCTGGTTCATCTTGCGTTGGTAAAAAAACTTTTCCTCGGGTTCAAAACTCCGGGCCGAAATCACCCGGATCGATTTGCCGTTGGTGCGATAAACCGTGAAGACCCCGGAGCCTTTGCTCGACATTCCGAGGTTAAAATAGCGGGACTGGGCGGCAAAACGGCTGGAATCCGGAAGAAGCTTCACGGCAAAGGGATCCTCGAAGGATTCTTCAATCTCCTGGATGCTTAAGCTCCGGCTGAGATTGAATGGCGGGTTATTCCAATCGAAGTCCATATTTAGTATAGTGTTCGCCCATGCAATGTAATTACTTTGTAAGTACAACGCTCAAACCCTCCTGTCAAACGCAAAAAATCAACTATTTCGGACTGAAATTCGAAGAATCCGCTATTTTGGCCTCAGTTCCCGGCTCGGAAAGTGGCTTTTCGACGGCCGGGGAAGAGTGAATGTGATGATGAAAGAGCCGATGCCGGTTCTTTACCAGGTAGGTCACGATAATAACATTCAGGACCAGGATGACGGAAACTCCCCACGTAAACCCTTTTTCTTCCAATTCGTAAAGTTCGATGGGAATAAAAAATGCGCTCTCCAGAACAGCCATCCACCCCGCCCAGCCAACGCGCATGATGAGGCCGATCCCTTCCACCCAGGAAAACAAGCTATAAACGAAAGTCCCAGCCGCCACCCACAACACATTCGCCTCAGTGACGGTAGCGATCTTCTGTGCAATTCCCTCAAAAAACTTACGTTGCGGATCCTGGCCGAGAATTTTCAGGAAATGTTTAAACTCCGCCGGGAGGTCATTATCGGAAAGTGTGTAAGCAGTGATAGCCGCCGCGAGCAACAAAGCTCCCTTCAACAACTTCACGCCGATAATGGCGTAAAGCGTCGGCGCGCGCTTCTGACTGGGCTCGGGCTCTGA
>JAQGOV010000452.1 GCA_028293425.1 Verrucomicrobiales bacterium
TAGGAAATAGAGTTCAGGGACCAATCAGCTCAAGAATAGCCTAGGATTATCATCACGCATATGATTACACGAGGAGGATTGTTTTGCTTTGGGTTCGTTTGGCTAATCGCCTGTAGCGCGGTCCAATTAAAAGCAGCCACAGGTCCGGGACTGGAAGGCGCGGGCCAGTTTAATTTCAGCGCCTCCGAATTCAGGGTCACCGAAAACGAGACCTTCCCAGCCCCCTTTGGCAACATTCCACCTGCGTGGTTCTTAAATCCCAAGCTGGTGCGCGGCGCCCTCGTCACAGTTGTCCGCACGGGTGGGAGCCGCGGCAAGGTCCTGGTTGATTACACGACTATAAACAACTTTGCGTTGCCGTGTGGGAGCGCCAGTCCGTCATCGGCGGGTTTAGCGGTTCCCAATTGTGACTACTACCCTACAAGTGGCACACTGGTTTTCGATGATTTTCAAATGAGCACCAATTTCCTTGTGGAGGTCACCAGTGATGGCGTCGCCAATGGCACCAAACGAGTGAATGTTGCCTTGTCGAATCCAAGGGCTGCCCCGCCTGAAGATGCACTTCAGATTGTTCCCACCCTGGGCAGCACTGCCACCGGTGCGGTCGTGATCGTAGAAATCAATAACGATGTCGGTGGTTTTAGTATTGAGCGGGCTGCATATCGTGTCGATGAGGCCGGTGGCGGAGTCTTTGTGGACGTAATCCTTCCAGGTGGCGCTGGCGGAAGCTTTGGGACAGTCGAAATGGTCACCCGGCCAGTTTTTGGTTTTCCAACCGAAGCTGGGTCTGACTATGCAGATGCGGCGACCACTGTTTACCCGAATACGCTTATCACCGACGGGGCACCAGCACTGATAAACGCTGCCGATTATACGCCTACCTCCGTCGTGGTGACTTTCCCACCAGCCGTTACGCGCCAAAGAGTCTTCATTCCGGTCCTCAACGATTCCGATGTTGAATTCAATGAGGATATCCTTGTTGAACTAAGAAACCCGAGCCCGCCGTGGCATCTGGGGATAAACTCTTCCGCGCGTGTGACGATTTTGAATGATGATCAGCCAGCGGGGGCAGTGGACCGAGAGTGGAATCCAGAGCAAGTTCCGTCCACCACTCCAGCGTATAATGAAACCCCGGGGGCAAACGGGATGGTGAATGGAATAGCAGTTCAAGCCGACCAGAAAACATTGATCGGCGGTTCGTTCACCGCATACAACGCGGCGGCACGCAGAGGAGTGGCTCGAATCAATAATGATGGTTCGCTAGACACGTCGTTCGACCCCGGCCCGGGGGCGAATGGCGTTGTGACGGATGTTGCGGCTTACGCGGCCAGCTTCGGCGATACCAATTTTGGCAAAACGATCGTGGTCGGTGGCTTCAGTTCGTTTGGTAACATCTCAAGACCCGGTGTCGTCCGCCTTAACGCGAATGGCTCCGTGGACCCTTCCTTCAACCCGGGCGCAGGAGCTGATGGGATCGTTCGGGCGGTGGCAGTTTTGGATTCCGGGAGGGTTTATGTGGCCGGGGACTTCACCAGCTTTAATGGCATCTATCGTCCGGGAATCGTCCGACTGCTTCCGGATGGCTCAGTGGACCCCGCTTTCGACACAGGAGCGGGAGCGGATGGCAGCATTTGGGCGCTCGCAATTGAAGGAGGCTCGGGCGGTTTAATACTGCACGCTGAGCAGTCCGGCCTTGGGCCGGCCGAGTTCCGAACCAACATCAACACAGGGGCCACTTCCGGAATTGTAAGGATTACCTTTGAGCCCCAGTGTGTTCCGGACGCGCTCCGCATTTACCACGGTCCAAATTTGATCTTTGATAGTGGGCTGACAAACAATTATGGAGGGGATGCAAGCTGCTCCAATTTCCTGGGCCCATTACAATATTTGGTTCACTATGGCTCCGGACCATACACGAATTTAACTTTAGTTGTGAATGAAGGCGGAGGCGACCCGGGGACGATCTGGTCACTCGATGTGGAAGTCATGAACGCCAACTCTGGCAACAAACTTTATGTAGGAGGTGAGTTCGCTCGATTCGGCGATGTGAACCGTAACGGCATTGCCCGGCTGGATGAGACGGGCGCGGTCGATCCGGACTTCGATCCAGGCGCCGGGCTGAACGGGCCTGTTTACGCGCTTGCAGTTCAGAGCGATTCCAAGGTTCTTGCCGGAGGAGCCTTTACGCGGGCGGACATCCTTCAAATTTCCCATCTTGTGCGCTTCAATCACGACGGGTCCACGGATCAGTCCTTTGCGGGGGCTAGCCCGAATGAAGCTGTGTTCGCGATCAAGCTTCAACCCGACGATAAAATTCTTCTAGGCGGCATATTCACCAGCATTGGCGAAGTGCGAAGAAAGGGTGTGGCCCGGCTAATGAAAACCGGTGTTCTAGATACGAGCTTCTTGGACACCGGGTACAACCAGTTTGCGGGGCTTGTGAATGAATTCAGTTTCGAACTGCCGAATTTTGTCAATGGCCTGGCGCTCCAGGCGGATGGATCGGTTCTGATTGGCGGATCTTTCCATCGTCTTGGCGGAAATCCAAACAGCAACAATGTATCTCCGGACAGGTCGTTTACCCGCCAACAAAAAGCCACGAGGTATAATGTCGCCCGGCTGATTGGCGGCGCTACTCCTGGTCCGGGCACAATAGCTTTTCCCGGGCCCGAGTACGCGGTTGACGAGAATTTCACCACTTTGAATGTACCTTTACGCAGGATTGACGGCCGGCTGGGGACGATTCGGGCCACGGCGAGAACGGGCAGTGGATCTGCGCTTGAGGGCGTGGATTTTATCCCCATCAACACCCAGGCAGCCTGGTGGGAATTTTCTTACCCCGCTCCAAGAAGCGTCGGGTTTACCGGGGACCTTTTTGTGGCGGTGCCTATTCTTGATGATCAGATCATTGAGCCGGACGAGGATTTCCAGGTTTCCCTGTCCGCTCCCGTGGGCAGCTTGAATCTTGGTGGAGAGTTGATTCCGCTAGGCGCAAACGTGGCCAGGAGCAAAAGCATGGCTGTGATCCGGGAAAACGACCAACCCCCGGCCGTGATCGGATTCGCCGCTTCCTCTTATTCTGTTTCAGAGACCGGAAAAACAGCGGTCATAAAAATATTTCGCACCGGGAACACGAATTCGACAGTTACCGTGGCGTTTGAGGTCCGCGATGGAACGGCGGTGGCTGGTGTCGACTATGTCGGCACGAATGCGCTGTTTACCTTTCGGCCCCGCGAAATCGCCAAAGCGATATTGCTCGATGTGCTGGATGACCAGGTGGCGGATGGAAACAAAACCGCGCAGCTCCTGCTCACAAATATCTCCGGCAACAATTCTCTCGGGTTGAGTGCCGCAACCCTGAATATCCTGGATGACGAATCAGCGCCCAGGTTGATGGCTCCGCAGAGGATGTCCAACGGCACATTTCAAATGCAGTTTGCGGGAGATGCGAATGCTTCCGTGGTCGTGCAAGCCTCGTCGGACCTGATCCATTGGACGAACGTGAGCACTAATTCCGCCGGGCAATCCATCTTTCTGGACCTCAACGCCGGTGCCTTTCCACAGCGATTCTATCGGGCAATCACGGCGGAATAGGAATGGACCTGGCCTGGGAAAATTTTGAATGAGACAGCGAGGCGGCTTCCACAGATGAAGCCGCCTCGCGGGAGCGGAAAGGATATGGCCCTTATTTCATAGGGCTGGGTGCGCTTTTCATTCCGAGGACTTCGTCAGGAGTAGCGTGGCGGTTCTCGACCGCGCTGGTCAATTTGCCCCATTTGGCGGGCTCGATGGTGTCGCCGTTGCTGCCGAGCTTCTGCAGGCGCTTCTTGTCTTCCTCGGTGAGGACTTGGCCGGGGAGCGGCTGGAGACTGCTGACGTCCTTGGCGGAGAGGCCGATGGCTTTGGCGACCCTGTTGCCGTAGTCGTCGTGGATTAGGAAGAAATGCCAGAGCATGCGGAGCTGGACGTCGCGCTCGCATTGGCCAAGGAGGTCGCCCATGTTTTTCACGAGGTCATCGCGCTCCCAATCCTGCATGGTGACGAAGCGGGCGCGCGGCTGGAAATAATCGTTGCGGCGTTCCAGCACGCTGCGAGTGAGTTGGCCAGTGATAACAGGAGAATTATTCGGCTCCGGGCGAGTGGAGGTTTGGAGTCCGTTGTGAATCGTTGGTTCGTAGTTCACGTGGGGGTTTTGTTCTTTGGCTGTATCTACTCGATATGCCATCTGGCCGTCGCGTTGATTGGTCGCAACCGCTTTCTTCGGCTGGTTGACTGGCAGTTGCAGATAGTTGGGTCCCACCCGATAGCGTTGGGTGTCGGAATAGGAGAACGTTCGTCCAACGAGCATTTTGTCGTCGGAGAAGTCGAGGCCATCGACCAGCACGCCAGTGCCGAAGGAGATTTGTTCGTTCTCAGCGAAATGGTTTTGGACATTGCGATTGAGGGTCATGACGCCAATTTTGCGAAGCGGGAACTGGTCTTCCGGCCAGGTTTTGGTGTCATCCAGAGGGTCCCAATCGAGTTCGGGATGATCATGGTCGTCCATTAATTGCACGAACACGTCCCACTGCGGAAATTCTCCGCGCGCAATGGCGTTGAAGAGATCCTTGGAGGCAGAGCCAAGGTCTTTGCCCTGGATTTTTTCCGCGTCCGCAGCCGTCAGGCTGGCTACGCCGCAGCGAGGATGGAAATGGTATTTGACCAGCATTGTCTTGCCTTCGGAGTTGACCCATTTATAGGTGTTCACGCCGAAGCCCTCCATATGCCGGTAGCTGGCCGGAATCCCGCGTGGACTGAAAAGGTGAGTGAGCATATGCATGGACTCCGGAGTCTGGCTCATGAAGTCAAAAATGCGGTTGGGTTCCTGGCGGAAGGTGACGGGATCGGGCTTCAAAGCATGTATAACGTCCGGAAATTTAATGGCGTCGCGGATAAAGAAAATAGCGAGGTTGTTGCCCACGAGGTCCCAATTTCCATCTTCGGTGTAAAATTTCACGGCGAAGCCACGCGGGTCGCGAGCGACCTCGGAAGAGTCGCGTCCGCCGATCACGGTGGAGAACCGAATGGCCAGCGGGGTTTTCTTGCCGGCCTGTTGGAAAACTTTTGCGCGGGTGTATTTCGAGACCGGCTCGTCTCCAACTTTGCCGGTTGCCTCAAAGTCACCGTAAGCCACAAAGCCGCGGGCGTGAACCACGCGTTCGGGGATGCGCTCGCGATCGAAGTGACTGATTTTTTCGAGGAACTGGTAATTCTCGAGGGTGGCCGGACCCCGGCTTCCCACGGTGCGGGAGGACTGGTTGTTGGTGATGGGGTGGCCTTGACGGTTGGTTAAAACCTTTTCGGGACTTTCATCCTTTTTGTTGTCCATAAAACTCCTTATTGGTGTTGGTTTTGGCCGCTGTTTCCAGCGCGCCATCACATTTGGCCAGGGCAAATGAAGCATCCAGGTAGACGCGAGCCTTGGGCAAGCGACTGCGGCCTGCTTTCTACAGATGACGCAAGGAGGTGAATGTTGTCAACACCAAGCTTTTCCGGGGAGGTTCCAAAATTATTCCGGTTCTGGTGGTTACCAGCATTGACGCAGATCAAACATTTCCTGCAAAGCCGATCGCAAGGAATGCTTGGCCATCGACAAAGGAGGGTTAGCCGAATATATCGCCCCACGACAGAGTGATGTTCATGAAATTGAATGTTATGGATTCACTCTTCCGCAGTGCCGTGGTGAGCGCGTTGCTGCTCGGCCCCGCGGCGGCTGCTTCGGCAGCGGAACCGGCCGCTGCTGGAAAACCTTCCAGGGCGCATATAACCGATCC
The DNA here is from genome assembly GCA_028293425.1 of Verrucomicrobiales bacterium. Taxonomy (GTDB): domain Bacteria; phylum Verrucomicrobiota; class Verrucomicrobiia; order Limisphaerales; family JAQGOV01; genus JAQGOV01. The sequence goes on from JAQGOV010000452.1 coordinate 5,814, forward strand.
TTCGGTTGAGGGTGAAGAAATTGCGGTGGTTACGCAGGCTCCAATGGTGCCGCCGCCCATTACTCGATCCCATGCCACGAGGGTGGTTGTGACCCTGGAGGTAAGGGAAGTGGTCAAAAAGATGGCCGACGGCGTGGAATACCTCTTTTGGACGTTTGGCGGAGATGTTCCGGGCAGTTTCATCCGCATTCGCGAAGGGGACCAGGTGGAGTTTCATTTGAATAATCACCCTTCCAGCAAGATGCCGCACAATATCGATTTGCATGCGGTGACTGGTCCAGGCGGCGGCGCGGCGTCGTCCTTTACCGCGCCGGGGCACTCGTCCCAGTTCTCATTCAAGGCCTTGAATCCCGGGCTATACGTTTATCACTGTGCGACCGCGCCGGTCGGAATGCATGTGGGCAACGGCATGTATGGCATGATTCTGGTAGAGCCGAAAGAAGGGCTGCCCAAGGTGGATAAAGAATATTATGTTATGCAAGGAGATTTCTACACGGCCGGGAAATATGGCGAAGAGGGCCTCCAGGTGTTCGATCAAAACAAGGCGATGGATGAGCGGCCTACCTACGTGGTATTCAACGGGTCCGTGGGATCGCTGGTGGGAGATAAAGCGCTGACCGCTAAAGTAGGCGACACTGTGCGCCTGTTCGTGGGCAATGGAGGGCCGAATTTGGTCTCCTCCTTCCATGTCATTGGCGAAATTTTTGACAACGTTTATCCCGAAGGAGGCACCACCGCAGCGCAGCACAATGTGCAAACGACCATGGTGCCGGCGGGTGGCTCGGCGATCGTGGATTTCAAAGTGGAAGTGCCAGGGACATATATCCTGGTGGATCACTCGCTTTTCCGCGCTTTCAACAAGGGCGCGCTTGGGATGTTGAAGGTCTCGGGGCCGGAAAATCTGCTGGCTTATTCGGGCAAGGAGGTGGATGCGGTGTATCTGGGCAGGCAGGCAGCCGCTGGGTCCGCTGCAGAGAAGGAAGTGGCCTCGTTGCAAGCCCAGGTGAAGGAGGCAATCAGGGCAGATACCAAAATTGCCGGCCTTACCAAAGACATCCAGGTGGCGAAAGGCAAACAAGTCTTCATGCAGACATGCTTCGTTTGCCACCAGGTGAATGGTGAAGGCATTCCAACCCAAATTCCACCGCTGGCAAAATCTGACTTCCTGATGGCAGATAAAGAGCGGTCCATCCGAATTGTGCTGCAAGGACTGTCGGGCGACTTAACTGTCAACCAGAAGAAGTATGCTGGAACCATGATTCCGCTGAATACCTTGTCCGACGACGAAATCGCGAACGTGCTGACATATGTGCGCAATAGTTTCGGCAATGCGGCAGATGCAGTTTCAGCGGACCTGGTGCGACGGATGCGGAGTGAAGCGCCGGCGGCGACGCCAGCAACAGCTCAGTACGAATAAGGAGCCGGGACGGAAACGAGCAGAATTGACACCTGTGAACTGGCGAATCTACATAACAGCATTGCCACTTTGTTTGGGCATGCTAGTCCCTCAAGCCGAGTGCGCACAGGCGCCCCCAGCGGGGATGACCCTGGTTTCCGCGGGGCGCTATACGCCGCTTTTTCGTGGGGAGCGCGACCCAAAGGACGTAGCGGTGAGCGCCTTTTTTCTGGATGTTGAGCCCGTCACCAATGGTGATTTCCTGGAATTTGTGCGGAGCAATCCCAAGTGGCGCCGCTCACAGGTCAAGCGACTCTTTGCGGATGAACAGTATCTAAGGCTTTGGGCTGGCGACCTGGATCCGGGCTCAGACGCTGCTGTAAATGCACCAGTCGTCCAGGTATCCTGGTTCGCAGCCAAGGCGTATTCCTCGTGGAAAGGCAAACGATTGCCCACCACCGCGGAGTGGGAGTATGCGGCGGCGGCCAGTCCGAACAGACCCGATGGAGAAAAGGACCTTGAGTTTACAAAACACCTTCGAACCTGGTACGCGACGCCGGCCCCGGAGGTGCTCCCGGCGGTTGGAAATGGCGCCGCGAATTATTTTGGGGTGAAAGATTTGCATGGCTTGATCTGGGAGTGGGTCTCGGATTTTAACACCGCCATGGTGACTGGAGATGCCAGGGGAGATACGGGGCTAGACCGACAACTCTTTTGCGGAGGTGGTTCCGAGGGGACCAAGGAGCGGGACAACTTTCCTGCGTTTATGCGCTACGGATTCCGCAGCAGTCTTAAGGCGAGCTACACGGTGCATAACCTCGGGTTCCGATGCGCGCTCAGTTTAACCATGGAACAACGATGAAGACATTATTATCGGGGACAGTTTTGACATTGATGATGGCGGTGGCGGTGCTGGCCGCAGGCGGTGAATTGGAGAAACCAGTTTGCTGTGCTAAAGGCTCCGTGGCTCCGGGTTCAGTTTCCGACGCTTCGCTTTATCAATTGGAATCGGTCTGGACAAACCAGGCGGCAAAACCATTAAAACTGGCGGCACTGCAAGGAAAGCCAGTGGTGTTGACAATGTTTTTTGCCAAATGCGAATACGCCTGCCCCATACTGGTGCATGACATGAGACGGATTGAGACTGGGCTGCCAGAATCAATCCGGACCAACGTAAATTTTGTGCTCGTCTCGTTCGATTCCGAACGTGACACACCCGAGGCGCTGACCACATATCAACGAAAGCACGAACTTGCTGGCAATTGGACATTGTTGCGTGGTGCCCCCGATGATGTTTTGGAACTCGGCGCTCTCCTTGGAGTGAAATACAAGAAGGATTCACGCGGCCAGTTTGCGCACTCGAATGTCATTACGGTGCTCAACACCCGGGGTGAAATTATACATCAGCAGATCGGCTTAAATGGAGGAATCGCAGATACGGTGAAGAAAATCGGAGAGGCAGGAAAGCAGGAGAAGCTGAGGTAGGCGCCTTTAAATGTAAGGAGCAAATTCCTCCAACGGGGAATTGAAATCAGGGCTGGGCTGCATAGCCCCAGGGTGCAGTGGGTAAACACGCGGACCGGTGGATTTAGCACTGTGGAGGGTGCGCTCGGCTGCCTGGCAGATGTTTGCGCGCAACCAGTCTTCCAAGGGTTGGTTTACGACACGAGCTGCCTCAGCTACCAAGCGTGCTGCGTCGTCATCCAATCTGATGGTCAGCGTACTCATGGAGGAGAAGTTAACGAATCCAAAACCGCTTTTAAGCCTTCCTTATCCATGAGGAAGTGAATAAAAAAAGCCGCGAGTAGTCCCGCGGCTTTGCAAAGGGGATGTATAACAGCTTAACGCTTAAACTGCATCGAAATGGGGTTTTGAGGCATCTCGTGGGCGCAAGGCTGGTTGGTGGGAGCGTCCGGCTGCAGGGCGTTCGTTTGGACCAGATTGTTGGCCAGGAGATAGGCTTCAACTTCGTCGCCGCTGATGTCCGGGAGCATCTTGCCATCGACTTCCACGCAAGGGCTGAGCATTTGACCGCTTTTTTCGATCATTTCCTGCCGCTGTACCGGGTCATTGATGATGTCACGGTCTTCGAACGGGAGGTCGTATTTGCGCATGATGGCGCGCACGCCCTGGCTCCATCCACAATGCGGTTTCAAATAAGCAACGATCTTAGGTTTGTTCATAGTCAAAAAGTCAAAAGTCCCTACTAAGCTGTCATAGGACGCCAATTTGGCAATCTATTTTGCGGGGCAATTTTTTGAGGAAATCGGAGATTTGAAGAAGAACCGTGGAGCATCGGGCATTTTGAATCCACGTGCCTTTGGCGTTGCACCAAGCTTGTTTCCCACTGGCTGATAGGGCGAAGCAACGCTAGCTTCTTTCCATGGCCGGGAAAAGAACACGCAAACTCCTGCTCGCATTCGGCGGGCTCGTTGGGTTTTTGCTGGTGCTTATCCTTGCTATGCCGCTGTGGTTTCCATGGCTGTTGCGCCCGATCGCTGGTGCGCGAGGCGTGGGGTATGCTGATTACACCCGGAAAGGCTATTCGCGTTTCGAGCTTACGGATGTGACGTTCACGAACCAGTCCACGGTTTTGTTCGCCAAACACCTGGAAGGGAATGTGCCAAGCATTTGGCTTTGGCGACTTTACGTGACCAGGGATAACGAGCGTTACGCCGCCGTGGATGATTGGAAGCTCCAGATACGACCATCCGCAAACAAGAGCGCCCAGCGCGCAGCACCTTCAGTTTCCGATCAATACCAGAAGGTCGTTAGAATTTTGGCGCAGATCAATCGCTGGCTGCCGCACGCCTTGCTGAGGAACGGCTCGATTCAGGCGGGCGGGGAACTCGTCCAAGTGCCGCAAGCGGCTTGGGATGATCAAAAGCTTTCGGGGACGGTGACTTGGCTGAAAAAAAAGCAGCAAGCGGAAGTAATAGCCGACCTGCGCCCTGGGAATGGCAGTGCGGTTCGAATCACCTCCAAATCCCTGCCGTTCGAGGCCAAGGTGCTCATCACGGAGCATGGGAATGGGCTCCTGCTCCAAAGCACGAATTCCTGGCTGACAAGTGAATTCGTGGCCAGTGCGCACTTTGGCAAGCAGGGATTCACGCCACAGACTGCCGAACTGGAATCAGAATCCTTTTCCATTCCTGCGCGCGAGCTTGCGCTGGAAGGCTACGAGAATGTGAAAGGAGGTTTGCATGCCCATTGGCTCACGAATCATTTCACGGTTGAACTGACTGCTCAAGCGAGTCCTGCCGATGGAGCGCAGCTACCGCCTGTGAATATTAATTTGTCCGCCACCGGGAACACCGAATCGGCAACCGTGCAGAAATTCAAAATGGTGGCCCCCTGGCTTGAGGCCAACTTAAGCGAAGGGACCACAATTCAATACACGAGTCCTTACCTTACGGATCAAACCACTCTCCAGCTTGCGCTGAACCTGGAGGAGCAGCGATGGGTTGGTGCCAAGGGGAAATTAAAAGGCCAGGTCGAGTTTCGGCCCGGGCAAGGGGCGTTGCCGGACAGCACATTCACCTTGAGTGGTTCAGGTCTTGAATTAGCCGAGCTGAAAGCATTTGCTCAAGCCCAAGCGAACCGGCAGGAGAAAGCACTTCACGGAATGGAGGTCAAAAATCTGACGATCCAGGGAGAACTGGTTTGGCCGGAGCTGAGGCTGACACAAGCCAGGGCAGAAACTCCGGATGGTTCCACATTAGCTCTCCAAGGAATCGCGGATCTGGGGAGTCGCATGATCCATTATGGCCAAATTTCTTATCAAGGCGGTTACCTTCGACAGTTTCTGCCGCAGGGGTTTGAATATGCTCAAACCAAATTGTCCGTCACAATGGATGGCTCCTGGACAAATCTGACCCATTCGGGGGAGATCCAGATCAAAGCCTTGAAAACGCCGCTCGCTCCCGTGATGAACCTTTCCGGGAGTTGGAAAGGCGAGCAATTTCGGCTGGACCCAGTGCAGCTATCATTGCATTTGGGCAAATCGTCCGTTGATCTTAATGGAGCGATTGACCTGGCAAAGGAATCGAAGGTTTTGCGCATGGCTTCGATATCATTGACCAACGCGGGTGTACGGCAACTCGCATCAAAAGGTCCGTTCGAGGTCCGATGGGTCCCGACTGGCATTGGCACAACTAACACTGGCCGACTGGAACTGACTCCCCTGAGCCTTTCCGGGACCGCAGGGCATATAGAGGCGGCAGGCGACCTGTTGTGGCCCAGGCAAGGGCAACTCACAGCGAAGGTGGAAGACCTCCGACTGGAGGCTTTTGCCAACTTGTTGCCATGGGCAACCAATCGAGCGTTCGTGCGGCGGTTGGAATTTGAAGGTGGCTGGAGCAACGGTCCTGCTGTATTTCAAATGACGCTGTCCGGCGCAGCTCGTGTGGCCAAGGATGTGAGCCTCGCGGTGGATGGTCATTGGCGGGGCCAACTGGATGGGTTGCACGTCGATGCTCTTTCCGTATCCAATGGCAACCAGCTTGTGGCAACCCTCAACGGGACCCTGCCTGTAAAGCTTCGACCCGGGAACATCAACGGATGGTTGGAAACAGATGCAAAAGCGCCACTCGCTCTCCATGCGGACATCTCGCCGGAAGCATTCGCTGATTATTTTAAGACCGCGGGCCTGAGTCTGCAAAACCCGGAGCTGCACGCGCAATTGGAGGGGACGCTGGAACGCCCAAAAGGACGCGTGGAGTTTGCCGCAAAAAAAATGCAAATCACGCGCACCAACCAGAACCTGCCACCGTTCGAGAACGTGCGGCTGACTGGTGTGGTTGATCAAACTACCGCGCGAGTGGACTCCTTGAGTTTTGAGATAGCTAAACAGCTGGTAGCATTGCACGGAGAGCTGCCGCTGGATGAAAAGTTCTGGTCCGCGTTTCCAAAAAGACTTTATTTGCCGGACTGGAAGAAGGCCAAGGCCGAAATCGAATTGAACAAGGCCCAATTGGCCGCATTTGGGCCGTATTTGCCAAGGATAATGAGCCCTGAAGGTGAAATTAGCGGAAAGTTAGGATTGGTGCCAGGAGGTCAATTGGCTGGAGCGTTGACCGTGTCCAATGCGCGAACTTATCCAATCGGCAACATCGGTGCGGTGCGAGACATCTTGGTCCGATTGCGTTTCCTGGAGCGCAAAGCACTCATCGAGGCGACTGCGGATGTGGGAGGCAATCCCATGCCAGTGACGGGAACGATTGATATGAGCGGAGACCAATGGCTTTCGGGGCAACTGCCTCCGTTTGAACTGAAAGTTATCGCAGCAAAGGCGCCTCTCTCTCGAACCCCGGAGTTGATCCTTAAATCCGATTTGAATGTCACTGTGTCCTATGACGGAAAGACTCCAGTGACGATTTCCGGGAACGTCAATCTGCGGGACGGTTTTTATCTGCGCGATTTGAGTGATTTAACCTCGGGAAAGATTTCGACGCCTACGCGGCGGCCTCCTTACTTCAGCATCGAACAGGAACCGCTTGCCGACTGGCGGCTGCGGATGAGCGTCACGGGTGAGAAGTTCCTGAAAGTGCGCAGTCCTCTCTTCAACGGGGTGGTGTCCACAGCGCTGCGTTTGCAGGGGACATTGCGTGAGCCGCTCGCTACCGGTGAGTTGAAAGTGAACTCCGGCGAGATCCGTTTTCCTTTTGCCACCATGCCAATCACCCAGGGTTTAATCGTGCTAACGAGTGAGAACCCGTATCGCCCCCAGTTGACTGTCTCCGCGGCGGCTCGAACGTTTGGATATGATATCAAAATGGATCTGAGCGGATTTGCGGACAAGCCGGTCATCCAATTTTCATCCACCCCGGCACTCAGTTCAGAACAGATTTTATTAATGGTGTCCGCTGGGGAACTGCCCCGCGGCGAGCTTAACTTCTCCAACACACAGAAAGCCCAGCGGCTGGCTCTCTTTGTAGGGAAGGATCTGCTGTCCGAGCTGGGCTTCTCCGGGGACGCGAGCCGGCTCACGATTCGTTCCGGTGAAGATATTTCAGAAGCAGGCCGGCCTACTTATTCCGTTGAATACAAACTGCAGAAAGACTTGTCCGTAATCGGCGAATACGATCGCTTCAACGATTTCAATTTGATGCTGAAATGGCGGGTTTTTTCGCGGTAATAGGAGTGAGGCAGAGACCGGTT
>JAQGOV010000492.1 GCA_028293425.1 Verrucomicrobiales bacterium
TTTCAAAGCGGGTTCGCCCAGAACAGTGAAATAAATGGCGGGCGTCTGGGGGGTGGCATTGGCGAAGAGGATTTGATGGGCCATGGTGGTTTTGCCGCAACCCGGGGCGCCCGCAATGATGTTAAAGGAAAACTCGGGCAAGCCGCCACCAATGATCTCATCCAAGCCGCGCACGCCGGTGGGGAGCTGGTGAATTTTCACCTTCTCAGGTGGACTGGCCTGCCTTGCCGAAGCGGATGCGGATGCGGATGCGGATGTTTTACTTTTTTTCATAACGTTTCTCCGTGTCAAAGATTCAAATCATCCGTCTCCGGCCAAATATCGCGCAACAGGACGAGAGTTAAGGCCGGCCCGATAAAGGTAACAAGCAGCTCGAGCACGTGCGCGATGAGCACGGTTTCGCCCAAGTCGAGTGCTTTGCGGTCCGGCCTTGGTTGAAGCGTTTCAAAGCCAGCAAACGAGCCGTCGGCCGTTATCTGCAGCGCGCGCAGCCAGGGAACCTGCGCGCCAGCGAGAGCGTTGGCGCGTGTCAGAAGGGAGCGAAACCCCTGGGTGCCCGCGAGTTTGCAGAGAGGGTAGCGCAACTTCTCGCATACGCGAAAGGCGGCAGAATCTTCGATGTGGGCAGCCTTGGCCGACGCAGCCTCAAAGGCTAGAAGTCGACTGGCGAATTCTTTCAGCTTCGGCGTAATGCTGTTCGGCATGCGTCAACCCAATACAAATAACCGGCGGACCGTTCCTTTTGGAAGGTGTCACGGCACAGAAGCGTTTCAACGCTCGAAACGGCTGTGCGGTCCATTTGGGCCAATGGAACAATAATGCAGCACAATGAAAGCGGAAACCTTTATTTTTTCGGCTGACCGCTGAATAAATGACGTCAAAACATCCATCATTGTTCAATGGATGCGGGTCCAAAGTTGTGAGATGGTCCACCCAAACACAATTTATACCAAGGATACGGCTCAGTTCGCTAACGAGGGAGCCGCCTCTGCTATGCCCAACCAGATGTAAGGGCAGCTCGGCCAACGCATGTCCATTCATCTCCGAAATAAAATTGGTCTGCAGAAGGCGCGGAACCACAGCACCGCCACATCGAATGTTGTGAAATTATCGTTGGCCAACTGTCGCCAATCCAACTTTATAAATATTTCTCCAGAGCCGTTCTGGGTGGGTGAAGGTCCAGAAAGACGTTTCCAAGTCAGAGTATGGTGTTGTTTGTTAGCGCAAAATATAGCTCGTAGCAGGTGGAACTACCTCCCAAAGAATAATAAAGGCTCATTTGGTCTGCCATGGAGATGACCCAATTGTCCACGTTGGAATCGAGCCCATGCGTGATAATCGTGACACCGGCAGCCATGGCTTTGTGGGAGCCTGAGCCGAACATCAGCAGAACGATAACGGAAATGGCTAAGAAGCTTCTCTGCATGTGATGGACGCTCATGTGATTAAAGGTCGTCCAAGTCAGAAGTTCGCATCCTTCTATCGAAGTCTTCCGCGGCGTCCTTCCCACGTGTTCCCTTCAATTCTTCGACCTTTTCTCTCAAGATCCGAACCTCAGCAATTAAGGTGTCCAGCTTCTTCTCCTCTTCCTTCTCCAGCAGCAGACTCGCTATGGAAGCTGTAAACGTTGCATAAATTGCTATCCCAAACACCATGACGACGGCTCCAACCAGTTTGCCTTCAGAGGTCACAGGGAACTTGTCGCCATATCCAACTGTGGTCATGGTTGCCAGGCTCCACCATATGGCATCCTCCCCTGATCTGATGTTTCCTGCTCCTCCCTTCTCACACTCCAGTATCAGAATGGAAGAGAAGACCATTAAAATGACAGCCAAACATCCAACTGTGAACATGGCTCCATGGGTTCGCTTTCGGAACACAACCTCTACCAGCACCTTGGCCGACCTGATGGCCCTCAGAATACGAAACACCCGGATGAGCCTACCCCATCGAAACAGGTCCACGTTTGGAATGCGGGATACCAAACCAATCCAGCCCCATTTCATGAACTTGAGTTTGTTCTCAGCCTTGTGGAACCGAATTCCAAAATCAGTCAGAAAAACGAGGCAAATGAAAGTATCAGCGACTTGGATGAAGCGAGATACCTCGGGAGAAAGCTTCAAAAGCGACTCAGCCAAAAGAGCAACAAGAACATAAACCGAGAGCACCACAATGACGACTTGGAAGAATGAAGGTCTTTGGTGGTTCGTTTTCATAGGCGTGCTACACGGCATTGCGAATGGCAGCTGCAAGAACTTCCATTACGTATTCCCCATTGTTGTTGTCAAAGGAGATGAGCCTTGGCTTTTGCCGGCTGGTTTCTGAAAACCTGAGCCCATCCTGAAACGGGCGATATCAATGATTTTGCTGAGCTTGGTGGCAAAGGACTTGGCATCCCCCTGAAAGATGACACGCGCGCTTGTGATGACGAGGGAACCACTGCTGACTGCTTGGTCCGCCTTTTCGCTGACCATACTACCACGATGGGCACCCACTCGGAAGCTGACGCCCTTCATCACCCGGAAACTGACCCCAGAGGAGCCGCCTTCAAAGTGGCTGCTGACCATGCTTTCCTCATAAAGGGAGCCTGGTTCACTGCAATGAGCTACTTCCCCTGTTGCTAGTATTACATTGGAGACCAGAATCCTTGGCAAGTCGCCGGTTTGAATGTCGTAAATCCTGCGGCTCAGAATCATCTCGTACCTAACATCAGGGACTTGGGTTGCAGAGATGTTATCGTCATGAGCACAGCGACGAACGAGGTTTACCACAAAAACCTGCTCGCCCTCCTCTGCCAGCCATTGAGCAAAAATAACATTGCGGCATAACTGCTCCATGACCTTTTCAGGAGGTTGTTGCAGAATCCAGTCGCGGTTTAGAGGATCTGGGCAGTTGCGCTTTGACCTGTATCGCTGAAGAAATTCTCCACCACCCCCGAAACGCTTCTTCTTGCCTTTGAGGATTCCATTCGCTGACCCGAATTTGGCCTCGATCAGGACGAGCACCTTACCAGGGACCCGCAGCTTAATGTCGGGCTCGGTTGGAATACCGAGACCAGCCTCAAGTTCTTGTCGTACCATTTGCAACCCGGTTGAAGGAACGCAGCCTCGGTTCACACATCTGCCCCAGAGAAACAACTCCGGCTCGTCAGGCAGTTCTAGCCCTGCGAAGAGCCGAAGGACCTCATTCAAGCCGTGGAGGTTCAATAGGCCAGCAAAGACGTTCCAACTGAGCGCATCCTCACTGGTTTCGTAACCAAGCCGCCAAGACTCGACCTTTTTACCTCTGTCCAGAAGCTGCTGCAGGAGGTCACGACCGATGATGATATTGCTTAGCTTGTCTTTCAGAATATAGGTCGGCGCCTTGGACATGCTGATTCCGTGCTCCGGGCAATAGTCAACATCTTTGCCTCTATGTGTCGCGTAGTTTTCAAACCAGGACTTTTTTGTAGTTAGCAAAGCAGGACAGTTTCATTTTGGGAGATTTGTGAAGAGGAGCGCGGGTTTCTGATTTTTTGAGGGGTGGGCGGCCAGCACCGAATGGTGACCAGTGGGATGGAGGCAGAGGACGACGGAAGCTTCCCTGGGGTATTCGAGTCGAATGCGCTCAGCGCCGATGGGAATACGGCCATCGGTTCCAACTTTGAGTGAAGTCCTCAGGCTCCAAACATAAGGCCACCAGGGGCAGCGAGGGGCTGGCCTGAGGCCGGAGCGTTTCTCCTTCCTGGCCAGGTCCCACGCTCGCTGGGCGGTGAGTTTGAGTTTGCGGTGTGTCTCATTGGCATCGCGGTGGAGGCGCAGGGCGTCGATGTGGGAGTTGGCTTCTTGGACTTCGGTAATCTGCTCGCTGGCGAAATAGGGCGGGAGGCGTTTCTGCCAGAATTGGTGTTCGCGTTCGACTTTGCCCTTGGCCTGGGGAGCTTGTCTTTACCCAAATTTATTGCATGGGAGTAAGCGTTTCTACATTACTTTTGCTAAAAACAAGGATGTTTATGAATGCGTGCCTAGTGCCACCAGCCGATTGGGCCCAGGAAGAATTTGGGGCCATCACAGTCCAAGATATTCGACATAAACACCGCATTATTCAGATT
>JAQGOV010000507.1 GCA_028293425.1 Verrucomicrobiales bacterium
GGCGTCGATTTCCTGGGGCGTCGGCGGAAGGCCTGTCACATCCAGACTGGCGCGGCGAATCAACGTTGTTTTGGTGGCTTCAGAACCCGGTTTGAGCTTTTCCTTATCCAGTTTCGCCCCGATAAAATTATCGACCTCATTTTTTGGCCAGCGCTTGTCCTTGATAACCGGCACGACTGGTTTTTTAGGCTGAACATAGGCCCAGTGTTCCTGCCAGGGCGCGCCTTGAGCTATCCAGCGGGTGAGCAGCTCGATTTGCGATGCCGTGAGCTGTTTGCCCGTTTTGGTTGGGGGCATGATCTCGTCGCTATCCTTGGTGGCGATGCGTTCCACCAGCTTGCTCTTCTTGACGTCGCCCGGTACGACGGCGTAATCGCCCGATTTTGCGGGTTTCAGTGCTTCTTCGTGCCGATCGAACCTGAGTTTGGCTTTACGCTGTCCTTCGTCAGGACCATGACAGGCGAAACAATTCTCCGACAAAATGGGCAAAATCTCACGTTTGAAGTCGATTGCGGCGGGTTTCCCCCCGGGTGCCGTCGCGGCAGAAACCGCACAGGTCCAAAAAACCGTGCTCAAAACCCCCAGAAACAGAGCTTTAAAAGTATTCGCCATCATTTCGCTTAAATTGCTGATTTGTCCGGTGATCCAAAAAGAATAACCTGTTGACCTAGAGACATCGACGAGTATTGCAAGGAAAGTATTGAATGAATCTGTGTTTCAAACGCTGAGGGCAGCTATTCACGGCCTAATCGGGCCTGAAAATGGATAAATTCCGCCAAAGCAAGCGAGGCTCTGCCCATCTTGCCGTTTTTTCAGCAGGGTGCTAACGGTTAGAAAGAAAAAAGAAACCGTTCCTTTTTGGGACGGTACAAACCGAAGGATTTTACATGAATACAATGACTTCTGAAAAGAACAGTTCCACTCAGATGACTACGCGAATGGTTGAATCGTTGAATCAAGTGCTGGCTGATTCATACGCATTATTGGGATTAACGCATCTGGCCCATTGGAACGTGGAAGGAGCTAACTTTTTTGGTTTGCACAAGGCCTTTGAGGAACAGTACCAGGAGCTTTTCGAAGCTGTGGACGAGATTGCAGAGCGCGTGCGGGCGATCGGCGGGTATGCGGTGGGCGGGCTGCACCGTTTGGCTTCCATGGCTGGCATCGAAGAGTTCACCCCGCCATTGGCCCAGAAGGACTATGTGGCCGCCTTGGTCACGGCACATGAGAAATTGCTGCAAGATGCAATTCAAGCGCGCGAGACGGCTGGACAGGTAAACGACCTGGAATCGCAGGATCTTATGATCGGCCGGATCACACATCACGAGAAGACTCTTTGGATGCTGAAGAGCTTTCTGAAGTAGCTGGAAAAATGGTGCGCCCGGCAGGACTTGAACCTGCAACCCTTTGATCCGAAGTCAAATGCTCTATCCAATTGAGCTACGGACGCAACCGGTCCTATAAAGGATGGACTTCTCCCTGCCCGAAGGCAAAACAAAATCGATTACCGGCCGATGCCGCACTTTACAACCGAGTTGAGCCCCAATTCTACCGAGGTCTGACGTCCGAGAAAATCCATCAGCACAACGACTCTGTCCTTGCCAGGAACCACCTGTGTGACGAGGGCTTTGAGGCTGTGAAAGGTGCCGCCTGCGATTTCCACGGTATCGCCGGGCGCCACCTCACTAATAATATGAATCTCTTTGCGGCCAAGGCTGATCTTCAGCTCTTCGATGGCTGCATCGGGAATGGTCGGCCACTTGTTGCCAAAATGCACGATGCCGCTAATACCAGGCGCATAATGGACTTTGTTCAAACCGGTCTGCCAGTTGAAACGGGCGAATAAATAATTCGGAAAGAGCGACTCCGTCATCCAGATGGCGCCATGTCTGGTGGGGCGGGCATACTGGATGCGGGGGTTAAAGACTTCCACATCTTCCATTTGCGAAAGGTGGCGAGCAGCGATGTGCTCATGCCTGGGCTGGGAGCGCAGACAGAACCACGCCACCTGGAGGGACGTTGGGTAAGCGTCCGCCGGGGTGCGAGCGGACGTTTCAGTCTTTGACATGGCAGCACTTTATGAAAGTGGTTTAACGGAGCAAGGCAGAAAGCCGCCGAGACAGAGAAATTTCATTTAATATTCCTGAACGCCATTCTCCTGAGTGGGCGACATTGGTGGCATAATTACCCATATGAATGCCTGTTGATGATGAAATAATCCGCGCCCAAGTGAGTGGGAGAAAGTCGCTTCAGTAAAGGGCGGGCCTTGTGTGAGCGGAGTTGGAATGTGTTTCCAACACCTAAGCTGTGGATGGTAAGGTTGCATACCTACCGCCTTTAAGGGCTACATCCCCATAACAATATCTCAAGCCAAGCCGGAGATTGAGGAAGAGGCGGGAAATGAGTCGGTCCAAAAAACCGTCGGAAAAGATTGTGGCATCGTTAATGCCATTAAGGGACAGCGAGCGGGTTGCTCGCAGAATGTGCGCTGGCCTAAACCTTGAAAGGAAACATTTATGCTGAAAATTGAATTAACGGAGTTTCAAGACGAGCAGGCGTTTGTTTTAGATTTCAAAACTTCCAGTGGGCACCAGCGACCTCGAGGAAATGATTCAAATTCGATTTCCATCAGCATAACGCCAGGTTCCCAGGAACAATGCGAGGTCAGCCGATGCTTCGATTACCATCATGGGGCAAACGGTTTCCACGGTCAGGACTCACACGGCAAGCGTCCGCGCAAATCCTTTCCCGCAGTGAAGCCATGCCGTCCGTGCCGGGTGGCCAAGGCTCGGCGTTGAGCGGCCCGCCGCGATAACCGTTTAGCGGCTACCTCTTTTACGTTTGATTAGATTTTCCCATTTTGGGTTTCGGGGTCTTGGTTGGTTCAATTCCCCCGGAGGTGAATCATCCTCTTTTAGCCACTTTCTTTTTTCTTAAGAGATTGAACCCGCTCGTCGGACATAGGGTCAAAACTCAGTCGGAATGAGCAGACCTCCGCGCAGTCTCCTTCCACCAAGATCTGCCTTTAAACCATCTAGAAATGGTTGGTTATGAATTAAATGGCGCATCTCCATGATTTGCGTTTGCGCCATACAGGCTTATATTTATGCAAGCCTTTGTGGCCTAAAACGAGGAGAGCGACCGTCCCCATCTGACTGCGAGCACTACGCATTTTCAGGGGGGCAGTGTTTCCCTGTTGAGCAAAATTTCACTCAGATTTTTTGAGCGTATGAAGAAAAAAGTTGTGAAAGCTAAAGCACCGGTGACGACGCGTCGACGCCGACCGGCGGAACGTGCTAAAAAAACAAAGCATGAAAAGCCGCAGATGGCAACCAAACCCGCAGCTATCCCTGTTCCTGAGCCTGAACTTTTGGAGCCGGATTTGGATGATGATGAGAAAGAGCCGACGCCGGAACAGATGAAGGATATTCCTGAACTGCCTCCGCTGCGTAAGGCCACTGCGGCAGACGACGCTGCGGAACCGCCTGAGGATTTGGAAACCGTCGAGCAGGCGGAAGTTCCCCCAGAGCCCAGGCCGGAACGAGATCGGTCCAGTGGGAATCCCGTATATACCCTTTACCTGCGGGAAATCGGCCAAACAAAATTGCTCACGCCGCAACAGGAAATTGAGTTGGCAAAACGGATCCAGCAGGGAGACGACGGCGCGCGGGAGGACATGATTAAGGCCAACCTCCGCCTGGTGGTGAAAATCGCGAGGGATTATGAGGAGTATGGCTTGCCTCTTCTGGATTTGATCAATGAGGGTAACATTGGGTTGATGAAGGCTGTTGAGCGTTTTGATCCGACTAAAGGGGCAAAACTTTCAACCTATGCTTCGTGGTGGATTAAACAGGCCATTCGCCGAGCTCTGGCAAATCAGTCAAAAACAATTCGTTTACCGGTGCATGTGGGTGACAAAATTAACCATATGCGCCGCGCGGCCGTTAAATTCCAGGAGGAGTTCGGACGGGAACCTTCGGACGAAGAACTGGCGGAAGAATTGGACACCACGGCTTACCGAGTTGCGGAACTGCGAAGCGCAGCGATCCGCCCTGCTTCCCTGGATGCCCCAATCGGCGGACCGGATGAAGACTCGAATGCTTTCGCCGATATCGTCCAGGACGAAAACGCGGAAACTCCCTACGAGGAACTCGAGGAAAAGACGAATACAGACTTGGTCCGGGAGGTGTTGAATACGCTTCCGGAACGGGAACAAACAATCCTGCGCTTCCGCTTTGGTTTGGATGGAGAAAATGAAAAAACCCTTGAGGAAGTTGGCCAGCGCTTCGGCGTGACGCGCGAGCGCATCCGCCAGATTCAGAACATCGCTTTGAACAAACTTCGCAAAGCCATTCAAAAGCGGGAAGCCATGAAGATGGCTGCTTAAGATCTGCGATGCTCCCTGTTCTTAACCGAACAGGGAGTTTTTTGTACGCCCTTCAAAGTTGATTCTGCTTCTTTTCCCCGGTTTACGGTTCCTCTACAATTAAAGGATGATGCGACCTAGTCCGAGCCTGATCTGCCCAATAGTGTTCTTGTCGGGCCTGGCAGGCCTTGGCTACCAAATGGTTTGGTCGCGCCAGTTTGGGATGGGGCTTGGAACCGAGATGGCTTCGGTGCTCGCAGTGGTTTGCGCGTTCCTCGGCGGAATGGCGGTAGGCTCATGGGCTTTGGACAAACCGCTAGGCCACACACGTAATCCCGGGCGCTGGTATGCTGCATTGGAAGTGATTATTGGGGTGTGGGCGATCGCTTCCAGCTTTGGGATACCGGCTCTCCAAGCTACAGCCTTGAGGCTGATGGGAGTCGAACCGTCCTTTTTTCAACATTGGCTAGTTGCGTTCCTGCTGCCGTTTCTTGCGCTGTTGCCTGCCACGGCGGCCATGGGGGCGACCCTTCCGGCTTTGGATCGCTGGCTAGCCCCGCTTTTTGCGGACCAGCGAACAATTGGACTGTTGTACGCCGTGAACACTGCAGGAGCGGTTTGTGGCACATTGCTGAGCGCCTTTGTAATCGTGCCGGAACTTGGCTTCAGAAACTCCGTCTGGGTCTTTGCGGGAATCAACTTGCTGTGCGGGGTTGGCGCGGCTTTTTTTCAAAAAACAGTGCCGCAGCACACAGAGGCTCCGACTGAAGGGATCATTCCCAGGCGGCACCTGGTGAGCCTGCTCGCGCTCGGCTTCCTGGGCATTGGCTACGAAGCTGTTGGGATTCGGGCGTTGTCCCAGGTGTTGGAGAATACGATCTACACCTTTGCTTTAACCCTTGCCATCTACTTGCTGGGAACGGCACTTGGGGCGGCTATCTACCATCGCTTTTGTCGGACACGGTCGTTTGTGCCCGTCCTGGGGTTCTTATTGCCAGGGCTTTCGAGCGCTTGCCTTTTGGGTGCCTTGGTCATCAGCAAGGCACAATTCCTCTATGACAGCTTGCGAAGTCCTCCCGCTGAATCACTCCCTGCCGAAATATTTCTCGCTTTGCTGGTATTCGGTGTGCCCACGCTATTCATGGGGGCGACCTTCAGCCACCTGGTGCAACACTGCCGGCGTGCGAAAGCGGGTGTCGGCCTGGCGGCCGCTTGGAATATCCTGGGAGGAACTTTCGCGCCGTTCGTTTTCGGCGTTCTCCTCCTTCCGGCGATCGGAGTTAAATGGTGCTTCCTTTTAATCAGCCTTGGGTACTGGGCGCTCCGCCCTCGCCTTTTTCAATTCCGAGGTATTGCTTTAGTGCCAATTGTGCTGGCCACCGCCACGGCTTTGATGCCGTTCCAGATGGTCCAGGTTCCACCGGGCGCAAAAGTCGCCGTGCTAAAAGAAGGCATGATGGCCACGGTGGCGGTTTTAGAGGATCAGGGTGGGAACCGAACCCTGCGCATCAATAACCGGTTTCAAATGGGCGGCACGGGGGCAGCCGCGGCCGAATACCGGCATACACATATCCCCTTACTGCTCCATCCAAATCCCCAACGTGCTCTTGTTTTAGGGTTGGGAACAGGCATCAGCCTGGGCGGAACCAGTTTTCATCCAAACTTGACGACGGATGGGGTCGAACTGTTACCAGAAGTTATTGGGGTGATGCCTGAATTTGAGCATTTCAATTTTGGTCCCGCTCATCACCCAAAGATGCGGCTTTACGCCGCGGATGCGCGCCGCTTTGCGCGGGCCACAACAAACCGCTATGATGTGATTGTTTCCGATCTGTTTCATCCCGCGATGGACGGAGCCGGTGCGCTCTACACGGTGGAACATTTCCAGGCCATTCGGCAGCGGCTCGAAACAGGAGGCCTTTTTTGCCAATGGCTCCCTTTGCATCAACTCAACGAGGATATGTTGCGTGTGATTACCCGGACTTTTCTTGAAGTGTTCCCGGATACCCAGGCCTGGTTGTTGCGTTTCAATGTGGATGCACCGGTTCTTGGCTTGGTCGGGTTTTCCCGTCCGCCCGCCTTTGGACCCGATTGGATGGCAAAGCGCGTTCAAACACCCGAGCTGGCGGAGCAGCTTCAGAAACAGTCTCTGACGGATTCGATCCGGTTCTTTGGTTGTCTTTTGGCAGGACCGGAAGAGTTGCGTGCTTTTGCCGGCAATGCTCCCCTGAATACTGATGATTTTCCCCGAGTTATCTTCGGAGCGCCCAAATTCGCCCACCTAAAAAATTCCACGAGTTACGGAAGGCTGATGTCGTTCCTGGAGGCTGTCACCCTCAAACCACAGCAAGTGTTGAGGCTGAGCGGTGGGGTTGAACAGGAGAAGTTTTCAGCCCAGTTAATGCGCTATGACAAGGCTCGGCGGGTATATCTGCAGGGGCTTGTTGAACAAACGAAGGGACGAATGGACGAAGCTCTCAACCGTTTCATGGAAAGTGCCCGATTAAGCGAGGATTTCACCCTGGGATCGGCTCAAGTAATCAGCGTTGCGTCCCTGCTGGTGAACACAAAGCCACTCGAAGCCAAAGCCCTTTTGGAGCGTTTGGCTGCCGCTCAACCGACAAATCCCGTGGCCCGGCAACTAGTCCAAAGGCTTTTTGGGAATTGATGTGAATAATTTTTACGTGCGCGGCTGCCGTAAGTCCCTAAACTCTAGTTGATGTCTGCGGATTACGACCAACTTCTCGATGCGACCATTACGTACTTTGAGCAATTGAAGGCTCAAGGCACCAGGTATGTTCCGGTGTTGCCTGAGACGCTGGCAGGCTTGTCACGTGCCGCAGCCTCGCTGCCTCAAATCCGGTCTCAACCCGGCACCCCCGCCCCCGTCACAGCGACTTCTGCTAAAGCGTCTGCCGTTCTGATGGATGGTGTTGCGGTCGTTCCTAAGCTCCCACCCGTTTTCAGTCCAACCTTAACTTTAACGAGTGCGGCTCCGCTCACCCCGGGGACTCCCCTTTCTTTAGATGCCAAAACGCAGGCCATTGCGGAGCTACGAGAACGAGCCATGGTCTGTGTAAAATGCCCCAACCTGGTTGCGAGCCGGAAGAACGTCGTTTTCGGCGTTGGGGATATCAGCTCTCAAATTATGTTTGTGGGGGAAGCGCCGGGCGCTGAGGAAGATGAGCAGGGCGAGCCGTTCATAGGCGCTGCCGGCCAGTTGCTGACGAAAATCATACAAACGATGGGCCTGTCACGTCAAACCGTTTATATCGCCAACATCCTGAAATGCCGTCCGGACACTCCCGGACAGACCTTCGGCAACCGCAAGCCGACGCCGGATGAAATGAAAACCTGCGTGCCCTATTTGCACGCGCAGGTTGATCTCATCCAACCCAAAGTTTTGGTGGCGCTGGGATCGACGGCGATTGAGGGGCTGCTGAGCAAGCCGGCTTATATCACTAAAATCCGTGGGCAATGGCACACCTACCGAGGTATTCCTCTCATGCCGACATTTCACCCCTCCTACCTCCTGCGCACCGAGGCGCTGCAAGACAAGCGTCGGGTTTGGGAGGATATGCTTCAGGTCATGGAAAAAGTCGGATTGCCCGTGAGCGATAAACAACGAGGCTATTTCCTGAAGGGTTGATTGGGAAGGAAGTGGATCCCCTTTTCGCTTTCAGGAACCGGAGCAAAGTGCTAAAACGGCACCCATGGCTTCGCAAATCAAAATCGGATTTCTCGGCGCGGGAAAAATGGCGACTGCTTTGGCAAAAGGCTTTGTTAAAGCAGGCATTGCCCAACCAGCGGACATTATTGCCAGTGACGTGATGGAAGGGGCACGGGCCAGCTTCGCCAAAGACGTAGGCTGTGCGACCACGGCCTGGAACCCTGAGCTATTGAAATTCGCCAATGTTTTGATCCTGGCAGTGAAGCCCGACCAGGTCACTCCGCTTCTGAACGAAGTCAGAGGCCAATTTTCCTCGGAGCACGTGCTCATCTCAATCGCGGCGGGTGTGACCATCGCTCGGCTGGAAAGCGTCCTGGTTACAGGATCGCGGGTGGTACGTGTCATGCCAAATACACCCGCTTTGGTGGGCGCTTGTGCTTCCGGTTATGCCCTTGGCAAGAATGCAACCACCGAGGATGGTCAACTCACTCAAAGATTGTTTTCGGCTGTTGGCGTGGCGTACCAGGTAAAAGAGTCACTCCTCGATGCCGTCACGGGCTTGAGTGGCAGCGGTCCCGCTTACGCCTTTCTGATGATTGAGGCTTTAAGCGACGGAGGAGTGGCGGCGGGATTACCGCGCGATGTAGCCACCAAATTAGCTGCCCAGACTTTGTTGGGGAGCGCAAAGATGGTTTTGGAAACGGGCCTGCATCCGGGCGCGCTCAAGGACATGGTGACGAGCCCCGGGGGAACGACTATTGAAGGAATCCACGAGCTGGAGCTCGGAGGCGTGCGTGGCTCGCTGATGAACGCGGTGCGGGCGGCCGCGGACAAATCGAAGCAACTTGGCTTGAGCTAGGAGCGCCGGCTTCGTTTTGGTTTTCCGTTGCTGGCTTTCCTGAGCACCGATTTTTCTGCCAGGAATCCAGCCAAGAGGTATTGAACAACTTTTTGGGCTCTGGCCTCCGTATTCTCAGATAAGATCGTAGGGATAAGAAACGGGTGAAGAAACAGAGCCGTGGCATCCTTCAAGGCCACCGCGACTGCCTCGGCATCAAGCTTCTTGAACTCGCCGGTTTCCATTCCTTTCTCCAATAACCGCCGGAACATGGCGGTGATCCTGGCCCGCCGTTGAGCCATGAGCTCTGGACGCAATTCTACTACCCGTTTGAAAGTTTCGAAAACCTCGGCGTCTTCCAGGAGTTTTTGCTTTCGCTTCCGGTGCAGGTCTACCACCACCAGCTCAATCCGCTTGGCCGCTGGCAAGGGGCGCGCGGCAATTTCCTCGATGAACGATTCCAGCAACGTAAGCCATTCGTCGATAATGGCGTCCAGGATGTCGGATTTGCTTTTAAAAAAGCGGTAAACATTGGCGTGGGACATTCCGAGGGAACGGGCCACATCCGTAACGGTCAGCCTGTCGCTGCCATGACGGCGCAGGCAAGCTTTGGCTGCCTCCAGGATTCGGGCCCGGCTTTTTGTTGTGTTCGAAATACCCACAACACTTACATATTTCATTTTTTGTAAGTTGCAACTCTGAAGATCGAAAGCTACCCTTAAGAATTGTTAGGGACGAGAGTTCCCGGATCATCTTTGGCTATGGCAAACGAACCAGAAATTTTGCAGCGAGCAACCCCGGTTGAAGGAGCGCACCCATCTGTTCGCAGGAAGAGCCGGGGGATTTGGGTAGTGGTCGCAATCGTAATTATTGCCGCCGCCGTCGGCATTATCCTTTTCCGAAGGAGCCATGCTGGCGGTTCGCAAGGGGGCGCTCCAGCCGGGGCGGGAGGACGAGGAGGGCCGGGCGGAGTCGGCTTTCCCGTTCCAGTGATTGCGGGGGCGGTTGCCCAAAAGGACGTCCCCATTTATCTCAATGGCATCGGAACGGTGCAGGCTTTCAACAGCGTCTCGATTCGGAGCCGGGTAGATGGACAATTGGAAAAAATCTCCTTCACCGAAGGGGCAGATGTAAAAGCTGGTGAGCTGTTGGCCCAAATTGATCCCGCAGCTTTTCGCGCCCAAGTACAGCAAGCGGAAGCCAAAAAGGCACAGGACGAGGCGCAGTTGGCCAACGCTCAAATTGAGCTCAACCGCGATGCCGCACTCGTCAAAGACAAAATTCTGGCCCAAGACGTCTATGACTCGCAAAAGGCGCTGGTGAACCAACTGGAAGCCGGCGTGAAGGCCGATCAGGCGGCGCTGGAAAATGCCAAGGTGCAACTGGCCTACACGACGATCACCGCTCCAATCGATGGCCAGGCTGGCATACGGCAAATGGATGTAGGCAACATGATTCGGGCAAATGACTCCAACGGCCTCGTCACGCTGACCCAACTCAAGCCAATCTCCGTAGTATTCACATTGCCGGAACAGAACCTGAATGACATCCAGGCGAACCGCTCCACGAACGAGATGATCGTGCTCGCGATGGACCGAGACAACAAGACGGAACTGTCTCGTGGGGTGCTGGCGGTAATCGACAACCAAATTGATCCGGCCACCGCAACCGTTCGGTTGAAGGCGACCTTCCAGAATAAAGATTTGCACCTGTGGCCTGGCCAGTTCGTGAATGCCCGGCTCCTCCTGAGAATTCAACACAACGCCGCAGTGGTGCCCGCTTCCGTCGTTCAGCGTGGCCCGGAAGGGACCTATGCCTTTGTGATCAAGGACGACCAGACAGTGGAATTGCGTCCGGTCAAAGTGGGTCAGATGGAGCAGGACATGGCTTTGATCGAGGAGGGGCTCAAGCCGGGTGAACAAGTGGTGGTGGATGGGCAGTATAAATTGCAGCGCGGTTCCAAGGTTAAGCTCGGCGGCAGCTCGGACGCAACACCAGGGGCTGGAGGGCGCAACGGCAGGCCAGGCGGTTCCCAAGGCAGTAAACCCGGCCAGGGCCGGGCTCCAGGAGCACCGGAAAAGAGCTGATCATGAACATCTCCGAGCCATTTATTCGGAGGCCGGTTGCGACCGCGCTTTTGATGGCAGGCATAGTGCTGATGGGCATGCTTGGTTATTTCCTGCTGCCCATTTCCGCGCTGCCTTCGGTGGACTTCCCCACGATCCAGGTGACAGCGCAATACCCGGGCGCGAGCCCGGATGTGATGGCTTCCTCGGTCACCACCCCGTTGGAAAGACAGTTCGGGCAGATCAGTGGACTGGCGATGATGACCTCGGTGAGTTCACTCGGCAACGCGAGCATCACCTTGCAATTCAATCTTGACCGGGACATCGATGCAGCCGGACAAGATGTGCAGGCTGCGATTAATGCGGCCAATGGTGTGCTTCCTCGCATGCCTAATCCCCCCACGTATAGCAAAGTAAACCCGGCGGACACCCCGATTCTGAGCCTGGCGTTGACTTCGGATTCGCTGCCGCTGGAGAAGGTGAACGATTTGGCGGACACTGTCCTTGCCCAGAAAATGAGCGAAGTGACCGGCGTTGGACTGGTAACCATCGAAGGCAATCAGAAGCCCGCGGTGCGGGTTCGCATCAATCCAGCGACCATCGCTGGAATGGGCCTCGGGTTTGAAGATATTCGAACCGCACTTCTCCAAAATAACATTAACGCGCCCAAGGGGAGCCTCGATGGACGCCGCCAATCCTATGCCATCGGCGCGAATGATCAGATTTTCTCGGCGACTGAGTATGGCAACGTGATCGTCGCCTACAAAAGCGGCTCGCCAGTTAGGCTCAAAGATGTTGGCCAGGTAGTGGAGCAGGTTGAGAATGTCCGGCTGGCGGGCTGGGTTGGGAAAACACCCGCCGTGATTGTGGACATTCAGCGGCAGCCAGGGGCCAATATTATCCAGACAGCCGATCATGTGAAACAGCTCCTGCCCCGGCTGTCTCTTTCCATACCTCCCTCTGTTAAGATTTCCATCCTTTCGGACCGCACGGAAACGATTCGCGCATCGGTGCGAGACGTGCAGTTTACCATGCTGCTGACCGTTGGCTTGGTGGTGATGGTCATTTTCGTGTTCCTGCGGAAATTCTGGGCTACCGTCATTCCCAGCGTGGCTCTGCCGCTGGCGATCATCGGAACTTTCGGAGTGATGAAGCTGATCGGTTTCAGCCTGGACAATCTTTCGCTGATGGCGTTGACCATTTCGACTGGCTTCGTGGTGGATGACGCGATCGTGATGATCGAGAATATCGTTCGCTTTATCGAAGCGGGCGAAACACCGATGAATGCGGCGCTGAAAGGGGCCAAACAAATTGGCTTCACGGTTATCTCGCTAAGTATTTCGCTCATCGCCGTATTCATTCCGCTGCTATTTATGCCGGGCATTGTGGGCCGGCTTTTCCAGGAGTTTGCGATTACGCTGAGCGTGGCCGTGGCGGTTTCAGCCGTGGTGTCGCTCACCCTCACCCCGATGATGTGCGCCCGGATGCTGAAGCCTGAAACGAAGGAAAAGCGCGGGCGATTGTATCAACTGTCGGAGAATTTTTTCCAAGGCATGCTCCATTGGTACGATCGCGGTCTGCTTTGGGTGCTGCGCCACCAATTTATTACTTTAATGGTGGCTGTAGCCACACTGGTGGCCACGATTTGGCTCTACATTCTGGTGCCGAAAGGCCTGTTGCCGCAGCAGGACACCGGCATGATTTTGGGAATCACGGACGCTGATCCTTCCATTTCTTTCAAGGCAATGGCTCAAAAGCAGCGAGCGGTCACCGATGTCATTTCGCAGGACCCGGACGTGACAACCGTGGCTTCGTTCGTTGGGGTCGGGATTGTGAATTCGACCATGAACACTGGCCGGATTTACATCAACCTGAAGCCCCGTGAAAAACGCAACGCCAACGCCGCTGAGATCATCGAACGCCTTCGCCAGAGTGTCAGTCGTGTTTCCGGCATTTCCGTTTTTATGCAGGCGGTGCAGGATGTTCAAATCGAAAGCCGTGTGAGCCGCACGCAGTATCAATATACATTGCAGGACGCTGACGAAGGGGAGCTGACCGATTGGTCGGACAAACTTCTCGCCAAGCTTCAAACAGTGCCGGAGTTGGTTGATGTTGCCACAGACCAGCAACCGAACGGGCTTCAGCTTCGGCTGGATATTGATCGGGAGGCAGCCTCCCGGCTGAATATTCAACTCCAGGCGATTGATGATACTCTCTATGATTCCTTCGGCCAGAGGCAGGTCACAACGATTTTCACACAGCTCAATCAATATCGGGTAATTTTGGAAGCAGAACCGGGATTCCAAACCGATCCTGCCGCGCTGGACAAGCTCTTTGTGAAATCCACCACCGGCCAAATGGTTCCGTTCAGCGCTTTCTCAAAGATTAGAACCACGACTGCTCCACTGACTATCCTGCATCAGGGCCAATTCCCCGCCGTCACGCTCTCGTTCAACTTGCGTCCCGGCAAATCCCTCGGGGCGGCGGTCGAGGCGATTGGCGCGGCTGAAAAGGCCATTGGCTTGCCCGAGACGGTGGCCACCACGTTTTCCGGCAGCGCGGCCGAATTCCGAACTTCCTTAAAGAGTGAGCCCTTTCTGATCCTCGCCGCGATTGTGGTCATTTACATTGTTTTGGGGGTGCTTTATGAAAGCTATATTCACCCGATTACGATTCTTTCCACGCTCCCGTCAGCCGGTGTGGGCGCGCTCCTGGCTTTGCTGCTCTTCGGTTACGATCTGAGTTTGATCGCGCTGATTGGAATCATCCTGTTGATCGGAATCGTGAAGAAGAATGCGATCATGATGATCGACTTCGCCTTGGACGCGGAACGTGAGGAAGGTTTGCCAGCAGATCAATCGATCTACAAAGCGTGCCTCCTCCGCTTCCGGCCGATTATGATGACGACGATGGCCGCGCTCCTCGGAGCATTACCGCTGGCGCTGGAGCATGGTACCGGATCAGAATTACGACGGCCCATGGGCATCGCCATTGTGGGCGGCCTGTTGGTTTCTCAGGTTTTGACGCTTTACACCACGCCCGTCATTTACCTGTATCTTGATCGGCTGGCCATGCGCTTCCGCAAAAAGGGGCCTCATGTGATCGCGAAGCCGGAGCTAAAGGAAGGCGCCCTGGTGAGTGGTCCAGGCCCACAAGCCACATGAATATTTCCGAACCATTCATCCGCCGGCCCGTGGCCACTTCCCTGCTGGCTATCGGGTTGTTCCTCGTGGGGATGGTGGCTTATCGCTACATGCCGGTGGCGCCCATCCCGCGGGTGGATTTTCCGATGATCATGGTCTCGGCTTCGCTCCCGGGAGCCGATCCCTCTACCGTGGCTTCGTCGCTCGCTGCGCCCTTGGAGAGACGCATCGCACAGATTTCCGGGGTTTCTGAACTCACCTCGGTTAGCACGCTGGGTGGAACCTCCATCAATATCCAATTTGATCTGAATCGGAACGTGGACCGTGCCGCGCGTGATGTGCAGGCGGCCATTAATGCCGCGGCAGGCGACCTGCCGATCAACATGCCCGGCCCGCCGACCTATCGAAAACTGAACCCTGCTGACGCCCCAATCATGGTTTTGGCGATGACGTCAGACACGCTGGCCTCCACGGAGGTCTACGACTACGCGGACACGATCATCGGGCAACGCCTCAGCCAGGTTGAAGGCGTGAGCCAAGTTTCCATCAGCGGGGCGGATAAATCCGCAATACGCGTGCAGATCAATCCAGCCGCCCTGGCCCAAACCGCCTTGAGCCTGGAGGATGTCCGCACTTTGCTCGGCCAGGTAAATTTGGATCAGCCGAAGGGCAGCCTTGATGGAGAAAAGCATTCCTGGACGATTACCGCCAACGACCAACTTCTCAAAGCCGAGGATTACCAGTCGCTGATTCTGACCAAAATCAAGAATGTTCCCGTTAAGCTGACATCCTTTGGCCGCGTTTTTGAAGGGGTTGAAAATAATCGTCAAGCAGGCTGGTCCGGAACGAATCGCGCGGTGCTGCTCATCATTCAAAAGCAGGCCGGGGCGAATGTGATTGAGACGGTTGACCGGATCAAAGCGGAACTGCCTCACCTCGAGAAATGGCTCCCGCCCAGCGTCAAGATCGAAAAGATCAGTGATCGGACCACGACCATTCGCTCCTCCGTTAAAGAGGTGCAGTTTTCTCTGCTTTTAAGCATCGGCCTGGTGGTGATGGTTATCTTCATCTTTCTCCGGCGTTTTTGGCCCACATTCATCGCGAGCATCACTGTGCCCCTGGCGCTGGCAGGCACCTTTGCGTTTATGTACGTGCTGGGTTACAGCCTCGATAATTTGTCGCTGATGGCGATTACCATTTCCGTCGGGTTCGTGGTCGACGACGCGATCGTGGTGATTGAAAATGTCTTTCGCTTCATCGAGCAGGGGGATTCCGCCATGCAAGCTGCCTTCAAAGGAGCGCGGCAGATTGGCTTCACGGTTGTTTCCATGAGCCTGTCGCTGATCGCAGTGTTTATTCCGCTGCTCTTCATGGGTGGCTTGATTGGCCGGCTTTTCCATGAATTCGCGGTGACGCTGAGCCTGGCGATCCTCGTTTCAGGAGTAATCTCGCTCACGCTCACTCCCATGCTCGCTTCACGGTATCTCAAGCCGGAATCGGCTTATGGGAAGCCTGGCGCCTTTTATCAATTCTTTGAGCGGCTCTTCAACGGCCTGTTATTTGGCTATGAGGCAGGGCTCAAATGGGTATTGCGGCATCAATATGTTATGCTGCTGGCGACCGTTGGGACGATTGTTGCGACCGTATGGTTGTATAGCGCCGTGCCGAAAGGTTTCTTTCCCCAACAGGACACGGGGGTCATGATGGCCGTGAGCGAGGCGGCCCAGGACATTTCGTTCCAGGCGATGGCCAAGCTGCAGCAGAGAGTCGCCAGAATTGTTCTGGACGACCCGGCGGTGGCAAGCATCGGTTCCTTTATTGGCGCATCCTCCGGGAGTTCTACCGTCAACAATGGCCGCATGTTCATCACTCTCAAACCAATTCATGAGCGCAAGGTGGGAGTGGACAAAGTGATCGCACGCCTCCGTCCGAAGTTAGGCCAAGTCGAAGGCATTACTCTCTTTTTGCAACCGGTCCAGGACATTCGAGTGGGCGGCCGCTTGGGCAAGGCGCAATTTCAATATTCATTGCAGGCTTCGGATTTGAACGATCTCAATCTCTGGTCCGCCAAGCTGGTGGACTGGATGCGTAAATCCCCAAAGCTTCAGGATGTGAGCAGCGACCAGCAAACCAAAGGTTTGCAGGCCAATGTGGTGATAGACAGGGACGCGGCATCGCGATTGGGAGTTTCACCGGCGGCCATCGACAACACGCTCTACGATGCTTTTGGCCAGCGGCAGGTTTCGACGCTTTATAAGCGTTATAATCAGCACCATGTTGTGATGGAGGTGTTTCCCAATTTCCTTTCAGATCCTTCGGCCTTGAACAGCGTTTACCTGAAATCCAGCACGGGAAGACAAGTGCCCCTTTCATCCGTCGCGAGGATCGAGATGGGCAGCGCGAACCTTTCGGTGAATCACCAGGGCCAGTTCCCGGCCGTCACGATTTCGTTTAATTTGGCCCCCGGAGTTTCTCTTGGGGAA
This sequence comes from Verrucomicrobiales bacterium, assembly GCA_028293425.1. Taxonomy (GTDB): domain Bacteria; phylum Verrucomicrobiota; class Verrucomicrobiia; order Limisphaerales; family JAQGOV01; genus JAQGOV01. Next base: position 16,567 of record JAQGOV010000507.1, read on the forward strand.
GCAACAGAGATTCTGCGACAGGGCACCGAAGAAATCAGGATGCCTGGAGAAATCCTCGGGAGCTTCCAAGGCACCGCCAAGGTCTTCCAAGCCTCCCTTTCCAGTACTCCCTTGCTGGTGCTTGCAGCCCTGGTGGCTGTGTATGTGGTTTTAGGCATGCTCTACGAGAGCCTCATCCACCCTTTCACAATTCTTTCGACGCTGCCATCCGCCGGCGTGGGCGCACTTTTGGCTTTAATGCTCTTCGGCTATGACCTGTCGCTGGTTTCCTTCATTGGGATTATTTTGTTGATGGGAATCGTGAAGAAGAACGCGATCATGATGATCGACTTCGCGCTGGATGCCGAGCGCATCGATGGATTAAGCCCCGAGGAAGCCATCTACAAGGCATGTGTCATCCGCTTTCGTCCGATCATGATGACAACAATGGCGGCCATGCTGGGTGCGCTTCCGCTGGCTATTGGGCTTGGTGAAGGCTCCGAGCTGCGGCGCCCGCTGGGGGTCGCAGTCGTGGGCGGTCTGATTCTTTCTCAAATTCTGACCCTTTATACAACCCCGGTCATTTATCTCACGGTGGAAAAAATGCGTTTGTGGGTGGCCGGCCTGCGCAAACCGGCGGTGCGTGGCATAAATCCAGCGGACGGTCTGACACCCTACGGGAAATAGGAACACCGCCTACGCAAGAATTTCCCGTTGCTTTCTGCTTTCAGCTTCTCACAATGCGCAGCAACTGAGCTGAAGCAGAGAAGAAGCGTGCAATGAACTTTCCACCTCCGAGCGATAAACAGGCCCGCATTGTTTGGCTATCGCTGACTGGCCTCGCCATCGGGGTTATCGTGGCTTTGCTGGGCGTGCTCCTGTGGGGATTTGGCTTTGTGCTGAGAGTGCTTTCCCCGGTCATTTGGCCTTTAGCCATTGCGGGTATCATTGCCTACCTGCTCGACCCGGTGGTCGATTTTTTCGAGCGTCGAAAGTTCTCCCGGCAAAAATCAATCATACTGGTTTTCGGTATCTGCGTCCTGTGCATCGGAGGTCTTGTCGCGAGTATTTTGCCGCGGGTGGTTCGTGAAGGTGAAAAGCTGATCGTGGATTTGCCTGCCTATGCTAAAAATGCGCAGGAAGATTTGAACGAATGGGTTTCTCGAAAGCCGGTTTTCGATGCCTGGAGGCTGCGTTTATTTCCACGGTTCGCAACTTCCACCAACCATATCACCTCCACGAACAGCGTAGCGCTCGCAAGCACCAATTCCCTCTTGGACACCAACGCCGCGGTCCTGCCTTCTCAAAAAGTGCCCGATAATGTATGGGGCTCCAAATTTTCCGAGAGCGTACTCGCCTGGCTCAGTGAGGCGGCGCCGGTGGTGGGGAACTGGCTTTGGTCGCAGGTGACTCGCGTGGCCTCATGGGCGGGGATGATTATCGGCATCGCCATGGTGCCGGTGTTTACCTACTACTTCCTCCAGGAGAAGGAAAAGATCCGGAAGGGTTGGACGAACTATTTGCCCCTCCAGGAATCAAGGCTGAAGGAGGAGTTGGTGTTTGTGCTGAATTCCATCAACAACTACCTGATTGTCTTTTTCCGCGGACAGGTTCTGATTGCCTTTTGCAATGGCGTGATGCTCACGATTGGATTCCTGATCATGGGGCTGAACTACGCCGTGCTGCTGGGCCTTATGGCCGGAATGCTCAGTATTGTGCCTTATTTAGGCACGGTGGTGACGCTCGTCCCCACCATTATCCTGGCCGCCGTGCAGTTCCGCGATTTATTTCATCCTGTCATGGTGGTGGTGATTTTCTCGGTGGTGCATCTGATGGAAGGTTTTGTCATCTCCCCAAAGATCATGGGAGATCGAGTCGGACTCCATCCCCTGACGATTATTGTGGCAGTGCTGGTGGGCACTACCCTTCTGGGTGGGATCCTCGGAGGCATTCTGGCGATTCCGTTAACGGCTGCCTTGCGAGTGGTAATGTTCCGTTACGTTTGGAAGCCACGGTCCACTGAAGTCGTCCAATAAGGGAGTTTGAACCGCACGAAGCTGGCCCAAGACGAAGTTTTTCCGGGCTCGGAGCCATCCACACAGATTTACAGTTGCCCGAAGGATAAGAACACCGCAGGATTCCATTGTACTTATGCCAACTGAAACTTTCAAAGCCAGCCGTTGGACCCGTGGCAATTTTTTGTTTCCCACCGTGATTGAAGTCACTGAGCAGGCCATTTTCCGGCGCAAGCGATCCTGGTTTCGGCTGGACGAAATCAGCATCGTTCTATCAAAAGTAGCATCGGTTCACATCAGCACGGGAATGATTTGGGCAGATGTCCTGATCGAGTCATCCGGCGGGACGGACCCACTGAAAAGCCATGGTCACAGCAAAGGCGATGCGAGGCGAATTCGCGAATTGGTGGAGGCTCACAGCGCACAAACCGGACAAGGTTCGGCAACCATTGCGCAGTAGATTCACCTTGGAGCGGGCCAAACTCGCTGGGCCCTATGCACAAATTAACTCGGCGTCCTTGAAAACGTTCCCGAGATGGAGTAACGGGAAGCATTATGGAATACAGACAACTGGGCGGCTCAGGTCTGAGGGTGCCGGTATTGAGCTTTGGGACAGGCACATTCGGAGGGACTGGAGAACTGTTTAAGGCCTGGGGAAGCAGTGGAGTCGAAGAAGCCACTCGCCTGGTAAACATTTGCCTGGACGCGGGATTGAATTTGTTTGATTCCGCGGACGTGTACTCGGGTGGCCGCGCCGAAGAAATCCTCGGGCAGGCCATCAAGGGACGACGCGACGCGGTTCTCATCTCAACGAAGGCAACTTTCCGGGCAGGTGAAGGGCCGAATGATGTGGGTTCTTCCCGTCACCACTTAATCCGCGCCGTGGAAGGCAGCCTTCGCCGTCTTGGGACCGACTACATTGACCTATTTCAACTGCATGGCTTCGATGCCATCACGCCTGTGGAAGAAACGCTTGGCACGTTGGACGTGCTCGTCCGCGCCGGAAAAATTCGCTACATCGGTTGCTCCAACTTCTCGGGGTGGCACCTGATGAAGTCCTTGGCGTTTTCAGACCGGCATGGCCTTTCACGCTACGTGGCTCATCAAACCTATTACTCTTTAATCGGGCGCGATTACGAGTGGGAGTTGATGCCGCTCGCGGTAGATCAAAAGGTGGGTGCAGTGGTCTGGAGCCCTCTCGGCTGGGGGCGCTTGACAGGAAAAATCCGCCGCGGCGCACCACGCCCGGAAACCAGCCGTCTGAACGCGAAGGCCTCGCTGGATGCCGGCCCTCAAGTAGCGGAGGAGTATCTTTTCCAGGTAGTGGATGCGCTGGATCAAGTGGCTGCGGAAACCGGCAAGACCGTTCCGCAGGTCGCTCTCAACTGGCTTTTGCAACGCCCCACTGTATCCAGCGTGATTATCGGCGCTCGTAACGAAGACCAACTTCAACAGAATCTCGGCGCCGCAGGCTGGAAATTGACCCAGGACCAAATAGCCCGGCTGGACGCCGCAAGCGTGCGTCCCGCGATCTACCCTTACTGGCACCAACAAGGGTTCCGGGAGCGAAATCCGTTTCCGGTTGAATGAAGAGCCTGGTGCTGGATGCCCGCCGAAAGATTCGCGGGATGCTCCGAGCGCCGAGCCACTGGCTGCGAACAGAACGCTCCTGATGGGCTGCTGAACCGAACTTACCCCTTCGATAGCCCGCCCACCTTCTTCAGGGCAATGAGTCCGCGCACATCCACGGCATCCATCCCGGCTGAGCGAATCGCTTGCATCCCCAAATCTGTATCTTCAAAAGCGCGGCAATTCTGTGGAGCGATGCCAATCCGCCGGGCGGCTTCCAGGAAAATATCGGGAGCTGGTTTCTGGTTCACCACATCTTCGCTCGTCACGATTGCGTTGAACATGTGGCGAATGCCCAGATGTACCAGCACTTTCTCAATGATCGGCTTGACGCCGCCGGAAGCGACCGCCATCGGCAGCTTGCCATAATGTTCTCTGGCAATCTCAACCACCTCGTGAATGGGGCCTACCGTGGTCATGCTTTTGAGATATTCCTCTTCCTTCTCGTGAGAAACCTTGAGGGGGTCGATCGAAAGGTTCTGCTCCTCGCGAAGCATCTTTAAAATGTCCCGCGAAGGGACGCCGCCAAGCGCGTAAAAACGGTCTTCCGGGAAATGAATCCCATGCCGTGCAGTGACGCTGCGCCACGCAACCCAGTGCAGGGGCATGGTGTCCGCGAGGGTACCGTCGCAATCGAAAACCAATCCTTTAATATCGGGCATAATTCAGAATTCAAAAAGGGAATTAGCCCTGGATAGCTGCCAATTTGGTTTCCAGCTCCTGCTTCATGAGAGGATTGATGATCGGATCCAGTTCCCCTTCCATCAAATTCGAGAGGTTATAGAGAGTCAATTCGATGCGATGGTCGGTGACACGGTTTTGGGGAAAGTTATAGGTGCGGATTTTCTCGCTGCGTTCCCCCGTTCCGACCTGCTGGCTGCGTTGCGCGTCGTACTTGGTTTTTTCCTCCTCAATTTTTCGTTCCAGCAAGCGCGACCGGAGGACCTTCATAGCTTGGGCTTTATTCTTAATTTGTGAACGTTGATCCTGGCAGCGCACTTCAATTCCAGAAGGTTTGTGCACAATGCGCACGGCGGAGTCGGTGGTATTCACGCCCTGGCCGCCATGGCCACCAGCGCGGCAAACGTTGATCTCCAAATCTTCGGTTTTGATTTCCACGTCTACTTCCTCAGCTTCAGGCAGCACGGCAACGGTGGCGGTGCTGGTATGCACACGGCCCTGCGCCTCGGTTGCGGGAACACGCTGAACCCGGTGCACGCCACTTTCATATTTCATCCGCTTATAAATGTCGGTGCCGATCACACTGAAGACAATTTCCCTGAAACCGCCCAGGTCAGAGGGGCTCGAATCCATCGTTTCCACTTTCCACCCCTGGGCTTCCGCGTAACGGGTGTACATGCGGTAAAGGTCTGCCGCAAAGAGAGCGGATTCAGAACCGCCAGTGCCAGCCCTGATTTCCACAATCGTGTTGCGCGAATCCGTTGGATCTGGCGGCAGAACGCCTATTTGCACCTCCATGGCCAGGCGTTGTTCGTCCTTTTCGAGGCGTTGCACCTCGTCTCGCGCCATTGCCACCAGTTCAGTATCGGATTCGGAATCCAGCAAGGCACGGTTCTCCTTCAGGTCGTTAAGGATCTTTAGGTACGTCCTGCCGTTTCCAACCAGCTCTTTGAGACGCGAATACTCCTTCGACAGTTCCTGCGCCCGTGGTTTGTTTTCAAATACCTTCGGATCGCTCAGGGCTGCCTCGACCTCAGCCAGGCGGCGCGAAAACCGCTCAATATGGGGGCTTAGATCCATTCTGGGTAAAAACAATCCGCCCGCGAAGGGGAGACCTTGCGCGGGCGGATAAGGAAAGGGAGACTAATGCTTTTTCTTGCCCTTGGAGGCCGCAGCAGCGGCCTGGGCGGCTTGGGTCTTGGCCAAGCGTTGTTGGAATTTATCAACACGACCGGCGGTATCAACGAACTTCTGGGTCCCGGTATAGAACGGGTGGCAGGTGTTGCAAATACCGATCAGGATGGTGGGCTTGGTCGAGCGGGTCTTAATCACGTTGCCGCAAGCGCAACGGATTTCCGCTTCCTGATATTTGGGATGTGTTTCAGCTTTCATATTACAAAGGCCGAGAACGATACCAGCAACAGGGGCTTTGACAAGAGCTATTTTGCACAATTCTAAAGGCTACCCGCAGGCTGCTATTCCCCAATTTCGGTTTAAAGCGACTTTTTTTGGCTAAGCCATAGAATCAGCACCGGCACTGCCAGCCCGAGGGTCAAGGATGTCCAAACTATCCATTTTTGACGCAATGTTCGAAAAGCCAAATAAAGGCCTGAAAGAACGCTTAAAATGAGAGCAATGGACATGAGCACCACCAAAACCTTGAAAGTTTGCGTGGAAT
>JAQGOV010000509.1 GCA_028293425.1 Verrucomicrobiales bacterium
ACGAGGAATATCGCAAGCGCTGGGGACTGGCCAACGAATTCGCGGAAGGGCTCGAACCGGGGCTCGTGCGGAAAATTGAGGAGACCTGCAAGCGCATTTACCGACTGCTCACCATTGATGGCTATGCGCGCGTGGACCTTCGTCTTAACGCCAATAATGAAGTTTATTTCATCGAAGCCAATCCCAACCCGATTCTCGCCGAGGAGGAAGACTTCGCCCAATCGGCCCTCAAAGCCGGGCTGCCCTACCCCCAATTGATCGATCGCATCGTCCAGTTGGGGCTCCGAACTGATAGGCAGTAGGCACCCTCGCTCCGACTAGAAGTCATCTCATAAATAACGCATTTGGTGGATTTTAATGGGTCGGAGCCTCGAGCTCTCGAGCTCTCGAGCTCTCTTCCTGCCCACCAATTTATACGACTTACAGGAAGGTCGAAACCGAAGTGCTGAGGTTCTGATCAAATCCCGGCAGTTCGGCCGCACTCACCTGGCTGCCGAAGTAATGAGGCAGAGTCATCCAGCATCAAGGACCCAGCATCGGATTTTTCTGCCAGCCCTTCTCTCCCCATGCCCCTGCCCAATGTGCCATTGTCCAATACCCATAGTCTGGCACGCGAGCCCTCGCTTTAAGCTTGCCTCCGCGGGGCCAAATGGATTTTCTATCCCAGCAAACTCGACTGACAATTTATGAAAGAACTTCGTGTAGGAATTATTGGCTACGGCTTTATGGGCCGGACGCACTCCAACGCTTTCCGCAGGGTAAACAACTTCTTCGACCTCGAGTACCAGCCGGTGCTGAAGGCGGTTTGCGCCCGTGATGCGGGCAAGGCCAAACGCTTTGCCGAGACCTGGGGGTATCAATCGGTGGAAACCGATTGGCGGAAGCTGATCGGGCGCGATGATATTGACTTGATCGATATTGCTTCGCCGAACAATACGCACGCCGAAATCGCCATTGCCGCCGCGAAGGCTGGCAAGATGATCCTGTGCGAGAAACCGTTGGCTTTGAACGGTCCGGAAGCAGAAAAGATGGTGGCGGCGGTGCAGAAGGCGAAGATTCCAAACATGGTGTGGTACAATTATCGCCGGGTTCCGGCCGTGACCATGGCCAAGCAGTTGATCGACGAAGGCCGGCTGGGCCGGATTTTCCATTACCGGGCCAAGTTTCTGCAGGACTGGACCATTTCCGCCGACCTTCCCCAGGGTGGGACGGCGCTTTGGCGGTTGGACGCCAAGGTGGCGGGGTCCGGCGTGACGGGCGACCTGCTCGCTCATTGCATCGACACGGCCATGTGGCTGAACGGCAGCATCGACACGGTGACGGCCATGACGGAAACATTTATCAAGGAGCGGAAGCACAACCTGACCGGCAAGATGGAAAAGGTGACGATCGACGATGCGAGCGCCTTCCTGGCCCGGTTCAGCAACGGCTCCCTGGCCACATTCGAATCCACTCGTTACGCCCGCGGCCATAAAGCCCTTTACACCTTGGAAATCAACGGTGAACACGCGTCCATCGCCTGGGACCTGCATGACCTGCATCGGTTGCAGTATTTTGACCACCGGGACGAGGGCAAGCTCCGCGGCTGGCGGTCTATCCATGTGACGGACAGCGACCAACCCTATATGAAGAACTGGTGGGTGCCGGGGCTTCAAATCGGCTACGAACACACGTTCGTACACCAGGTGGCCGATTTCATCCAGGGCTTGCAGGACGGCCAGATGGCCAGCCCGACCTTTAAGGATGGTTTGGCTACGGATTATGTTACGGACGCGGTGCTTGCGTCCGCCAAGAGCAAGCAATGGGTAAAAGTCAAAAAGGTAAAGTAAGTCCCCATTTGAATCAGATTGACTCACTTTGCGTCTTTGAAGAGTAATTGTAGTATTACAAATATGAAAAAACTGATTTACAGCCTGGTTCCGGTGGTAGCTGTGTCCCTTTTGTCCGGAAGCCTCCTGGCCAAGGATGGTCCGAAGCTGGACCCCAGCAAGCTCCCACCAGCCGCCACCAAGACCGGCCTCACCTTTGACTCCGACATTAAGCCGATCTTTGAAAAGTCATGCTTTAAGTGCCATGGCTCCGAAAAGCAAAAAGGCAAGCTCCGGGTGGACAGCCTCGATGCCGTGCTCAAGGGCGGTGAGGATGGCAAGATCGTGGAAGCGGGCAAGAGCGCTAACAGCACCCTCGTTTACTCGGTAGCGCGTGTCTGCGTGGAAGAAGACGATTTTATGCCTCCCGAAGACAAGGGCAAACCGCTCACCAAGGAGCAGGTCGGCCTGATTCGCGCATGGATTGACCAAGGCGCGAAGTAATCAGCAAAGAATTCGTAAATCGGCGCACATGACAATTGTCATGTGCGCCGATTTTGTGTTTCATTAGGGCGTTACCAACAGGTTATGCCCGCACCGCTCCCCAATCGGAGTTTGTTTTGGGCGCTTTTAAGCGCGCTGGTTTCCGTGTCGCTCCTGCCTGCCGGAGCTCCGGCGGCCCCAAAAGTAAATAGCACTAACCATTGGGCCTTTCAGCCCGTTAGCTCCCCTGCTCTGCCGACCGTGCAGAACCTTGCCTGGGGCCGGACGCCAGTGGATGACTTCATCCTGAGCCGGCTGGAGAAGGAGCATCTTGAACCGAGTCCGCCAGCAGGCCGCGCCACGCTTATCCGAAGACTCAGCTTTGATCTGGTCGGATTACCACCCCCACCCGAGGAAGTCGCGGTGTTTGAGCAGGACAAGCGACCCAACGCTTACGAAATCCTGGTGGAGCGACTCCTCGCTTCGCCTCGTTATGGGGAGCGTTGGGGCCAGCACTGGCTGGATGTGGCGGGTTATTCCGATTCCAACGGTTACTTTGATGCCGATAGCGACCGCCCATACGCCTGGCGTTACCGCGATTATGTGATCCGCGCGCTGAATGATGACAAACCGTTTGACCAGTTTGTCCGTGAACAACTCGCGGGTGACGAACTCGTTGGCTACAAAACGGGAGGAGACATCACGCCTGATATATTGGATAAACTGATCGCCACCCAT
>JAQGOV010000517.1 GCA_028293425.1 Verrucomicrobiales bacterium
ACTTCGCCCGTTTCATCATAGGTGGTGGCCACGCCGATACGCAGGCTGGCAGCGCAGTTTACGAAAGTATTAAAAGCCACCACAGCGCGTTTAACCTGGAAGTACCCGTTCAGCGGCGAATTGGTCAGCGCCAGCATAAAGGTGAGTGCGGACCGTGTTCCGGTCCCGCTCAGGTCAGCGAAGTAATTGTTAAAAACCTTGTGATCTTCACCGATGATGCGAACGCCTCCGGTGTTTGGTTTGTTGTGGCCAAAAAAGAAGTTGCCCTCAACTGTGCAACGGTTGCCGTGCCGCAAGGTTAGCGCCCCTTCGCAATCGATAAATGTGTTGCCTCGATAAACATTCTCACACGACTTGTTCGAGATGATCTCCACTTCGCCGTTGCAATCCTGAAAGAGGTTCGCTTCCACAATTGTATGCGAGATATTAAAGGACCGCGAAGAGTCGCCTACCCGGATAGTTTCTGCGCCGTTTTCTCCGAGAGGAGGGCGAGGGCCAAAGCGGTTGTGGTCTATCAGGTGATAATTGGGTGTTTGAGGCGCATTATCAGGGAGCCACACGACCAGCAGAGTCCCGGGATTGGTTTTGCCCGCGAAATAACAGTGGTCCACGCGATTGCTATACCCAAACAACGAAACCCATTTTGTGTCCTGCCCAGCGATGGCCGGAGGGTAATTTGTGATCACGCAGTTGCTGACGCGGCAGTTGGTGGCCAAGATGGTCGAAGACTCTCGAAAAGCGATGAGATGATCATCTGTTTGTGTTCCTCCACTAAAAACGAGGCCATCTACCACGAGATATCGGCCTGAAATCCGAAGGCGCGAACTGCCAGTGAGGAAAACTTTTCCCAGAACCTGGGCGCGGAGATAAATGGGGGCGGCAGGCGTCCCTTTGCCTTTGAATAGAAGATCCACATTTGCCCACTTGCCTGTTGCCAAAACTAGGCTGTCGCCCGGCTTGAGGGAGCCCATTGAGGACGCGAGTTGGGTCATGTTTGAGACCACAAAGTCCGCGCTATGGCTCAGCAGGGTCCCGGAAAGAAACAGTAAAAGAGCAAGAAATTGGGTGCAGAAAGCGGCCTTATGAGCATGGGCTTGGGTGAGCATCCGAACACTCTACCAACCGCCAGCATACAACAATATTGGCAGTTTTCTTGTTTTTGGGTTGTTGTTTATCCGATGAGTCTGTCGTTCCTTGTCTGACAAATCGCAGCGGCGAAAAGGCAAACAAGCGTTAAAGGGTGGATAATATCAGAAATCACTTTTGCGACCTGCTCTTTGCGGAGGTGGTTTCCAACCGGTTCCAGCGGATGGCTGCGTGATCCAGCCTCATCGTGCGTGAAAATCCCTCGTCCTGGCCTCCGGACCAACCGAATCCTCTCGAAGAAGGCCCTGGTACTTTAATTGCTAAAGGTTTTGGCTCTCCGGACGGCCGGTGAATTGGGTTGCATTCTATTGGGAGGGTAACGATGGAAAGGGCTTTTGTTCAGTCGGTGCGATGTTCAATGAAGAAGTGTAAATCCAGGAACAAGAAGAAAGCCTTCACCTCGGTGGAAGTGCTAGTGGTAATTATTACCATCGCGCTCCTAACATTTATCGTGCTGCCGGTCTTCACGGTCAGAAATCATGCCGGGCGAGGTGACATTGTTTGCATCAATAACCTCAAACAGGTGGGACTCGCCATGCGCATGTTTAGCAATGACCATGACGGCAAGTTTCCCTGGGCGGTTGCCAAATCCGAGGGCGGCTCACTGGACTTTGTAAACTCCCCGGAAGTCTTTCGGCATTTCCTTTCAGCAACCAACGAACTCGGCTCCCCCAGGGTCCTTGCTTGTCCCTACGACCTTGTCCGGCTCAAGGCTTCCGATTGGACTGCATTTACCAACAATAATCTCAGCTATTTCGCGGGATTGGATGCGAACGGGGCGAATCCAGCTACGATCCTGGCGGGCGACCGAACGCTTTCTGTTGATGGAACCAACGCCATTGGGGCGATCGCGATACGAACAAACACTGTGTTCCGCGTTTCTGGCAGTTTTCATGAAGGCCGTGTAAATCTGGCTTTCGGAGATGGCAGCGCTCAACAAATGAGCGAGAAGCAGGTTAGAAGAGTTATTTTTCTTACCAACGATTTGCCAATGAGGCTGGCTGTTCCTTGAATCCAGTTAGCGATTCCAGAGTTGCCGCTCCAGGAACTGTCCGCGTCTTTCAATCCGCGCGCGCAGCAGGGTGACATTTTGGTCGTAGATGGCCTCGGCATCCTGACCACGTTCCGCGATTAAAGGCCGAAGCCTGGCCGACATGTCGCTCGCGTGCTGCGTTAAGCTTGGCGCATCGTAGGTTTTTGCGAACAAGAGCTTGAGTTGCCGCTGGTAAAGCTCACGGCCTTGAGCGGTCTCCATGAAAGCCTGAGCTACCAAGCCGTCCCAACGCCGCGGCATGGCAGGGGCGGTCGCTCGACTGAACGTTTGGTCCATGCCATGCGCAATGAAGTAGAGCCGGTCCGAGGTTGGGTCGTGATAAATGCGGTAATTGTTGCGATAGAGAGCGTAGCCATCCCAGTTGCTGATCAACACCTGCATCGCGAGATACCGGGCAAAACTGTCGGCGTCGAGGTGAATGGAGAGTTCCTGCCAGCGCTTTTCCAGATCTGGGATGGCAGCCGCGGCGGCCAGGTTGTTTAAATCGCTCCAGTTTTGCGGGCTCTTGCCTAGGAGCCTTTCCAGCCGGTTGGTGATTTCCAGCCGAAAACCGCCGTCATAAAGATTGCCATCGGTTTTTTTAAAATAACGTCCGAGAAACTCCGGGGTGAATCCTTCGATGACCACATAAGGTCCCAAGTTGCGTCCCTGAAGCTGAACCCGGCCGTGGGTTACCCGGGCGGTCGGCAGCCCGGCCTTTTCAAACACTTCGGCGCTAAGGGCCTCGCAGAGCAGTGTGGGATCTTCTTTGCCGTTATTCAAATGAACCTTCCGCAGGCCATGGAAGCGCTGGTTCCGCACGTATTTGCTGAAATTCAAGGTAAGCGAAGGCTGGTCATCAATCGGACGAAATGTTGCAACGCCTTTCAAATGAACTCCCACATTCGTGTAGGTGCGGCCGCTGGCCTTAACCGTGGCTGGGACGTATTCGCGAGGCTTGTTTTGCAGAGCTTGGTAGTTCTGCTTGCTCAGTTGTATTTCAAAGGTATGCAGCGCTCCGTTGGTAAAAAAATCAGCTCCCGCTGTGTTCGCCTCGGAACCTGACGCAGGTTCCCTCGCGCAACACAGGATCAAGATTAATCCCAGGATGACTCGTCCAATCATCAGTTTAGCAGTTAATATGTACCTCACCATCGGCTTACCTTCAATGGGAACACGCCGAGATTGAACCTGACGTGTCCGATTGTCTAGCGTGTTCCCGTTGATCGGCGATGGTTGCCGGCCAGCAAAGGGCTCCTGGTCGGTTTCCGGGCTTTCTCTTTCCACAGGCTTGTCGTATTCTGCGGAAGCTTAAGGAACAAAAGATCCGTTTCAACCATCACATCATTATGAACCGCACATTCCTGCTCGCTCTGACCTTGGGTGGCCTTCTGCTCGCAGCCCTGGGGCAGCGCCAAGGTTGGTTCCAGCGTTCGTTGCCGAGTTCTCAAACGGCTGCCAGCGGGGTGACGGTGGCCGCGCGGCCGCTTGAGACAAACGCAGATTCCTCGGCGAGCAACTCATTGGAAGGTTCGCCGGCAGGAGCAACCAATCCACGCCGGGGGGTTGAGGAGATTGTCGGGATTGGAGCCGCCCTGGCCTGGGACGAGGAAAACCATTGTCCGCTGATCCGGGATGTCGTGCCGCACTCTCCGGCGGCCAAGGGGGGCTTAGCCTCCGGCTGGCTGATTTCGAAAATCAATGACGTGCCCGCAAGCAACATGAACCTTCAAGAGTGCATCAGCCTATTGAGGGGTGCTGTTGGTTCCAAAGTTAAATTGGAACTCGTTCACCTGGAGGATAGTGCGACTAACACCGTGGAGCTGATCCGGCAGCAAATACGGCTTTGAGGATTGTGCGTATGGTGGGCGACCTTGGAGGAAAAAGAGACGAGCAGCGGGCATCCTCCAGCCTCACCATTGAGGGGCAAGGAAATGAAATTGTGATTTCGTGGCCTGATGGTTGCACAAGCTACATCCTGAAGGAAACTATCAGCCTCGAAGCGCCCATCAGCTGGAGTACCAGCTCGGCAACGATCGAAGCGAGCGGTGGCCGCAAGGTCGCCCGAGTGACCAATGGTGGCGGAAACAAGTTCTTTAGCCTGACGAAGCCCAGTTCATCGTAAATCGGTTCTAAACAATCCAACATGAAAGGGGTGGAATTCAGGTTCCACCCTTTTTGTGTATCAGGCGATTGGGCCGGCGGGGCTGGTTGGGCTTTTCATTTGAGCATTGGTTGATCAAACTATGGGCCTGATGAAGGTAAATCTCGCCTACGGGCAGGCACAGATAGCAATCGAAGTGCCGGAAGAGCGAACGACGGTGATCGAGCCCGCGCACACTCCCGGGCTATCCGACGAACGTGGCGCGGTGGTAGAGGCCTTGGAAAGCCCCATTGGTGCGCGGCCGTTGCGCGATTGGATTCAACCGCACAACAAGGTTTGCATCAGCTTTACCGACATCACCCGGGCGACGCCCAATGAGCGGCTGATTCCGTGGCTGTTGAATTTCCTGAGTGAGTCGGTTGCGACGGAGCAGATCACGCTGCTGAACCAGCTTGGGACGCATCGGCCAAATACCGAGGCTGAGTTGGAGAAGATGCTGACGCCCGAGGTGGTGCGGCGATACCGAGTGCTCAACCATGAGCCGGAAAACCCGGAGGCACTGGTGGCTTTCGGAACGATGCGGGACGGGACGCCTGCCTTAATCAACCGGCATGTGGCGGAGGCGGATGTTCGGATCGTTACCGGGTTCATCGAACCGCATTTCTTTGCCGGGTTCAGCGGCGGGGTCAAAGGGATTATCCCTGGGACGGCCGGTTTGCAGACGGTGATGAGCAATCACGGGGTGAAGAACATTGGAAGCCCGAAGGCGACGTTTGGGGTGACCTCGGGAAATCCGTTGTGGGAGGAGTTGCGGGAAGTCGCTTTGCGAGTGGGGCTGAGCTTTTTGCTGAACGTGACGCTCAACGAGCAGCGGCAGATTACGGGCGTTTTCGCGGGGGATATCATCCAGGCGCACAAAGCGGGAACTGAATTTGTGCGGCGATCGGCCATGCAAAAGGTCGCGGCGCCGTTCGACGTGGTGGTGACGACGAACAGCGGTTATCCGCTGGATATGAATTTGTACCAGGGAGTGAAGGGCATGAGCGCGGCGGCCCGGATTGTGAAGCCCGGCGGAACAATCATCCTTGCGTGCGAATGCCGGGAAGGTGTGCCGGCCAACAGCCCGATGGATAAGCTGCTGCGCAGCGCGGGAGGCACGGAGGAGATCCTGGCGCTCCTGGCTTCGGGCGGTCCGGCGCGGCCTGAACAATGGCAGGCGCAGATCCAGGCGTTGGTGCAGCGGAAGGCACGTGTGCTGGTTTACAGCTCATTGCCGGATGAAGTTATCCGCGCGGCTCATCTTACACCCTGCCGCGATATTTCGTCGACCCTGAGGGAGTTGTTGCAGGGCTTGGGTTCCGAAGGTCGGTTGGCGGTTTTGCCGCAGGGGCCCCTCACAATTCCCTATCTGGCAGATTAAATCGACCGAAGGCTTCCCGCCGATCGTCTTAAGACAAGAGTGGATTTTTCCGAAGGGATACAGTAACAAAGCGGCGTCCCCAGTGTTTGTAAGGGGAGTCATTCCGGTGGGAGAGCCCCACTTGCGGTCGGCAGAAATCTAGAATATCAAACGAATATGAAGTTCAAAACAGTTTGCTCGCTGGCGGTCCTGAGTTTGAGCGGCCTAATGGTCGGAAATGCCCTCGCCCAAGCGGAGAAGAAGCAAGAAATCCCGGCGCCACCCGCGATCAACCCGGAAACCAGGCCGTCGGTGCGCGCCGATCGTCTGGCTGATCTAACAATGGTGCTCAAACTGAGCGAAGAGCAGCGGGTTAAAATCAAGCCGATCGTTGATGATGAGTCGAAGCAAATCAAAGCTTTAAGAGAGGACCGCAGCCTGCCGTTCCAGGAGCGCGGGGCTAAATTCCGTGAGATCCGCAAAGCGGCGGATGAAAAAATAAAGGCTATACTCACGCCCGAGCAAGCTCAACAATATGACAAGAGGCGTGGCCTGGGTGTAAACCCTAAATCTCCTGCAGCAAAAGCCCCGGCAACAGCGCCTGTCAAATAATCACAGACTTGTCTCCTCCTGAACTGGCCTTGCGGGTGCGGAAGGAGGTGTCGGAAGGAAGAAAGTTCGTGTCGTTTGCGCTGGGCGCATCCATGGCCTGGATAAGTTCCTCGTGCTGCTCGGATGAGAGTTGAATCTGAGGTTTGGGCGACACTTTCGGCCAGAGCGAGATTCGCTGGAGCTCCTGTTTTTCTTCCCCTGCCAGCCAATCACAGATTCTTCTCCAAAGAGAGGGCGAAGGTTGCTCGTTTGGATTGTATTTCATAACGTTGATCCCATCGACAGGGTCTAAGTTTACTTAAGTAAAAAACGTAATCGACGATAGGTCGCGTCCGTTCAAAGCAGGGCACATCCCGAAGGGGCAGAAAAACCGGTTCCTGTCGCGTTGCCTCAAATTGATTGGACACCCGAAGATTCTGCCCAGAAAATGGACTCATGAGATCTGGAATTGGCCGTTGCGCTCAATGGATGCTGCTTGCGGTGCTGGCCCACGCCACCGCTTTTGCGGCCCCAAGTCCCTATCCGCGCACCAACCTGATGACGCAATTCCTGCCGAAGCATAAGCCGAATATCATTTTTATTCTCGCGGATGATTTGGGATATGGCGATGTCGGCTGCTATGGGCAAACAAAAATCAAAACTCCCAATATCGACAAACTGGCTGAAGAAGGGATGCGCTTCACTCAATGCTACGCCGGCACAACCGTCTGCGCGCCTTCGCGTGCTTGCCTGATGACGGGGCTACACAGCGGTCATGTGCGGATTCGTGGGAATGCGGCGGTCCCACTCCAGGCTCAGGATGTGACGGTGGCGGAAGTTTTGAAGAGCGCCAACTACCACACAGGTGCAGTCGGAAAATGGGGTTTGGGCCTTGCGGGCACGCCGGGGACTCCGACCAGGCAAGGGTTCGAGGATTGGGTAGGGTACCTGGGGCAAACGCACGCGCACAATTATTACCCAACCCAGCTTTATCGGAATGACACCCTTTTCGTGCTGGATAAAAATCTTTATGGGAACAAAGGGCAATATGCGCAGGACCTTTTCTCGCAGGTAGCTTCGAACTATGTGCGGATTAATAAATATGGATCCTTCTTCCTTTACCTTGCCTACACGATTCCGCACGCAAACAACGAATTAAAACAGAAGGGGATGGAGGTGCCTTCCGACGAACCTTACTCCAACGAGAATTGGCCGCAGCCAGAGAAAAACAAGGCGGCAATGATCACGCGGCTGGATCGAGACATTGGAGCGCTGATGCAGCAGCTCAAGCAATTAAAAATCGATGACAACACGGTGGTCTTTTTCACGAGCGATAACGGGCCGCACAAAGAAGGCGGAGTCGATCCGGAATTCTTCAAGAGCTCTGGACCGCTGCGAGGGATCAAGCGCGACCTATATGAAGGAGGCATTCGCGTCCCGATGATCGCGCGATGGCCTGGCAAGATCAAAGCGGGAACAGTGAGTGAACAGGTATGGGCTTTTTGGGATTTCCTACCCACGGCCGCCGACATCGCTGGGGTGAGTGTGCCGCCGGGAAATGACGGCATCTCCATGCTCCCGACTTTGTTGGGGCAAAAACAAACGAACCAGCACGAGTTTCTCTACTGGGAGTTCCATGAAAAAGGCTCCACGCAAGCCGTGCGCATGGGGGATTGGAAAGCCATCCGGCCCGAAGTCGGAAAGCCGCTGGAGCTTTATCATTTGAAAGCTGACATAGGCGAGACCACGAACGTGGCATCAGAGCATCCGGAAATTGTGGAGCAAATCGAAAGGTATTTGAAAACCGCTCGCAAGGCGGACCCTCGCTGGCCATTGCTAACCCCCAAGGAAGCAGCCGAGCAGAAACAGGAAGAGAAGGATTTGAATTAGGATGCCATTGTTTATTGATGCCCAAACACCAAGGCTATTATGAACAAAATGGCAGCCTTCCGGTGCTTTACCTATGCGGGCTGTTCAATCCTGCTGCTCCTGGCTTCAATAGAGACTCATATTCCCATTCCCCTCTGGCCTCCGGTTGTGCCTGGGTCTTTTGGAACTGAAGAACGAGACACCCCAGCGCTCACCGCTTATTTGGCGCAGGGTGACAAACCATCCGCGGCGCTGGTCATTTTACCTGGGGGTGGATATGCCTCTTTAGCTCCAGCCACAGGTCGTGACTACGCTGAGTGGCTGTCGAACAAGGGTATTTCTTGTTTTGTGCTGCGTTATCGACTCGGAAGCGCGGGTTACCATCATCCACGCATGATGGAGGACGCAGCAAGAGCGATTCGGACCGTACGCGCAAAAGCTGTTGAATGGAAGGTTGACCCAAAGCGAGTCGGTATTATGGGCTCATCCGCAGGGGGCCATCTGGCCTCCACTTTACTGACTCATTTTGATGCAGGAGATCAAAAAGCCAACGACCCAATCGAGCGGCAGAGTTCCCGACCCGATTTAGGGATCCTTTGCTACCCGGTGATTACGATTGGCACCAGTGATAACCTTGTCTCTCGAACAAACCTGCTCGGAGGCGACCCTGATCCTCTTTTGATCCAGGAACTCTCGAACGAAACGCACGTGACCGCCGAGACCCCGACTTGCTTTCTTTGGCACACGCGGGAGGATACTTCTGTTAAATCTCAAAACTCACTTGCCTTTGCGCTTTCCTTGCAAACCGCTGGAGTGCCATACGAGTTGCACATCTACGATAAGGGTACCCATGGGCTTAATGGAGAGAAGAATCACCCGTGGGCAACGAACTGTCTCCGCTGGCTTCGGGAGCGTAGCTTTATCCAATAATGCACCCAATCGCATTCAACCTTGGCACTTTCGCTATCACAATGCAGGGATTCTTCCTCGTTTTTGGATTTCTAATCAGCATTTGGGTGGCTCGCCGCAAGGCAATTGACGAAGGCATAACACAATCGACGGTAATTGATTGTGGTCCTTGGCTCGTAGTTGGAAGTATTTTAGGGGCGCGTGCAACGTATGTCATTGGTCACTGGGACCAGGCTTTTGTTGGGAAGCCTTTTTGGGCTATTTTTCTCCTGAATAAAGATGGACTAGTCACTTATGGTGGCTGCATTGGTGCTCTAGGAGCTTTGTGTGTCTACTTGTACCTCCGGACTATTCCTGTTTGGAAGTTTGGAGACGCTGTTGCTTCAGCCATTCCTCTCGGCTTCATTTTTGTTTGTCTCGGCTCGTTGGCAAGTGGGGATGCCTTTGGTTCGCCGACCACGTTACCTTGGGCCATTCGATTTCCGGCGGACCACGAGACTGGTGGACTCCCGGTCCATCCAACACAGATTTACAAGGCTGTTTTGAGCCTCGGACTTTATGCGCTGCTTTCCTGGTTCTATGCGCGCAAAACATTTGATGGTCAAATACTCTCTTTGTCGCTCATCGGGTTCGCCCTAGTGTTCGGCGGGCTAGACTCCTGCCGCGGGGATTATACAAATGGCGGGTGGGACGCGTTGCTTACAAAGTCGCAATTTGCCAGCCTTGGATTGTTAGGGTTGGGGCTGGTATTATATATCGTTCGAAGGAGGTCCGGTAGGCATGGAAATCCGACTGTCTTGCATCGGCAGATTTGAGCAAGAGAGGAGATGCCCGAAAGCGGCTGCGTGAACACGGATAAATGAAGTCAGCTAAGGTCGGGCGGGAACGTTGTCGATAAGTTAAAGGTGGCGTCGAAATATTGGCCGGCATTGGATGGGCTGAGGGGTGCGTGCATCATTACAGTTCTGGTGTCGCACCTCTCTAGCGCCTATTCGGGCGGTTTCATCGGGGTCAATTTGTTTTTCGTCCTGAGCGGATTTCTTATCACGGGAAAACTTCTTAACGAATGGCAGGAGACCGGCACACTTTCATTCAAAGCATTCTATCTGTCGCGAGTCAGGCGGCTTATGCCCGCGTTGCTGGTCATGCTTTTACTTTCAGGGGTTTTATGGCACTTTTTAGTTCCGAGATTGTCTTTTATCAAAGCGATTATTCCCGTTTTGTTTTATTATGGGAATTGGACGGGTGTGCGATTCGCAGGGCCCCTGGCACCCACATGGTCTTTGTGCATCGAGGAGCAGTTTTATTTGGTATGGCCGGTTTTGTTTTCTGGACTCCTTTTGCTCGTGCCAAACGTTCGGTCGGTCGCTCGGCTTACCTTGATTTTGGCGGCTTGCCTGGCTTTAATGCGGGGACTCCTTTTCTACGCTGAATCTCCCCTCGCTGCGTACGATTCCACCCTGGCCTGTGCGGATTCGATTCTGATGGGGAGTGCGTTCGCGCTTTTGAATGGAGAAAGCCAAAGAGATTTCTGGAAGGGAGGGAGGGGAACCCTCATTGGTTTAGCATGCGCCGGCACGCTTATAGTGCTTAGTTTTTTCATCACTGCTGACAGCGATTTTTTAGGTTTGGGAGGTTTTACGATTATATCCGGATACTCCGTGGCAATCATTCTGCACTCATTGCATGCGCCTGGTGGATTTCTCGGGTCGATTTTGACTGTCCAGTGGCTGGTTGAAATCGGAAAGCGCTCCTACGGAATATATCTTTACCACATGCCAGTTTTTCTGGCCCTCGACCATTTTTTTGGAAAGAAGTTGGCCTTTGGGACATCAGTTGCGTTGAAGGTCCTGGTTACCCTCGGGGTGTCGATGCTTTCGTATCGTTTCGTTGAATTGCCATTTCTGCGAAAAAAAGTGTTCCTCGGAAAAGAACCCGCCGCCGAGCAGGCCTGTGATCCATTACCATCTCACCTTCAAAAAAGTGCGGTGAGGTAGATCATTTCTTGAGGGATGGATTTGAAGGCGGGAACACACTCGTCGTCCCAGATTGGGAAGCGTTAAGATTCAGTTCTACTTTGGCCACGCTGTCATTCCGCGTGGCAGACATTTGAGCAGGCAGGCCGGTGAGCGTGAGCGCGGGGAAAAAAGGCAGAATCTCAGGGATGGGTTGAGGATGGGCGCGAGTTGCTCCGGGAGGGCGCAGGTGGCGGTAAGGTAAAATTTTGACCAGCAGTGCTTTCTCGAATCCGCCGGACTCGCTGCAGTTCCAGCGAGACGCCGAAAATGGCGAGCACGATTCCGATAATGAAACCGGCCAGCACAAACCAGGGCCATGTGTATTTGCGTTTTTCAGGAGGGTTTTGGGGTGTCATCGCAGGATAAACAAAGTGGCGGAAGGGGAGGGATTTGAACCCCCGGTACGGTTACCCGCACGCCTGATTTCGAGTCAGGTGCCTTAAACCACTCAGCCACCCTTCCACAATGCGCTAAAATCCTAGTCGTAACCACCTGCAGGAGCAAATGATTTTGCATTACGCTCTTCCGTGAATCCCTTTCTTGCCTCTGAAGGGGATTCCTTCCAGAATTGAGTCAGAAACTCTATCGCCGGCGCTTGCTGTGAAAAACCGATTTTTATTTGTTATGTGCCTGCTGTCTGGCCTTTCCGGATCCTGGGCCCAGCAGAACTCCTCCAACCTGACTCATCCCAAGGATTTCGAAGTGCGAGTGGCGGTGGACAAACTGCCGCCGGGTGCCGCGGCTTTCGACTTCGACGCGGCGGGCCGTTTGTGGGTAGTGGTGCCAGACGAAAAAAGTGAGTTTTACACCGGCCCCGCCAGGACGTGCCGAATCTTAATTTATAATTTGAAGCAGGGACAGGCGACCGGTTCTCCTCAGGTCTTCGCCAATTATCTTAAACCGATCACGAGCTTTGCCTTTTACAAGGATGGAATCATCGTTGCACAAGGGCCTTCGATCATCTGGTTACGCGATAAAAACCAGAATGGTTCAGTGGATGTCCAGGAGATGCTTTACACGGGCTTTGCAACCAACGACCCCTCAGGCCTGGTGGATAATTTGCGCTGGGGACAGGATGGCTGGATCTATGCAGCACAAAATAACCGGTCCATATCCGATGAAGTCGTCAATAAAGACGGGAAGAAGCTTGGATCCGTAGGGTGCAGCGTTTTCCGCTTTCGGCCAGACGGAGAAGGGGTAGAAAAGGTCGCCTATTCGCCTGGGCGGATCACTGGCCTGGATGTGGCGTGGGATGGGGAGGTGTTTTTTACGACGGCGAGGGCACCGCACCTGCAGCACATTGTGATGGAGGAATGTTACCTCGAACGAGGGCGGCTGGCGAAGACCACGAGCTCGAAGCCGATCGAGGATCATCGCAGCCTTTTTCCGGCCGGCACTGAAAGTTTGACGAACCATGTCCCGATTGGACAACGAGCGACCAACGCCACAGGGCTCGCTATCTATGATGGCGGGGCGTGGCCTCTCAAGTACAACGGCTGCCAGTTTCTGGGTGAGCCAACGTTGCATTTGATCCACGAAGACATCGTTTCTCCAGTCGCAGAAGGGAGCGGCTATGAGGCTACGCGACGGGATCAGGACGAATTCATGACAGGTGATGCCAGCTTTGTGCCGAAGAGCTTGCAAATCGGTTTGGATGGGGCGCTCTACATTCTGGACAGCGGGCAAGGGGAGCAACCGTCGAGGATTTGGCAGGTCCAACATCGGAATGCCTTAAAGACGCCAGTGGAGGACTTGTCCAAAATACCGGCTGAAGAGCTGCCCAAAAAACTGGATCATCCCAACAAGAAGGTGCGGATGATCGCGGGTCGAAGGATTATGGAGGAGCAGCCGCAAGAGATAATTCCCGCTTTGAGCAACTTGCTGCACACGGCGCGATTGCCGTATACCCGGGCGCAGGCCCTTTGGGGGTTGTACCATCTCCACGCATTGAATGATTCCAACGTGATTGCAGGGATTTCCGATCCACACCCAGCGGTGCAGAAGAGCGCCTTCCGCATCGTGGTAGATTACCAGGCCCCTACAAATTCAGGGCTTGAGAAGGCAATGTCCAAAGTGCTGGGAAAGGATTTGGACGATCGCACCAAGCTGCGGGCGATCCTGGCCTTTGAGCGGCCGGGCCTCACGAAGGAGGGCAGGGGAGCGCTGGTGAAGGCGAGCGCCGATTTCAAGGATCTGTGGAACCGTTCGGCTGCATTGAGCGCCTTGCGCAGCACACCGTTGGAATCCCTGAAAAGCGCTTTTAGTTCGGAAAAAGCGGACGCTTTGAAGGATTTCGTCGGGATTATCGCGCAGGACATCGCATATTCGGAAAACACCAAGCTGGCTGCCGACATCGTGCTGATTCTCGGAGCCGCGAAAGGAGCCCCGGGCGATACTCTGAAGGCGGCTGTTCTAGAAAGCTTTGATCGAAACCTGAGCCCGGCTTTCATTCCAGAATGGAGTGAAGACCTCGGGAAAGCGTTGAAGGCCCTGGTCGGCTCGCAGAGCCATACTGTGAGATACGCGGCGCTCCCCCTCGCAGTTCATTGGGATACTGGCAATGCAATTGCCACAAAGATTGCCACGGCAAAAAAGGATTTCTTTGCAGACATCGACAGCAAGAAACTCACGGATGATCATCGGTCCAAGCTCATTACCGGGCTGATGAAAATCCCAGCCTGGCAAAAGTACGCGATACCCGTGCTGGATAAGTTGTTGGAAATAAAAATGGGGGAGCCTA
>JAQGOV010000538.1 GCA_028293425.1 Verrucomicrobiales bacterium
GGCAAACCCGGAGTACAAAATGGACATTCTGGGCGCATACCCCCTCCAGGTGCAAAAGGCTGCCAAGGCTTTGGCTGCTTGGGAAAAAGCCGCCGCCGATGCAAAAGCCGAGGGAAAAGAGTTTACGCAACGCCGCCCCGGTGTTGCCTGGAGACCCACTGAACTCTACAACGGCATGATCGCCCCCCTCATCCCTTACTCGATCAAAGGAGCCATCTGGTACCAGGGCGAATCCAACGCGGACCGCGCCTATCAATATCGCACCCTCATGGCTGATTTAATCCGGAACTGGAGGCGCGATTTCAGACAAGGCGAGTTCACCTTTCTTCAAGTCCAGCTCGCGCCCTATATGGCCATCAAAGATCAGCCGTCTGAAAGCGCTTGGGCGGAACTCCGCGAAGCGCAGAGCCTGATTGCAAAGACTCTGCCGCACGTCGGCGAAGCTGTCATCACGGATGTCGGAGAGGAGAAGGACATTCATCCTCGTCAGAAAGAAACGGTTGGCGCTCGCCTGGCCTTGGCTGCCCGTGGAATGGCTTACCATGAGGACATCACCTATTTGGGTCCGGTGTTCAAGCGGATGAAAACCAAAGGTGACCAGGCCGTTTTGAGCTTTTATCATGTCGGAAGCGGTCTGGAAGCGCGTGGCGGAGACCTGAGGGGCTTCAGCATCGCGGGCGAGGACAGAAAATTCGTCTGGGCCACGGCGCGAATCGAGGGTGATAAAGTGGTGGTCACCAGCCCTGAAGTTACCAATCCTGTTGCAGTTCGGTATGGCTGGGCCGATTTCCCCGTGGTGAACCTCTGGAACAAGGACGGTTTGCCTGCTTCACCCTTCCGCACGGACAATTTCGAAATGCTCACCCAGCCGAAGATCAGGACTATCGCGCGTAACTAAGACTTCACTTCCGCGCGGCCTTTTTCTACGTTGGCTACATGGGTGATTTGCCAAAGTGCGGATGGGTATTGTTTTGTCTGTTGTTCTGTTCGTGCGTTGTAACTCAGGAGAAAGCAGTTCCCAAAACGACATCGATGCCTGGAACATCTGCCGTCCTCAGAGCTGAGTTCATCTACGAGAAGGCGCCATTTCCTTCCTGCCACGCATCCTCCATCGCGGAAACCAAAGATGGCCTAATCGCCACTTGGTTTGGTGGCAAATACGAGAAGAGCCCGGATGTTGGAATCTGGCTCTCGCGTCATGATGGTTCTCAGTGGTTGCCTCCGGTGGAAGTAGCGAACGGCAAACAAAAGGACGGAAACCAATTTCCTACCTGGAATCCGGTTCTGTTCCAGCCGAAGCAGGGACCGCTTCTCCTCTTTTACAAAGTCGGCCCAAGCCCCTCCAAATGGTGGGGCATGATGATGCGCTCCGCCGATGCAGGCAAAACCTGGTCAGAACCGGAGAAGCTTCCGGGCTTAGGACCCATCAAAAACAAGCCTGTGGAGTTGGCTGACGGCACACTCCTTTGTGGTTCCAGCACCGAAGACATGGGCTGGCGTGTGCACATGGAGCGCACGAGCGACCTGGGTCGCACATGGAAAAGCACTGGCCCCTTGAATGATGGCTTGGTGTTTGCCGCTATTCAGCCAACCATCCTCATTCATGGTCCGGAAACTTTGCAAATTCTCTGCCGCAGCGAGCAATCTAAAATCACCGAGTGCTGGTCCAAGGACAATGGCCTCACTTGGACCCCAATGGAAGCAACAACCCTTCCCAATCCGAACAGCGGCATCGACGCAGTGACCCTCAAAGATGGCCGGTTTGTTGTGATTTATAATCATACGATCAAGGGTCGAACACCTTTGAATCTGGCAATTTCCTCCGACGGCAAAGCCTGGAAACCAGGCCCAGTGCTGGAGAGCCACCCCGGCGAATACTCTTACCCAGCCATCATCCAAACCAAAGACGGCCTGCTCCACGCCACCTACACTTGGAAGCGCCAGCGCATTAAGCACGTGGTGATCGATCCGGCAAATTTTTAACCGTTTAATGCCGTTCGGGGTTCGTTTAAATTTTGCGATCATTTGTCATTTGAAATTTTCCACCGATTCTGCATTCTTTGCGCCCATGAATGAACCTTTGTTGGAGCTGGATTTACCTGGAATCCCAAAAGTAAAAAGCGGCAAGGTCCGCGAAATGTTCGACTTGGGCGATCGCTTTTTGCTCGTCGCCAGTGATCGCATCTCCGCCTTCGATTGCGTCATGCCAAACGGCATCCCCCGCAAAGGCGAAGTCCTGACGCAACTCTCCCATTTTTGGTTCGAAAGATTCACCTCTATCGTTCCGAACCACCTGCTCGCCAAAGCTTCCGATCCGCTTCCTGCAGCCCTCCAGCCATACGCCGAAAAGCTCAAGGGTCGCAGCATGATTGTGAAAAAAGCCAAGCCCCTCGCCATCGAGTGTGTGGTGCGCGGTTACCTCGCCGGTTCCGGTTGGTCCGAATATAAGCGCCAGCAAACGGTCTGTGGCATCAAGCTCCCCGCCGGTTTGAAGGAATCTTCCGAGCTTCCTGAGCCCATCTTTACTCCAGCGACCAAGGCCGAAACAGGCCACGACGAAAATATCGCATTCGAACAAGCGGCTCAAATCGTGGGGCAGCAAGTGGCCGAGCAAGTTCGCGAAGCCAGCATCAAGCTTTACAGCGCCGGTCGGGAATATGCCCGTCAGCGCGGCATCATCATCGCCGATACGAAATTTGAATTCGGCATCTTCGATGGCGAAATCATCCTGATTGATGAAGTGCTCACGCCGGATTCTTCCCGCTTTTGGCCTGCCGACCAGTATCAGCCCGGCAAAGGCCAGCCCAGCTTTGATAAACAGTTTGTGCGCGATTACCTGGAGACGCTTCAATGGAACAAGACTCCACCAGCACCTGCGTTGCCGGCTGAGGTTGTGAACAAGACGCGCGACAAGTACTTGGAAGCTTACGAGCGCGTGACGGGCAAGAAGCTTTAAGTGCAAAACCTCGTTGAAGATTTTCTTCAGCACCTGCGCAACGAACGCGGGCAGGCCGAAAATACCCAGCGGACGTACGCCACCTTGCTGAAAAAATTCACAACGTGGGCGGAAGGGCAGGGGTTGTTGGACTGGACTGATGTCCAACTCTCCCACCTCATCGCCTTTCTTAAGCACGAGCGGGGACGAAACCTGCAAGGCGAAAAGAAGGAATCCACGAAAAAGCTC
>JAQGOV010000540.1 GCA_028293425.1 Verrucomicrobiales bacterium
CCCATCTCATGCCATCTCCCGACTATCCCCGCTACCTCGGAATTGTCAGCAGCAGGCTTCACCCATGCCATGACCGTAAACTCCGATGTTGAGTCCAGGTTCGGAAGAAAACCAATATCCACAAAACTGTTGAGTCCTCCCAAAAGGCTGAACGCCTGGCCTGCCATTCCGTTAGTATATCCTCCGCCCATCAACGTTCCATGGTTCGTCCCCACGCTATCCAGCGCGCTCCCCTCTCCTCGCCACCATCCCACCAACCCAGGAAGCGGAGTCTGGCAGTCCGGCAACTCCGGAAGTAAATCGTAGGCCGCCCCTCCCAAGATCAGGAAGCCCGTTAGATCCCCATCCAGTGGCACCAGATCCCCTTGGATCCCCGCGAACGTGTTGTTCAGAATTGCGCGCAAAACATTCGTTCGACCAAGGTAAAATCCATTCGTGACACGGCCCGACGTTTGAGCGTTTTCCCCGGTAAAGAGATACGGCTGAAGCGGCTGTCCATCCACCAGCACCATGGACCCCTGTGAAGGATTTGGACCATTCACCGAACCAATCCCCGTGGCCGCAATCGTTGCCCCATTCAGCGTCAGGACCACCCGGTCATCACCCCCGAGGTTTGAGAAAGTCAAACTCACGTTGGTCGCATTCGCAGGCAGAAAGAACGGATAAGTTGCCGTCCAATACCCATCGAATCCATCGGCGCTCCCTCCGGGCAGAAAAGCCCCATCCCCGCCACCCGTCGTCGTCACCGTCAAAATATTCCCCTCGATCACATACGGCGGAGCATCCGCCACCACCCCCGCCGCCAGATGCCAGCCCAAAGGGTTTGCCGTGCCAAAATCGAGATGCGTGCTCGGCAGCACCGTTAACCGGGCAACGACACTCGTAACCGAACCGTAAGCATTGCTCGCAATGACCTGAAAGGATCCCTCATCACCAGCGACAACAGAATTGATCGCCAGGGCGCTGCTTGCAGAGCCACTGATTCGTGAACTGTTAACCAGGTTCGTTCCGTGGAACCGCCACTGAAATCCAATCGGCTCCTCTCCGACCACGGTTACCCCAAAACTCGCGCTCCCTCCTGTAGGAACCATCAGGTCTTGCGGCTGAGCGATTATGGACGGTAATTCGATTCCATTACACTTCCCAGCAGCGCCCGCCAGGAACAGCCTCGCCACCTCGTTTGATGTCAGGGCTCGATTGTAAATGGTTACCTCATCAATCACGCCCGGAGTCATGCCGCCAGTATTCGGATGGCTCCCAATCCGCAACTCCCCGCCATAATCCTCCATGCTTCCGCTGGCTGGCTGAGAATCGACTTCGTTCCCGTTCACATAAATTTTGATGCTATTCCCGTCGTAAGTTCCCGCCAAATGATACCAGGTTCCAGGAGCCCAAAATGAAGGCTGAGTCGTAGCAACGGTGTAAGCCCCTCCATTCGCTACGGAAAATTCAAAAGAACCCCCATCATACGCGTACTGGTTTCCTGTGACACCCAAGTGATATTGGTAATAAGGTGGACTATGGGAGTAATACCCCTTCTCCACGATCGCGTCGCTGCCGGATCCCACGTAAGACACGGGCTTGAACCATGCCTCAACGGAGATCTGCCCCGTCGGATTAAGACTCGGGGAGTTGGGCACGCTGATAAAGCCGCTGGTGCCGTCCAAATTGAAGCCGCTATTAACTTTGCCAGGCGCGAAACTCACATTCCCATTTACCGCTCCATTGTTGATGCCAACTGCGTCCGATGCATCCCCTTCTCCCCGCCACCAACTCACAACGCCTGCGGGCGCGGGACTGCATGCGAGACTGACATGAACGTCATCCACGAACGGACCAACCTGTCCGCCGTCTATATTCTCAAACTCAAGTATTGAAGATTCCGAATCCGCCGTCAGCGTTATGGAATAATCGTTCCAGGTGTAAGCGGGTCCCGCGGGAATGACGACTTGGTACGCCGAACTCCCCAACTTCACCGCAACTGTTACCGGTGTCAGCCCGTAACCGTACTCAAGAGAAAACCGAATCTTGTACGCTTGCCCTTTAACCGTAGAAAACGTCTGGCGGATCGCCGATCCATTGTCAACCAATTGGGCTGACATCTCTCCGTCTTTCGGAAACCAGGGCGTCCCGCTCCAATCTATCCGGCCTGAACTCACTCCCCACCCCTCAATGCTTTGATCGCCGAAATACACTGAACGATAATTGCCCGTAGGCACATTTACCTCAGCTTCAAAACTCCCATTGATAATCAGATTTTCCTCAGCCCGCAAACTGAGTTCAGGTATTATTGCCCAGACGGCCAGCGCTGTCAGGAACGACCACACCAGGACGTAGCTCTGCAATACTGAATTTCTGTACATGGCTCTTACTCCCAATTCTCCCACGTCGATGGCACTCTTGATTACAAACTCACGTCCTTTATAAAGAAAAATACCCTTAAAGACAATCCAAAATACAACTAACCCTGGCCGAGGGTTGAACAGACGATTTAGTTCCGCTGGCCGGACGCGAAAGGACGGAGAGGGCTTATCAGAAAACCTAAATCAACTTCACCCATGGCCAACGCACCAAACCTATAAGGCATTACAATTGGTCAGTACATAAAGATCAAAATAAACACAGGTCTGCAACGCTTCCCTTTCCTCAGCTTAGCAAGTTGATTTGTACCATCTTACGGAAGTCTCGGAATTGCTTTCAGCATCGCCTCGGCGCGATTAGAAACATGGAGCTTGTCATAGATGTGCGCGATGTGCGTGCGAACCGTGCCAACAGCAATTCCAAGCCGATCAGCAATCTCTTTATAAAGTAGCCCTTTGTTCAGCAGCCCAAGGATTTCCTGCTCGCGAGTGGAGAGAACCTTGGCAGGACTTTGCTCTCCAGTTTGTTCGTGAAAAGCCGCCACCACTTGCCGAGCGATCGGCGCTGACATCGGTGCGCCCCCCTCATAAAGCTCTTGAATGGCTTTTAGGATTTGGGCAGGAGGCGTTTTCTTCAGCAAGTATCCACTCGCACCTGCCCGTAACGCTTCAAATATCCGGTCATGATTCTCAAAGATGGTAAACATCATGACCCGTGCTTTGGGCGAAACCGCTTTGAGCTGCCGCACCGCGGAAATTCCCGACATCCCAGGCAAATGAATGTCCATCAGGATCACCTCCGGCTGCGCCGCCGGAATCTGCTTCAAGGCAGGCTCAGCAGACGAGAACGCCCCCACACACTCAAAGCCCGGCGCCTTCTTCAGGAGTTCGTTAAGGAGCTCAAATTCCTCAGGATCATCCTCCACAAATGCCACCTTGATGTTGCTCTTCCCAGCCATGCAATGTGCCAACATGCTCCAAACGTAGAGCCCAGGAAAGTCATATCAAATACGTATACGGCCGCGTTGTAGCCGCCGAGGTGAGGGCGTGTTGCCCAATCATAGGAGTCCGGTCGTCCCTACCGCAGAAACGTTATCCGGTCAAACGACGCGGAGCTTTCCTGCCCATTCCAGCCAGCCAGTTGCTTCTGTTGCCGTTGGGCAACACGCCCGTATGGAAGCGGATTGTCTCAGGATTTCTTAATTCTTCCTTCTTACTTCATCCTTTCCGAAAAGCGGCACCTCCGCTTTTACTACCGTCCCCTTCCCCAACTCCGACTCGATCTCCAACTTCCCCCTGAGAGACCGAACCCTCTCCCTCATATTCGAAAGCCCGTGATGAAACTCTGGGCTCTCCTTGCAGTCCATCCCCTTCCCATTATCCCGCACCTCCAGCCGGAGCTGCTCCCCGGAAATCTCCAACCTCACCCACACCTCCGTGGCCTCTGCATGCTTCGTCACATTATGCAAAGCCTCCTTCAGCACCAAAAAGAGCTGTCTCCGAAGATCCGCGCTTACTGAGGCCGCCGGAACCGCCGCCGGAAAATCAACATGGCACTCGACACTTCCGCCCTCGAAATGTTGTGCCGTATACTCCCGGAAATAAGCCACCATACTTTCCAAGTGATCATATTTTGAATTGGTGGCCCAAACCAGTTCCCCAATGCTGTCCACCAATTCTCCAGCCGCTGTGGAAATCTTATCGATGCTGCTCCTGCTCTCCCCTCCAGTCTCCCCCTTCGCCCGCTCGCTCAATCGTGCAATGCGTGTTAGACTGGCGCCCAGGTCATCATGCATATCCCGAGCAATCCGCTCGCGTTCTTGAGCCAGGGCAGCGGCTTGTTCAAAGCCAAGGATACGGCGCTGCACCGAAAGCCGGTAGGCTTGAATCCCGGTTCCGGCTGCAAGGAGTAACACAGCACATACTGTATAAAACGGCCACGTCTGGTAAAACAATGCCGGAATGTAAAAGGCAAATTGCGCTCCCACGGGATTCCAAACGCCATGCCTGTTGCAGGCGGTCACGTGAAATACATAATGGCCCGGTTGCAAGCCCTCCAGTTGCGCGAAATGTTGGCTTTGCGCTTCTATCCATTTTGGATCACGCCCTTCCAGTCGGAACCTGTAACGCGTCTTTTCGGCTGTGAAGAAGTTAGGCGCGGCGTAGTTCACAACTACGGAGTGTCCGCTCCCCGCTGAAAGCCGCAGTTCAGATTCCAGGGAGGCTGCAGTTTCCCAATTGCGTCCGCTATGACTCTGGGAAGGCCACACCACTTCCTGCTTTCCTGGTTCCCCTACGTCTTTGTAAATCATCTCCCCATCCGCTCGAACCTGCTCAATGGTGATTGTGGGAGACTGGTCATCGCACATCGTTCGGCTCGGATCAATGATGGCGACCCCTTTGGTAGTTGGAAACCAAAGTAAGCCGTCCCGTGTCTTGCGGCCGTTGGGAGTGTTTCCACCATTCCCCTCCAAACTCGGCAAACCGTCTTCAAGGCCATAAACCACGCAGGTAATCGCCTGCCGCTTCCCATCAGCCACTTCATTGAGTTCCTGTTTGCGAACCCAGTAGATACCGTTGTAACAGTTGAACCAGTAGCGGCCCTGGTCATCCTCCAGAAGCGATAGGTTGAGATCGCTCAATAGACCATGTTGTGTGGTGATGGATTTAAATTGTCCATCTTTATAACGGATGATGCCTTTGTCTGAGGAGAGGACCCACAATGCCCCGTTCTCATCCTCATGCACGGCGGCATATTGACTGGGGGGCAATCCCTGTTTGGCCCCAAAATAGGTGATATCCTTCCCCTTTAGGCATGTCAGGCCTCTCAAGCCGATCCACAGATTGTCCTTTCGGTCCACAAAGGCGGTCAGGCCAGAAACCTGCTGCCGTTCAAGGGTGTGGATTTTCTCACCTTCCCATTTGCTTACTGCGCCCGACGCCACAATCCAAAGTGTTCCATCTTGAGCAGGGCACAAGCTGTTCACATCGCCGGACTTGAATCCAATAGTAGTTTCCAAAGAAGGAAAACGTTTATCCTGAAATCGGTGCAACGCTCCCCAACCGGTCCCGTGCTCGACTTGAGTGCCAGCCCAAACCCGTCCTCGCGCGTCTACCACCACAGAATGCACATTTAGGCTATCAAACCCTTCCAGCGTTCCGTAATGCTTAAATTGACCATTTACCAAATGGCTGAGTCCTCCTTTGGTTCCTATCCAGACGCTCCCATCGGGTGCTTGACTGATACTCCATGAATCACCATCTACAAGGCCATCGTTTTTTCCTAAAGCCCTAAACCTTTCTCGCTCCAGGAGAAACAACCCGTTAGCCTCGGTTCCTAACCAAATGCCGCCCTCCTGATTTGTAACAAGGCAATTTACGGAGCCAAAAACCAGTCCATCCAAACCTGGAGGCCGTATCAAAGCATTGGAGCCCACCTGCCATAGACCGGCAGCGCTCCCTGCCCAAACCGTTTTCTCCGAATCTTCCACCATTGCATGGACAGGCGCGCTGCCATAAAGCCGATCCCCTTGGTATTCCCGAACTTTTCCATCTTTCGTGTAGAAAGCTGCCAAATGGGGGCCACCAAACCAAATGGCTTGGCCAGAATCCTCTATTACGGTCGTAATATCGCTATTTGCCATCGATGGCATTTCGGGACAGATTTCAATTTCTCTCCTGCTGAGGCCCCAGCGATACGGCGAACCGCGTCCACCAAACCAAATACATCCAGAACTATCTTCACGAATGCACCTTGTCTTGCGCAGCGGTTTTGTTTCGGGAAACCTTTCAATTTTTCCATTTCGAACGCTAAGCAAACTTTCACTATCGCAAACCCAAATTCCCCCGCCTTTCCGGGAGCACAGGGAAAAAATGACATGTTCGTCGCTTCGAGTAGGTGCTGGCTTCAAGGAGAATGGTTTGAACCCTCCGTTCTGGAATTGATAAAGTCCCGATGACGTCCCCGCCCAAAGTATGCCTTCTTTGTCCTCAGCAAGGCAGAGACAATTAAGATAGGTTACTATTTTGAATTCCGTCCCATTGAATCGAGCTAAACCGTGGCGGGTCCCGAGCCAAACATATCCATCGCGAGTTTGGCAAAGACTTTGAATGCGACCAGCAGGCATCCCATCACTCGTGGTCCAGTGCCGCACCGTATAGCGATCCAAATTTAAGCCCGCTAATGGTGAATTACTAGACGAGTCACCAGCCCAAATGGAAGCAGGCAGAACGACCGCCAGCAAAAACAGGATTAATGGGTATGAAAGCCTTTGGGATGGCATACCAATCAGGCGACTGACCGTTCGACGAGAGTGGCAATTCGGCTCGGCTCCTCTGTTTCCATACGGCATTAAAAAACCAATGGCAATAAGCTATGCGGATGCTACAAATAAATTCTCCCCAGTCAAGATCCCATCGTTCCTCCTCCTCCTCAGCGTCCCTTCCCCGTTGGTCATAAGGGTCTCCTAACTGAGGAATCCAAGCCTCACCTTACCGACAGCGGCACGGCCGCTTTTACCGCCGTCCCCTTCCCCAACCCCGAATTAATTTCCAGCTTCCCCCCGAGCAACCTCACCCTCTCCCTCATATTCGAAAGTCCGTGATGAAAATCCGGACTCTCCTTGCAATCCATTCCCTTGCCATTGTCCCGCACCTCCAGCCGAAGCTGCTCCCCGGAAATCTTCAAACTCACCCACACATCCTTCGCTTGCGCATGCTTTGTCACATTTTGCAAAGCCTCCTTCAACACCAGAAAGAGCTGACGCCGAAAATCCGCGCTCACCGAGGCAGCCGGAACCGCCTCCGGAAAATCAACATGGCACTGAATACCTGCCCCCTCAAAATGCTGTGCAGTATACTCCCGGAAATAAGCCACCATGCTTTCCAAGTGGTCATACTTCGGATTCGTGGCCCAAACCAATTCTCCAATGCTGTCCACCAGTTCCCCAGCCGCTGTTGAGATTTTCTCTAGCCGCCTCGGCATCTCGCCTCCTTCAAACTTCGCCATCTCGCTCAACCGCGCAATGCGTGTCAAGCTCGCCCCAAGATCGTCATGCATATCTCGAGCGATTCGCTCACGTTCCTTCGCCAAAGCCGCCTCACGCTCAAGCCCCAAAATGCGCCGCTGCATGGAAAGCCGGTAGGCCTGTATTCCACCACCAACCCCAAGAACTCCGGCAGCACACATCCCATAAAAAGCCCAGGTCTGGTAGAAAAACGGTGCAATAAAAAATGCGAGCTGGGCTCCAACCGGATTCCACACTCCACGATAGTTGCAGGCCGTCACTCGAAATCGATAATGCCCCGGCTTTAAACCCGCGAATTGCACAAATGGCTGTCCCTGCGCGTCTACCCAATCCTTGTCCTGCCCCTCCAATTGATACCGGTAGCGGGTTCTCTCGGGCGCGATAAACGAAGGTGATGAGTAGGCAATGACAATCGAACGCCCACGCCCTGCCGAAAGCTGCAGCTCAGCAGAGGTCGGATGCCTCGTTTCTCCCGGGCTTCTACAAGCAGCCATTCCATTGGTTGGAGTTGATATAATTAAAGGAGACATTGTGCTCACTATTTCTGAATCGCATCGCACTTCTTCGATGGCCACTGGGGGAGGGATATCATCCGCCAGAGTTGCTTGCGGATCAATAATGGCAACACCCTTCGTCGTGGGAAACCAAAGCGTTCCATCGCGGGCTTTACAGCCGTTGGGTGAGTTGCCTCCGTTCCCCTCCAGGCTTGGCAGACCATCCTCCACGCCATAGGCGACACAACTCAGTCTTTCCCTCTTGCCATCAGCGACCTCGTTCAGCTCATCCCTCCGAACCCAGTAAATTCCTTTGTAACAATTGAACCAATAGCGCCCAAGGCCATCATCCAACAGGCAAAGGTTCAGGTCGCTCAGCAAACCTTGCTTGGATGAAATGTTTATTAAGCGGCCATTCTTTGCCCGAAAAATCCCGCGTTCCGAAGAGAGAATCCAAACCGCTCCAGCCTCATCTTCGTGAACCGGAGCAAATATCCCATTCGTTAGCCCGGCTCGCATTCCATAATCAAAATCAATCTTTCCCTTTAAAACGCCCAGGCTTTTGCCCCCTACCCAAACACACCCCGACGAATCAGGAAAGACGCTATTACCCCCCAACACATGCACGCGCAGAGACCCATTGGTAATTTGGCCTAATCCGAAGGCGCCAACAGCCCAAACCGAACCGTCGGGAGCAGGGGCTAACCACTGCGTGCTCCCAGCCCC
>JAQGOV010000680.1 GCA_028293425.1 Verrucomicrobiales bacterium
GTTTAGGTATTCCGTTGCGCGTGAAGAATTAGACCCCAGAACGAACAACCCAGTCCAGGTATTTCCGGGCCTCGAATCTGCTTTTAGGCCTCTAGAGCGCGGAGTCGTTCAACCAAGATGAGGTGCCTTACAGTCCGCGTAAAGGCTAATGTCGCCAATTTTTTCACAATCGGAAATTAGCTCCGGCTTAGCAGCTTATGCGAGGGCAATATCCCGGTTCGAAAGGTCGAGGCCATGGAAACAATAGGAATAAAGAACATTGATAGGCCGCGCTGGTATGCGGCTTATACGTTGGCGCGCCATGAAAAGGTCGTCGCAGATCGGCTTGTCCAACAAGAAGTCGAGGCGTATTTGCCTCTCTATCCCGCGGTGCGATGCTGGAATCAGCGACGAGTCGAAGTAGACCTTCCGTTGTTCCCAGGATATGTGTTTGTTAAGATGCTTCTCGGCGACAGGACTCGGATTCTCTCGCGACCCGGGATCATTCGGATAGTGAGCTTCAACGGTCATCCCGCCGTTCTCCCTGACGAAGAGATTGAGAACCTGAAGGCTTCTTTGACGATCTGGAAAGCTACACCGTATCCATTCTTAACTGCCGGGAAGCAGGTACGCATAAGATCTGGTCCTTTTGCGGGCCTGCAGGGCCGGATCCTTCGTCGTAAGGGCAAGATGCGGCTAGTTGTCACATTGGAGCTTATCCAGAGCGCGATGTTGCTCGAGTTGGATGCTGCCGAAGCGCAGTTAGCCTGCTGATGCGTCATCCTTCATCCCATATTTGTTAATGAAAAGAAAAGGACATAGGTATGTCAACAACCGTATCAACACCTCCAGCCCTTCCACTGGGCGCAACGCGATTGAAAGAACAGGCCATCGCCAAGTTCAAGTCGAGGACCGCAAGGGTAGGTGTCATCGGATTGGGATACGTCGGCCTTCCGCTAGCACTTCTGTTCAGCGAAGAAGGGTTCCCAGTTACCGGGTTCGATATCGACAACACCAAAATCGATATGCTCGCCTCGTCACGATCCTACATCTGCCGCATTCCCGAAACCGAAATAGCCTTGGCCAAAGATCGAGGATTTGAAGCCACCACCGATTTCACGTCGATCTCCAAAATGGATGCCATTGTTATCTGCGTGCCGACACCCCTGACCGAGTATCACGAGCCGGATCTGAGCTTCGTGACGGACACCGTGAAATCGATAGCTCCGCACCTGCAAGCCGGCCAACTGGTCGTGCTCGAAAGCACTACGTATCCGGGGACGACCAATGAAGTTGTGCTGCCATTGCTGGAGAAAGGAAACCAGCTGAACTTGTCGGTTTCGCGTGACGACTCTCAAACCGGCGACGTCTTTTTCCTTGCGTTTTCTCCCGAACGCGAAGATCCCGGCAATAACAGCGTCGCGCGTCGCGATATTCCCAAGATTGTCGGTGGAATAGATCGTTGCGCCAGCGAGATTGCGATCGAACTCTATTCATCAATCTTCCGCCGCGCCATATCGGTCTCAAGTCCGACCGTCGCGGAGATGACAAAGCTGCTCGAGAATATCTACCGGTGCGTGAACATCGCGCTGGTCAACGAACTGAAACTGCTTTGCCTGCGAATGGGGATAGACATCTGGGAGGTCATCGCAGCTGCGGCGACCAAGCCCTTCGGATTTCAATCCTTCTACCCTGGACCCGGACTGGGCGGACACTGCATTCCGGTCGATCCTTTCTACCTTTCCTGGAAGGCGAAGGAATTTGATTTCGCCACGCGCTTCATCGAACTTGCGGGCGAAATCAATATGGCCATGCCTTACCACATCGTGGACTTCATCACTGAGGCCCTGAACTCTCGCAGCAAAGCGTTGAAGGGTTCAAAGGTCCTGATACTGGGCGTCTCCTACAAGAAGGATATCGATGACCTTCGCGAATCACCCGCGATCACGATCATCGAGGCTCTGCAAAAGCATGGCGCGCTGGTTTCCTACAATGATCCGTATTTCTCAAAGATCGGAAAGGGGCGCAAGTACGACCTCCAGATGCAACGCGTGCCGATGGAGGATCTAGGCCGATACGACTGCGTCGTTATCGTCACGGATCATTCCGATTATGACTACCAGCAGATCGTCGAAGAGGCTCAGCTGGTTGTCGACACACGAAACGCGACAGCTGGGATCTGCTCACCTAAAGTAGTTCGCTGCTAACTCGAACGTGTCGAATCAGCGCGATCTCTCCTGGCGAGTAGCGTAGACCAGTAAGGCGCGCCGATCTGCCTGCGGTACCCAATTGCCCGTGCGTAGATATGCTGTGACGAGCAACTTACGGCTTGTCGTTCTCTGTCAAGAGGCCTGAACAAAGAGCTCATCGCCGAATCGTTGCGTTCTGAAGCTTACGCTGATCGAGAGCTCGACATGTGTTTTGGACGAAAACCAAAGAAATATTCACGAGCAAGCACCATGCAGTCTGTGACTTGTTGGGCTTTCGACACGGGAGTCGGGACCGCCACTATTTGGTCGAGTGAATCCTTGTAGCTGCGCAGCCCTCGAAGTTGGCGTCACTCATGGATGGTGGTGGCATTGTTTTGCCCCAGCTTGATGGAGCCGAGCCCATGGTGAGCACCAGTGTCGCTCCGTCCTTAATCTGTGCATGGCGGAACCACGACGTTGGAAGTTCGGCTCCGTTTAGAGTGGCCGACTGTACGTAGCGATTGAGACCGTTGGGATCAAGATTCTTCGCGAGGTTTTGAAGTTTTTTGCCGTCGCTCAGACTAAGAGACGCGTCGGGAATACTTGGCGTACTAATGAGGTAGACGTCCTGTCCAGCGACGGGGAAGATACCGAGGGTGGAGAAGATGAGCCAGCTCGACATTGCCCCGGAGTCGTCGTTGCCGGGGATGCCGGCGCGACTATCCATGAAGGCTTTTTCGAGGAGCAGGTGAACGATGTCGGCGGTCTTGTCGGGCCGGCCGGCGTAGTTGTAGAGAACCGGGATGAGAAAGCCGGGTTCGTTGGTGACGTCGAAGTGGTTGCGGAGGAAGGTCCAGTCGAGGCGGTTGACGAACATCTGATCGCCGCCGACCATCTCGATGAGGCGGCGCATGTCGTGGGGAGCGTAGATCGAGTAGGTCCAGATGTCGCCTTCGTAAAAGAAATCTGGCCAGGTGCCGCGTACGACGAGATAGGGCGGAGCCCAGGTTCCGTCGGGATTGCGT
Organism: Verrucomicrobiales bacterium; assembly: GCA_028293425.1. Taxonomy (GTDB): domain Bacteria; phylum Verrucomicrobiota; class Verrucomicrobiia; order Limisphaerales; family JAQGOV01; genus JAQGOV01. The sequence continues at coordinate 3,194 of JAQGOV010000680.1, forward strand.
GGACGCATGAAGCCTTAGAAGCCCTCGACGGTCATGTCCTTCTCCCAGAGGTGCTCGAAGTTGTGCGCGCGGCTGGCGTA
>JAQGOV010000733.1 GCA_028293425.1 Verrucomicrobiales bacterium
GAGCTTTTATCGTTCCTTTCGTTTGTGTCCTCCTCGGTATTGTGATGAGCATTGTGTGGGCGCCTCACATCGGTGCGTGGCTGGCGAAGCCCCTCACGGCCATGTTCGACGGCGGCTCTACTGAACCCGACCCTCAGCCACTTTACTCCTCGGCCATTGCAAAACGGAAGGCCGGCAAGTATCGCGAGGCCATCTACGACATTCAACGGGAGCTCGAACGTTTTCCGACTGACTTTACTGGCCAAATGTTGCTTGCTGAAATTCAAACCGAAAACCTGAACGACCTTCAAGGTGCTCAAAACACCATCGCTAAAATCTGCAATCAACCGGTCCATCCGCCAAATAGTTTCGCCTATGCGCTTAACACCCTTGCTGACTGGCAGCTCAAATATCAGCAGGACCCGGACGCTGCCCGTCTGACGCTTGAACGAGTTGGCCAAATGCTGCCCAATTCCGAATATGCCAATCTTGCCTCCCAGCGCATAGCACACCTTGGCGGCGCTGAAATGCATCTGGGTCCTCACGAACGGCGCGTTATTCATCTAGAAGCCGGAGTCCAGGACATTGGCCTCTTGCAGGATTCTTCCATGCTGGCTCCCCTGGATGCCGATCCAGCCAAGCTTGCCACCGAGTACGTCAAGCACCTGGAACTCCACCCGCTGGACAACGAGATCCGCGAGAAACTTGCGTTCGTCTATGCTGAACATTACGGACGCCCTGACCTATCCGCGCTCGAACTCGAGCAAATGATTCAGCAGCCGCATCAACCGCCGCAGAAAGTGGTGCACTGGCTGAATCTCCTGGCGGACCTGCAGGTGAAATACGCCCAAAACGAAGAAGGCGCCCGGGCAGCCCTGCAGCGAATCATAGATTTATATCCCAACCTTTCTCACTCCCAGCTCGCTGAAAAGCGCCTTGCTCGAATCAGGTTGGAGATTAAAGGACAGCAAAAAGGCCAAGCGGTGAAACTTGGCTCTTATGAGCAGGACCTCGGGTTGAAGCAAAAGCGTTGATTACTTTTTGACCTCGGGTTTGAGTGCGGTTCCACCAGTTTGCTTTCCTGCGGGAGCAGGCAGTGTCCCAGTTGCCAAACGAACGGCGATTTGCTTGTCCAGTTCGCGTGCCAGTTCCAGGTCTGTCCCTCCGTTTTTAGTGCGCACCTGAACCGTGATTTCCGTTACTTTCGGATCGACTGCTTCCACTTTCATCCAAACCGTCTTTCCTTCAACGGTCGCTTCCAGGCTGCTGCGCATTACGTCCACGCTATAAAGGTTTCCATTATAACCGAGCACGTCGTTGGCTGCCTTCCAAACCTCGAGCACCGGCCGTTCATAACGCCCATGAAATTGGTCCTTAATGAATGGCACCCCCACCTGCTGACGGCCGTCCACTGTGCTGACGCAGCCGCTCCACCAAACCGCCGATCCGCAAATAGCTAAAATTCCAAAAAGTTTCTTCATCATTACCACTATGAATTGCAGGTCAGTTCCACCCGTCAAGCCTGCTTTCAGTTTAAGCGATGAATTTTGCCGATGAAATGCATTTTCATTCCATTCAAGGTTTGCTATTTTCAATTCATCCCAATGAAAACCTTAACTTTGCTGATGCTCGTTTTAGGGTTGGCTTGGTCAGGGAATGGATTCGCTGCCGACGTCGACTATTTCGGCGTGATCAAGCTCCAACAGTTCTACCAAACCAATGCTTCCGCCCCGGTGCTTGGAAGCAACGGCTACTCGTTCCAAGCTTTCGTTAATGCTTCGAGCAGTTTTTCCGTCACGAATGCATCAGTTAAGCCTTCTAACGCAAACCCTCTTCGAACCCTCGCACCGAATTCCGACGGAACCATTTGGCGATTCGAGGAGGCATTTGCCTCGCAAGCTTTACTCGATTCAGCCTACCCGGCTGGCAGTGGTTTTAGTCCTGTGAACTACGCCGTGAACATGCAAACGGTTAATGACGGAGCCCGATCGGCAAACTTAAATTTCGTGCTAATTTTTTCACTGGTCTCCTATCCTGGGACCCTGCAAGTTCAAAACTGGCTGGCCGCGCAAAATATTGACCACACGGCAGATTTCACTCTCACCTGGAATACTCCTTCGGTTTCGTTTCTGCCGATTCTTCAACTGGTGATTCTCGATATCTCCAGCAATGTCGTTTATTCCACGCCCGCCCCCTTCCAACCCGGCGCTCTGAGCGGCTCGTCAACTCAAGCAATCATTCCGGCCTTTTCACTTCCGCCTGGCACCAATCTTATCGGGCACCTGACGGTCGCCAACTTGGGAACTCCGAATACGAATAGCTACCCGGGAGCTATTGGAGTGCCTGCGCTGGCCAAAGATACTTTTTTTAGCATCGTTACTCGCCCTGCTCCCTTAACTCCGCACTTGGAGACTCGGCCGCGGTCCAGTGGAAATTTTGTGCTTCGCGTGAGCGGGGAATCCAATAGATGGTACCATATTCAGGCCACGACAACCTTCGGTGCATGGACCAACCTGCTCACCACCAACTCCGTTTCCGGCGTTTTTGATTACGCGGATCCGTCTTCAAGCAGCTTCCCTGCGAGATTTTACAGAGCCCGAACTGGTCAATAGTTCGAAAACCCTTGTTCCAGCTTTCAATACCCTTCAATTGACCCTATGCTATCGATGCTCCTCAGATTACCATTATGAAGCATTTATTTTTGGTCGCAATCTTGGCTGCGCTCACCGGTTGTGCCCAGACTTACAAAGTCACGTTGAACAACAACAATACTTTTACCACTAGAGGCAAGCCAAAGTACAATGCGCAATCACAGTGTTACGAATACAAGGAATCTACCGGGAAACTCGTGTCTGTACCCGCCATCAGAGTGAAGGAAATTGAAGCTCAATAATTACCTGGCCCGCTTGTCGCCCGAAACGAATCGCTCCACATACTTCCCAAGGATGTCCGTTTCCAGGTTCACCGCGTCACCTGGCTTTCGCTCCTTCAATGCAGTCATAGCAAAAGTGTGTGGGATAATCCAAATCTGGAAAGTCTTCCGTCCTGCCTCAGCCACCGTGAGGCTTATGCCGTCCACTGCAATCGATCCTTTGTAAACCACGTACCGTAGCAAATCCGGTGGAGCTTCGATTTCCAGAATATAATCCAGGCCCTGTGGTTCCAATTTTTGAATTTTTCCTACCCCGTCCACATGCCCTGTCACAAAATGGCCGTCCAATCTTCCTCCTGCTTGCAATGGTCGCTCTAAATTAACCAATGCTCCGGGCTTAAGGAACTTTAAGTTTGTCTTGTTCCAGGTTTCCTGCAGCAAATCAAATTGTACTCTCCATTTCCTGCCGCTGCTGGCTTTCTTCACAACCGTGAGGCAACAACCGTTCACGGCCAGGCTGTCGCCCAGCTTCAGGGATTCGCCACACACGCTGGTTTGAATGCTCAACTCAATGGATTTTTCTCCGGGCTTAATCCTCTCCACTACCCCGGATTCTTCGATAATGCCTGTAAACATAGCTTCCGGAAGTTTAAACGTGCTGCTTCGTGGAAGCAACCCGCGGCTGTTCGATAGCATCCGTGGTTTGTTTTAGCTATGGCAAAAGGTTTGTATGTACAAAAAGCGAGGCCGGCGTTAACCGGCCTCGCTGAGTAATTCGCCTCTTTCTGCGAATCAATAATGGCTTAGTAGTCCATGCCGCCCATACCGGGGCCATGACCACCACCGGCCGGAGCCGCTTTTTCCTTCTCAGGAAGTTCGGTGATCAAGCACTCGGTGGTCAGCAGCAAACCAGCAATGGACGAGGCGTTCTGCAAGGCGCTGCGGGTAACCTTTTTCGGGTCAACCACGCCGGCCTTGACGAGATCTTCGTATTCGCCAGTGCCCACATTATAACCTTCGTTACCTTTGCGGCGCTTGACTTCCTGGACAACCAGGGAGCCTTCAACGCCAGCGTTGGCCGCCAGCGAACGCAATGGATATTCCACTGCGCGCTTCACGATTTCCACGCCGATTTGTTCGTCTTCGTCTTCGAGCTTCAGCGCGTCGATTGCAGGGATGCAACGGATCAAAGCCACGCCACCGCCAGGAACAATGCCTTCTTCCACGGCAGCACGGGTCGCATGCAGCGCGTCTTCAACGCGAGCCTTCTTTTCTTTCATCTCGGTTTCGGTGGCAGCACCGACGTTGATGACGGCAACGCCGCCAGCCAGCTTCGCCAGGCGTTCCTGGAGTTTTTCGCGATCGTAATCAGAGGTCGTCTCTTCGATTTGACGGCGAATCTGGTTTACACGGCCCTGGATCTCCGTGGATTTTCCGTAACCTTCTACGATGGTCGTGTTTTCCTTATCCACAACGATCGATTTGGCGCGGCCGAGGTCTTCTAACCCGATAGAGTCGAGCTTAATGCCCAAGTCTTCAGTGATGCACTTGCCGCCGGTCAGAATTGCGATGTCTTCGAGCATGGACTTGCGGCGATCGCCGAATCCAGGAGCCTTAACAGCGCAGACGTTGATTGTGCCACGGAGTTTGTTCACCACGAGGGTGGCAAGAGCTTCGCCTTCCACGTCTTCAGAGATGATCAAAAGCGGCTTTCCGACTTTCGCGACCTTCTCGAGGACTGGGAGAAGATCCTTCAGGCTGCTGATCTTCTTCTCGTAATTCAGGACGTAAGCTTCTTCGAGCTTGCATTCCATCGTCTCTGCATTGGTTACGAAGTAAGGGGAAAGATAGCCCTTGTCGAACTGCATGCCTTCCACAACCTCGAGGGTGGTGTCAATGGATTTGGCTTCTTCAACAGTGATAGTTCCGTCTTTGCCGACTTTGTCCATCGCATCAGCGATGATTTCGCCGATCTGGTTGTCCCAGTTCGCGGATACAGTAGCAACCTGCTTGATTTCTTCTTTGTCCTTAACCTTCTTGGCAATCTTGCCGAGGTGCTCGGTAGCAGCGTCGACGGCCTTTTGGATACCGCGCTGGATCCCAATTGGGTTCGCGCCGGAGGTCACGTGCTTCAAACCTTCACGGAAGATCGCTTCGGCCAGAACGGTCGCGGTGGTGGTGCCGTCGCCAGCAGTATCGCTGGTTTTGCTTGCCACTTCGCGCACCATTTGGGCGCCCATGTTTTCAAACGGATCTTCCAGTTCCACTTCCTTCGCCACCGTGACACCGTCTTTGGTGACCGTGGGAGAACCGAACTTTTTGTCGAGCACCACGTTGCGGCCTTTCGGGCCGAGGGTCGCGGTGACTGCTTTAGCGAGTTTCTGTACGCCCTTGAGGAGGGACTGACGAGCTACTTCGTCAAATACCAATTGTTTTGCTGCCATAATTCTTTATTTCCTTTGTTGGTTAGAGTTATTCGATGACGGCCAGGATATCGTCTGAGTTCAGGATCTTGTATTCCCTGCCATCAAGTTTGATTTCTGTGCCACCGTACTTGCTGACGAGCACGCGGTCGCCGACCTTCACTTCGAACGGAACCTTCTTGCCGTTATCGTCAGTCTTGCCGCTCCCGAGGGCACGGATAATTCCTTCGGTCGGTTTTTCCTTCGCGGTATCAGGGATAATAATTCCGCCTTTTTTTGTTTCCTTCTCTTCGGCGGGTTCTACAAGAACGCGATCGCCGAGAGGCTTAAGGTTAATGGCCATATTGTTTTTCTTCGGTTGGTTTGTTACGATTAACGGTTGAATCAACTCCCGCCGCACTCGCTGCGGGAAAAGTCACGCTTGGCCACCCAGGCTGTTCTTCGTGAACTGCCCGGTATGGCCAAGTGAAATCAGTTCAGCTTTTCTTCTCGTCCACGACTTCGGCATCGATAATCGTGCCGTCATCCTTTTTGCCCTGCTGTTCTTTGGGCTCTCCTCCAGGGGCGGGTCCCGCGCCGGCGCCGGGCGCCTGCTGGGCTCCGGCTTTGTAGAGTTCTGCCGAGACGCTCTGCCATTCTTCGTTCAGTTTTTCGCTGGCAGACTTAATGGTTGTAGTGTCACTGCCCTTCAAGGCTTCTTTCACCTCATTTACCGCTCCTTCGATCTTGCTCTTGTCCGCGCCCGATAACTTGTCCGCGCTTTCCTTCAGCAATTTTTCTGAGCGATAAACCGCGTTGTCGGCCTCGTTGCGAGCTTCCACTTCTTCTTTCCGCTTCCGGTCGTCGTCCGCGTGGGCTTCCGCATCTTTCCGCATCCGTTCCACTTCTTCCTTCGACAATCCACTGCTCGCGGTGATCGTGATCTTCTGTTCCTTCCCAGTTCCAAGATCCTTGGCGCTTACGTTTAAGATGCCATTCGCATCCAGATCGAATGTGACTTCAACCTGCGGCATGCCGCGAGGCGCTGGTGGAATGTCCGTGAGCTGGAACTTCCCAATTGTTTTATTATCGCGGGAAAATTGACGCTCACCTTGTAATACATGGATTTCAACGCCGGGCTGATTATCCGATGCTGTTGAGAAAATTTCCGACTTCCTCGTGGGAATCGTGGTATTTCGTTCGATGAGCTTTGTAAAAACTCCTCCAAGGGTCTCAATGCCGAGCGACAGCGGCGTCACGTCCAGCAGGAGCACATCCTTTACTTCCCCCTTGAGGACACCGCCTTGAATAGCGGCCCCGACCGCGACCACTTCATCCGGGTTGACTCCTTGATGAGGCGGCTTGCTGACTAGAGTTTTGGCAGTTTCCACCACCCGAGGCATCCGCGTCATGCCACCCACCAACACCAGTTCGTCAATCTCCTGGGCGTTTGCGCCCGCGTCTTTGAGACAGTTGCGAACAGGCCCCACGGTCCGCTCAAACAAATCGTCGCACATCTGCTCCATCTTGGCCCTTGTCAGCTTCGTACTGATATGTTTTGGCCCGCTGGCATCCGCAGTGATGAAAGGCAGATTGATGTCGTAGGTTTGAGCACTCGACAATGCAATCTTCGCTTTTTCAGCTTCTTCTTTGATGCGTTGCAGTGCGTCAGGCTGCTTGCGCAGATCCATTCCGCTTTCCCTCTTAAATTCGTCCAGAATCCAATCCATGATCCGGTTATCCCAATCGTCACCACCTAGGTGAGTGTCACCATTAGTGGCTTTGACTTCGAACACACCATCGCCAATGGAAAGGACTGAAATATCAAAGGTGCCGCCGCCGAGGTCGTAAACCGCAATTTCTTCGTCCGCCTTTTTATCGAGTCCATACGCCAGTGAAGCGGCCGTTGGCTCGTTGATAATGCGGAGCACTTCCAACCCAGCAATCTTGCCCGCGTCTTTGGTTGCCTGACGCTGTGAGTCGTTGAAATAAGCAGGAACCGTGATGACAGCCTGTGTAATCTTCTCGCCCAGCCGCATCTCAGCATCTGCTTTCAACTTGGCAAGGATCATTGCCGAAATTTCCGGTGGACTGAACTGTTTGGGTTTTCCTTCGACGTCTACTTCCACTGCCACATCTCCATTGGCCGCGCGCACCACTTTGTAAGGGACACGTTTGAGCTCTTCCTGGATCTCATCGAACTTTCGTCCCATGAAGCGCTTAATGGAATAAACGGTGTTCTGCGAGTTGGTAATCGCCTGACGCTTCGCCGCGTCTCCCACCAGCCGCTCGCCACCTTTTGAAAAAGCCACCACCGAAGGCGTCGTCCGCTTGCCTTCTGAGTTCTCCAGAACAACCGGTTCCCCACCTTCCATTACTGCCATGCAGGAATTGGTCGTTCCTAAATCGATTCCGAGTACTTTTGCCATAAAATCTTTGTTGTTACTGAATTCCTTCCAGCAGTGAAGATGCCATCCTCCCCAAAGCATTTGCAACCTGCTTATAACAAATTGGTTACATATGTTTGTGAGTATAGAGCCCGTTTGGTTCCACCCCATTATCTGAGTCATAATGGCTCTTATGTCACATCAGAGCTGACTCTCTGAGCCTGAATGGCACTTTGGAGGTTTTCCTCCAAATTACTGGGAGATCACGACTTCTGAGGAATTTGATTCGGGTTGGGGACCCTTCTTCATCCAAACCATGACAATGGCTATGTCCGCTGGAGACACACCCGAAATCCTTGACGCTTGCCCAAGTGTAGCCGGACGGATTTTCCCGAGCTTATCCCGGGCTTCCTTTCGAAGACTGGGCACAGTCTTATAGTCCAGCCAGTTGGGGATTTGTTTGCTCTCCAAGGTTTTAAATTTCTCAACCTCCAGGTCTTGTCGATCTATGTAGCCTGCATATTTAATCTCGATCTCTACCTGTTCCATTACTTCCAAGGGTAAAGTCGCATCCTTGCTTGGCAGATCCTGATAACTTATCCCAGGTCGCCGCAGGAGCTGGGTCATCGAATCTGAACCTTCGCGGGTCTTCGCCAGCCGGACCATCTCCTGCTCTATCAACTGAACTTTTTGTAGAAACTTGTCGTGGTTCCGTTTCGGGAGTAATCCAATCTCAAAACCTAAACTGCTCAGGCGCCTATCTGCATTGTCCTGCCTTAGCGTCAAACGATACTCGGCCCGCGACGTAAACATGCGGTAAGGCTCCACGGTTCCTTTGGTTACCAGATCATCAATCAGCACCCCAATGTATGCTTGCTCTCGACCTAATACCACCGGCTGCTTCCCTTGCACTCGTCTGGCGGCGTTGATTCCTGCCACTAACCCCTGGGCTCCTGCTTCCTCATACCCTGACGTACCATTTATCTGGCCAGCCAGGAAAAGATTTCTACACACCTTTGTTTCGAGGGAAGGTTGGAGCTGCGTTGGAAACGAGAAGTCATATTCTACCGCATAGGCCGGACGCAAGATTTCCGCCTTCTCGCAGCCGATAATCGTTTGAACCATTTGAACCTGGACTTCGTATGGCAGGCATGTGGAAAACCCGTTCACATAGATCTCGTCTGTTTCGATACCTTCGGGTTCCAGGAAGATTTGCTGCCGCTCCTTTTCCGGGAACTTCACGATTTTGTCTTCGATCGATGGACAATACCTCGGTCCTACACCTTCGATCACTCCCGCATACATTGGTGACAAATGGATGTTCTTTCGAATGATCTGCGCCGTCGCCTCCGTCGTGTAGGTTATGAAGCACGGAAGCTGCCCATCGATCCTGTCCAGAATAGACCCTGGGGGATACTTTCCACCCGACCTCCCGACGTTCTTTGGGTTGATCCCGGAATGTTCCACGTGGAACAAATCATCCTTCCAATAGGTAAAATAAGGAACAGGGTCATCACCAGGTTGTTCTTGGGTGACGCCGAAGTCGATGCTTTGGCGCGAAAGCCGAGGGGGAGTCCCAGTCTTTAAGCGCCCGAGTTCCAGACCAACTTCCTTCAGAGAACTGGACAAGCCGAGGGCGGCGGATTCTCCAGCACGCCCGCCAGACTGTTGATTAGTTCCAATGTGCATCAATCCCCGAAGAAAAGTTCCGGTGGTAATGACAACGCACGTCCCGAGATACTGCACCTCCAAGGTCGTTTCGACCCCAAGGATCTGACCATCGGAGTGAAGGAGCTTGCTCGACTGAGCTTGTTTAACATCCAGGTTTGACTGCCTTTCACAAATCCATTTAAGGCGGAATTGATACGCCTTCTTGTCGCACTGCGCACGAGGAGCCCAAACACTCGGACCTTTCTTGGTATTGAGCATCCGAAACTGAAGACCAGTCATGTCCGTCGTTTTGCCCATCTCGCCTCCAAGTGCATCAATCTCCCGCGTCAGATGACCTTTGGCCAAGCCCCCGATGGCAGGGTTGCATGACATCTGGCCGATGGTATCCAGGTTGGTAGTGAGCAGCAAAGTCTGGCAGCCCATCCGGGCAGAGGCGAGGGCAGCCTCAACGCCGGCGTGCCCGGCACCAACCACAATCACATCGTACTTCTTGGGATAAACGAACATACCGGCGAGACTATACCAAACTTCATATTTCGGAATAGAGGTATCCTGTACCTTTTTTGATCAGGCGGGTATTCGCAGAAAGATGCTCACAAATGTGAAAAACGGTTTCAGCGCTTTCCGGGCTGCCAAGGGCCGAAGCCAACTCGGCAGGGTTAAAAGCCTTTCCGGGATTCGCCTTGAGAACCGAAAGGACTTGAGCCTGCAGGGCAATAACGGCTCCAGCCGCTTTCTTGCCAGCTTCCACACCCGGCTGGTGGTAAGCATTCACGTGGATTAAGGAAGCGTAAAGACCAACGGTTCGTTCAAAGAGAGCGATGAGCATTCCAACCGAGCGAGGCGTTACGGAATCAATAGTGATGGTGAGTGATTCGCGTCCCTTCTCATACAGTGCTTGTCGCGTACCCAGGTAGAAACCATCCAGGTAATCACCGGAGGTAACCTCAGGCTCAACGAAAAATGGCTTGCCAGAACGATCTTGCAGAACCCGGATAAAGGTCACGAAGAAATTCGCCACACCCTCGCGGAGTTGTTGAACATACGCGTGCTGATCCGTAGATCCCTTGTTGCCGTAGACACTCAGGCCCTGATTGACGACCCGGCCGTCCATATCCTTTTCCTTGCCTAAAGATTCCATAATGAGCTGTTGAAGATATTTCGAGAAAAGCTCGAGCCGATCTTTATAGGGAAGCACCACCATGTCTTTAGCTCCTCGACCATTACCAGTGTAATACCACATCAGTGCCATGCGAGCGGCTGGATTTGTAATTTCCGGCTGACGAGTGGCTTGGTCGCAGTCACCCGCACCGGTCAGCAACGCGTCGATGTCGATGCCTTGGAGCGCGGCCGGGAGCAGTCCCACTGCGGAGGTCACGCTTGTCCGTCCACCCACCCAGTCCCACATAGGAAATCGGCGCAGCCAGGAGTTCTTCACTGCATAACGGTCCAACTCGCTGCCTGCTCCGGTTATTGCTACAGTATGAGCTCCGAAATTCAGTCCAGCCTGTTTGTACGCAGCTTCGGCTTCCAACATCCCATTGCGGGTCTCCTTCGTGCCGCCAGATTTGGAAATCACAATGCAAAGAGTTTGCCCCAATTCAGAGCCAAGTTCGGCAAGGACCTTGTCCATCCCATCAGGATCAGTATTATCAAAAAACAATACCCGGAGTTTGTCGGTAGTCGGATTCCCAAGGGCA
>JAQGOV010000575.1 GCA_028293425.1 Verrucomicrobiales bacterium
CAGCCTGGCAGCGCCAGTGGCTCGAAGGCCCTGTCCTCCAGGAGCAGCTCGGCTATTGGAAAAATCAGCTCGCCGGCGCTCCTGACCTCCTCGAACTGCCCACCGATAAACCCAGACCCGCCGTGCAGAGTTTCAACGCAAGCCGATTTATTTTTCAGTTGGATCCGTCTCTCTGCCAGGCATTGGATGCGATTTGCCAAAAGGAAGACTGCACCTTGCGCACTTTCCTGTCGGCGGTCTTTCAAGCGCTTTTATCCCGCTACACTGAACAAAAGGAAATCGTGGTGGGTGTTCGATTCCCAAATCGGGGCGAAGACCAGCTTGCCGGGGTGCTCGGCTGTTTTGCGAACGACATTCCATTGCATGCCAGCTTCGAAGAAGATTTGCCTTTTACAGAATTTTTAAAACGGACGAAAGAGGAGCTGCGGAAAGCAAAGGAAAACCAGAATGCGATCGGGCTTCTCCTGCAATCCCAGGGCGTGCGGCCGCAAAGCCATAACATGATCTATCAGGCTGCCCTTCTTCTGGAAGATGGGCCGCTGCCACAACTCTGGGACAAGAGCCAGCTCTGCCCCGAAATGGCACTCTTTTCGGAACTCGACCTGGTGCTCCAAGCCCGGTCCACGGCCAAAGGCCTTGAAACCAGCTTCGTCTATGCCTCGGATTTGTTCAAGGAAACCACGATTGCCCGAATGGCGGGTCACCTAACCACTCTGCTCCAAAGTATCGCTGCCGATCCTCAGGCAAAAGTATCTCTCTTGAACATCCTGCCCGACGCGGAAAGGAAAACCCTGCTGGTGGATTGGAATAATACCCAATCCAATTTTGCCCGTGAACAATGCATCCACCAGCTTTTTGAGGCTCAGGTCCGAAAAACGCCCCAGGCCACCGCATTGGTCTTCCGGGATTCCGCGCTGACCTACCAGGAGCTAAACCAACACGTCAACACTGTCGCCCGCAAGCTTATCCAGATGGGGGTCGGCCCAGAGGTGCCCGTCGCCATCTGCATGGAGCGCTCCATGGAAATGATAGTGAGCATCCTCGCTATCCTCAAAGCGGGTGGAGCCTATGTCCCGATGGATCCCAACTACCCGGAGGAACGCCTCGCCATGATCCTGGAGGACAGCAAGACTCCCTTGTTGCTTACCCAAATTCGTTTGCGGGATGTTCTTCCCCAACACCACACCAAGACCTTCTTTGTGGATGATCTGAGTTTGATGGCAACGTCCAATCCCGAAGACAGCAATCCCCAGGTGGGTGTGGCGCCCTCCAATCTTGCTTACATCATCTACACCTCCGGTTCTACCGGCCGGCCCAAGGGGGTCGCCCTGGAACATCGAAGCGTTGTCACCCTGTCATATTGGGCAAGAACTGTTTACTCGGATGCGGAAATGGCCGGTGTGCTGGCAGGCACCTCGGTTTGCTTCGATCTTTCGGTTTTCGAAATGTTCGTGCCTCTGAGTTGGGGCGGTAAGATCATTCTCGCGGAAAATGCCCTCCAGTTGCCGAAGCTCGCCGCCTCATGGCAGGTCACGTTGGTCAACACAGTTCCCTCAGCCATGGCGGAATTAATTCGCATGCGTGGAGTTCCTCCATCGGTCAAGGTGGTCAATCTTGCCGGCGAACCATTGGAAACCGATTTGGTCCGGCAAATCTACGAACTTGGAACCGTGGAAAAAGTTTACGACCTTTACGGTCCGACCGAAGACACGGTTTATTCCACCTTTGCGCACCGAACTGCTTCTGGCCCTCAAACGATTGGGAGGCCAGTCTCCGATACCCAAATTTACCTGCTCGACCGCCACATGCAGCCGGTTCCCATCGGGGTGCCGGGAGAATTGCACATCGGCGGTTCCGGGCTGGCCCGTGGTTATTACCTGCAACCCGAGCTGACGCAAAAGAAATTTATTCCCAATCCATTCGATCCCACCATTGGTGCAAGGCTCTACAAGGCAGGAGATCTCGCCCGCTATCATCCCGATGGAACGATCCAATTTCTTGGGCGAATTGATAACCAGGTCAAGATTCGCGGCTTCCGGATTGAATTGGGAGAGATCGAGAATGCGCTGCGCCAAAGCCCCATCGTCCGCGAAACGGTCGTCATGGCTCGCGAGGATGCGCCCGGAGATAAGAAAATTGTTGCCTATGTCGTGGAAAACTCGGCTGATTCATCGGAAGAGCAAAACGCCCAGGTCGATAACTGGCAGGAGGTATGGGACGGAACCTATTCACAACCTGCTCAAGCTAGCGATGCCACCTTTAACCTGATTGGCTGGACAAGTAGTTACACCGGGGCACAGGTTAGCCAGGCGGAAATGAAGGAGTGGGTCGAGGCGACGGTGAACCGAATTCTCGCACTAAAACCCCAGCGTATCCTGGAAATTGGCTGTGGCACAGGTTTGCTCCTTTTCCGGCTGGCTCCTCATTGCTCCCAATATTGCGGCAGCGATCTTTCCGGACAGGTCATTAAAAGCCTGCAGGCTCATATCGACAGCCGGAACGGTCATTTTGCTCATGTTTCATTCCGCCATGCCGAGGCTGCTGATTTTTCAGGCCTTGAGCCAGGAACGTTCGACACTGTCATCATTAATTCCGTCGCCCAGTATTTTCCGGACATCCAATATCTGCTCAAGGTCATTGAAGGCGCGGCGCGAGTCATTAAGCCTGGGGGCCGCATCTACGTTGGGGATGTCAGGAATTACGAGCTGCTGGATACATTCCTTGGCGCGGTGGCTTTCCATAACGCTGCGGATTCCATCTCCACGGCAGCCCTGAAAGAAAGAATTCGCAAATCCGTCCAGGAAGAACAGGAACTAACGGTTTCGCCAGAGTTTTTCAAGGCGTTGAACCAGCATCTGCCCCAAATCAAGCGAGCCGAAATCCAGCTCAAGCCCGGCCGGTTCAACAATGAAGTGACTCGCTATCGTTATGATGTGGTGTTGCATACTGCCGAATCTCATCTGCGACCAGTGGCCGAAGTCCATGATTGGCAAAAGGAACAGCTCACACCGGCACAGGTGCGCGCGCTGGTGGAATCTACCCCGGCGGTCTCCATTGGCATCACCAATGTCGCAAATCCGCGCATGGCTGCCGATATTGCCCTATCACGGCTACTGCACTCACCCACTTGTCCCGAAACCGTGGAAAGATTACGTCTGGCATTGCAAAAGGGCACTGTCGAGTTGACGGCGGAGCCAGAGGATTTTTGGTCGATGTCTGAGGGATTGCCATTTGATGTTCGGGTGGAGTGGGCTAAGGATTTAGCCTGCTTTAACGTCATTTTTCAGCGCCACAACACCGCTGCGGTCTTTATTGCCGGTTTTCTCGAAGAAAAAAGTTTGCTCCAGCCCTGGGGCACTTACGCCAACAACCCAATCAGGAATGCGTCCGTTCGCAAGTTGATCCCGCAGTTGCGGCAATGGCTCAAGGCAAAGCTCCCGGAATACATGATTCCTTCCGCGTTTGTCCTTCTCCCTTCGCTGCCGCTCCTGCCGAATGGCAAGGTCAATCGGAAAGCTTTGCCACCGCCGGAACAACAGCGCCCCGACCTCGACCAAGGCTATGTCGCGCCCTCCTCCACAACCGAGGAACTTCTCGCCCGCATTTGGGCCGAGGTGCTCGGCCTCCCGAAGGTGGGCGTGCGCGATAACTTTTTTGAGCTCGGGGGACACTCCCTGATGGCCACGCAGGTGATATCGCGCCTGCGCGACAAAGTTCAACTCGAGCTGCCCATGCGCTCCTTCTTTGAAGCTCCCACGATTTCCGCGCTCGCCCAGGTGGTGGAAGCCACTTTGGCCGCGGAGATTGACTCCTTGTCAGAGGAGGAAGCTCAAAGGCTGGACCAGGGTTTTGAGTTGTCCTCCAGAAGTTGAGAACAGCCCGGATGTAAATGGGTTTGACGTAATGAAAAATGTGACGACTGTGCAACAGCCGGAATTATCGGCAGCTAAACGAGGGTTATTGGAAAAGCGATTGCGCGCGGCTTTCCACGCGACAACTTCCGCTCCAACAATTTCCAAAAGACCTGATGCCAGCCCGGCCCCCTTGTCTTTTGCGCAGGAGCGTTTGTGGTTTATTCAGCAACTGGAGCCGAATAGCGCCTCTTACAATGTCCCGACTGCCTTGCGCTTGAATGGCCCGCTTCAAATCCCGGCTCTCCGCCAAAGCCTGGATGAAATCGTCCGCCGCCACGAAATCCTTCGGACCTCTTTCCCGGCGGTGGATGGAAAACCTCAGCAGGTGGTGCAGGCTCCCGCGCCGTTGCCCATGCCTGTTGTAAGCCTGGAGGATGCCTCCCCCAAGGATCGGGAATCGACCTTGCAACGGCTGATCTTGTCTGAAGGCAAACGCCCATTCGATCTTGCCCGCGGCCCCCTGCTCCGCTGCACGCTCTATCGGATCGCCCCCGAGGAACATGTGCTCCTGCTGGTGATGCATCACATCGCATCCGACGGTTGGTCCATGGCTATTTTCTTTCAGGAGTTGGAACGCCTTTATTCCGGCCTTTCGCTTAACAAGACGGTTCGCTTGCCGGATTTACCGATCCAATACGCCGATTTTTCTCTCTGGCAGCAGGAAACAATGACGGGGGCTGCCCTGAAAAACCATCTGGATTACTGGAAGGGAAAGCTGGCCGGAGCCCCGCCAGCGATCGCTTTGCCTGCTTCTCCAACTCCCCTCGCCCCAAATGCCCCACAAGGCAGCACCCGCTCAATTCAGATCCCTAAGCGTTTCAAGGATCAGTTGGACACCTTCAGTCAGCAGCATGGCGGCAGTTCATTCATGACTATGCTCGCCGCCTTGGACCTGCTCCTCTGGTTTTGGACAGGCCAGCAGGACCTGGTCATCGGCACCGTTTCAGCGAATCGAACCCAGCGCGAGGTCGAGGGTCTCATCGGTTGCTTCATGAATTTCCTGCCCTTGCGCACTCGTATTCCTGCGACTGGCACCGGGGTCGACTTGCTCAACCAGGTCAAAGCCACCGTCTTCGAAGCCCAATCACATCAGGACTGCCCCTTTGAAAAGATTGTTGAGGCCCTCAATCCTGCCCGTCGGCTGAATCAGAACCCCCTCTACAATGTCGGTTTCCTACTCCAAAACTTTCCCAGTGGCGTCCTGAGGAGCGAAACCCTCCGCGCTTCTTTCATTAATTCGGATACCCAGACCGCCCTGCTGGACCTGCGCTTTGTCGCGGAAGAAACAGAAGATGGCCTGACGCTCCTTTGCGAATACGACACCCGTCTCTTCCAGGCCGAAACCATCGACCAACTGCTCGCCGGTTTTCAATCACTCACCGAAAAGCTTGTCCTCGATCCGGAAACTCCGCTGAACGCTTTTCAATTGCCGGAAGCCCTCCAAAAGCAACGCGAGTCCGCGGGCCTTTCGGCGCAAACCCAAAAGATTGTTATCGCTTCCACCTTTACGCCTGAACCCCTTTCTGATTCTTTGCAATTCTGGGTTAAGCGACTGGCCCTGCCGCTCACTTTTGAGTTCGCTCCTTTCAATCAGGTTTTTCAGCAGTTACTCGAGAAAACGAGTCTGCTCTTGGGCAATTCCCGTGGTTTAAATGCGCTGCTCTTGCGCGCTGAGGATTGGCTCCCGGAAGAAACGGAATCGGAACAACCACCATCCGCCTCGCGTGAAAAGCTGGAGCGTTCCGCCCGCGACCTGATCGCCGCAGTCAAGTCCGCGGTGCTGCGAACCACCACCCCATTTTTGGTTCTGCTCTGTCCTTCCGCCTCGCCTCGCGGCAAGCCCGCTGGGATTGCGGAGGCCATTATTTCGGTCGAGCGCCTCATCTCGGCTGAACTCATGACCGTGAGTGGCATAAATGTGATTACCCCTTCGGAAATCACTTCTCTTTACCCGGTCGAGGACTTCTATGATCCGCAGGCGGACAAGCTGGGCCACGTCCCATACACCCCTAAATTTTTCGCTGCGCTCGGCACCCTGATTGTTCGCCGCTTTGATGCCCTGAAGCGGCCCCCTCGTAAGGTGGCGGCCTTAGATTGCGACCAGACTCTCTGGTCAGGCGTTTGTGGAGAAGACGGACCATGCGGCATCCGCGTTGATCCGCCACGCCAGGGCCTGCAGCAGTTCATGCGTTCGCAGATGGAGGCGGGCATGTTGCTCGCCATTTGCAGCAAGAACAACGAGGACGACGTCGCGGAAGTGTTCCGCCAGAATAAAGACATGCCCCTGCGGGCGGAGCATTTCGCGGCTAAACGCGTCAACTGGCGGCCAAAGTCCGAGAACCTCAAAGGGCTCGCCAAAGAGCTGCGCCTGGGACTCGAAAGTTTCATTTTCGTGGATGATAACCCCATGGAATGCGCCGAGGTGGAAGCCAGTTGCTCCGGCGTGCTGGCAGTTCAACTGCCCGAGCCAGCAGACCAAATCCCAGGGTTTCTCAAGCACGTTTGGGCTTTTGATCACCTCAAGCTGACTTCTGAAGACAAGCAGCGGACCCTGCTCTATCAGCAGAACCGCGAACGGGAACAGTTTCAGGCGCACGCTCTCTCATTTTCTGATTTTTTGGCTGGCCTCAACCTTCAAATCACAATCGAGTCGGCCACGGCCGAACATCTTCCCCGCGTCGCTCAGCTTACCCAGCGCACCAATCAATTTAATTTTACGACCCGCCGCCGAACAGAAGCGGAGATTCAACTCCTCGCCCAGGATTCAAACTCGAAAATAATTGCCATCACCGTCAGTGATCGCTTTGGCGACTACGGATTGGTTGGGGTCGTGATCTACTCGCTCGGGCCGCAAAGTGTCGAGATCGATTCCTTTCTTCTGAGCTGCCGGGTCCTCGGCAAAGGTGTGGAGCATCGCATCCTCTCCTATCTTGGCCAGGTCGCCCGCGAAAATGGCAAGCGTTGGGTCGATGTCCGTTTCATCCCCTCTGCCAAAAACAAGCCGGCCCTGGACTTTCTGGAAAGTGTCGGCGGCGCCTTCCGGCAGGCGAACCAGGGAACGTTTTCTTTTCGATTCCCATCCGACTACGCCGCGAATGTTCAGTTTGATCCAGAGGGTTCTCCTGTCGGCCCCGCCGAGATCAACAGCGCTCCGAAAGAATCGGAACAAAACCGCCGGCCCGAGGCTTACTCCGGGATCAGGCCGGCCGATTATAATTGGATTGCCCAAAACGCGGCTCGCATCGATCAGATTTATTCTCTCGTGACGGCGGATAACCAGCCATCGCTCGCCGTGCATCAGGACTACGTTGCCCCGCGCAACGAAACAGAACGCCAGCTTTGCCAGCTCTGGCAGGAGCTTCTGCGCACCGAACAGGTTGGCATCAAGGATGATTTCTTTGCGCTGGGCGGCACCTCTCTCCTGGCCGTCAGGCTCTTTGCCCAGATTGAAAAGGTGATGGGCAAATCGCTGCCGCTGGTTGCTCTCTTCCAGGCGCCAACGATTGAGCAGCTCGCCATTATGCTCCGTCGCAAAAAGCAAACGCCGCCCTCATCACTCGTGGCCATTCAGCCCAAGGGCTCGCGGCCCCCTCTGATTCTGATCCACGGAGCGGGCGGCGGCCTCCTTTGGGGGTATGCAAATCTCGCGGCTAATCTGAGTCCCGACCAGCCCGTTTACGGCATCGAACCAAAGACGGGTAACCAAACGGCCACTGTTCAGGAAATGGCTCGCCATTATTTCCAGGCCTTGCGCGCCTTCCAGCCCAAGGGACCCTATTACCTCGGGGGTTATTGTTTCGGAGGTTACGTCGCCTATGAGATGGCCCGGCTCGCCCGGGAACACGGAGAAACCATTGGCCTGCTCGCTTTGATTGACAGCGCGGCCCCAAACGGCAGCTACGATCGTATCCCCTGGTGGCAGCCCAGCTACCTTCTCAGATTCTCCAGGAACTCAAGCTATTGGCTGCGGGATTTCATGCAGCTTCAGCCAGCGGAACGCAAAGAATTCTTCCAGCGCAAAGTCGGCGTGTTAAAGCGTAAGATCTCCTCTAAATTCGCGCCGGCCAGGCAGGATGAAACCGTGGACCTTGCGGCCTTCATTGATTCCTCCCAATTTCCGGAAGATGAACTGAAACTCTGGCAGGTCCACCTGAATGCCGGGGCGTCGTATGTTCCTCAAGCCTACCCGGGCCGCGTCACCCTGATCCGTACGCGTGGTCAGCCCTTCCTCTGCTCACTCGATCCCCAATACGGCTGGAGTGAGCTTGCCGAAGGAGGAGTCGATGTCCGCATGATTCCGGGCTCTCATGAAAAGATTTTTATCGAGCCTGACGTTCGTTTCCTGGCCCAAACTCTCGAGCTCTGTCTCACCGAAACTCAGCAAAAACAACCCTCAAAACCCTTGGAGTTAGCCTAATGTTGCACCTTGCTAAATTCGTCCTTCGGACGTGCCGAAGCATGCTCGTCTTGACCGCCTTGGCCGCCTTGCTCAGCGGTGCCTGCAACGCCGCCTTGATTGCCGCCGTCAATTCGGCCCTGAACAACGCCGGCCACTTGGGCACGGTGATGGTCATCGGCTTCATTGCGCTTCTCCTTGGAAAAGTATTCACCGGTTATGCTTCCCAAGTCATGCTCACGCGCTTTTCTCAAAGCGCTATCGCACGCATTCGCAATGAGCTGGTCCGTAAAATTCTGGATGTGCCCCTCAGGACGCTCGAAACGATCGGCGCCCCAAACCTCCTCGTGACACTGACCGACGACGTCGTCAACATCAGCATTGCCCTCCTGGCTGTTCCTGTCACTGCGGTGAACCTCGCCATCCTCGCCGGTGGCGCTGCTTACCTTGGTTACCTTAACTGGCACATCTTCCTCCTCATGGGCGTTTTTATCCTGATTGGCGCCCTTGGCTATCGTTTCCTCCTGGAACGCGGCCATCATTTCCTGATGCAAGCGCGCGAAGAAGAAGACCAGCTCTTCCGCTTCTTTCGCGGGCTCACCGAGGGTATCAAGGAACTGAAGATGCATCGCGAACGGCGCCTCACTTTCCTGGAGGACGGTGTCGAAGCTGCCACTACCCGCTTCCAGAACAACAACGTCGCCGCCGAGCACAGTTTCATCATCGCTCAATCCTGGAGCCATTTCCTGTTCTTCACCCTCATCGGTTTGCTCGTTTTGGTTATGCCCACCATCGCCCCTGTCAGCAAGGAATCGCTTACCGGCTATATCATCACGATCCTCTACCTGATGGGCCCGTTGGCGGGCGTTCTCAGCAGCATCTCGGCTTTCAGCCGGGCCAGTGTCTCTCTGCAAAAGGTGGAAAGCATGGGCATGTCCCTCTCCGAGCACTCCAGTGAAAAAGCGCCCATTTCCCCTGCCACAGGAACGGCTGTGCAGGTTGACACAGTCGAACTCGTCAACGTCACCCATTCCTATCACCACGAGAAGGATGATTCCCAGTTTGTCCTCGGTCCCATCAACCTTACCTTCCGCACGGGAGATCTCGTTTACCTGGTTGGGGGCAATGGCAGCGGCAAATCCACTCTCGCCAAAATCATTTGCGGTCTCTATCAGCCCGAAGCCGGCCAAATTCGCCTCAATGGCAAGGTCGTTACCGAAAAGAACCGGGATGACTTCCGCCAATGCTTTTCCGCCATCTTCTCGGACTTCTATTTGTTCGATAACCTGATGGGCCTTCAGTCCGCCAGCCTGGACACTCAGGCCCAAGAATACCTGGAACAGCTCCACCTCAGCCACAAGGTGAAGGTAGTGGATGGCCGACTCTCCACCACTGCATTATCTCAAGGCCAGCGCAAACGCCTCGCCCTCCTGACCGCTTACCTCGAAGATCGTCCCTTCTACCTGTTTGACGAATGGGCTTCCGACCAGGATCCTATCTTCAAGGATATCTTCTATACCCGGCTCCTGCCCGACCTGAAGGCCCGCGGAAAAACCGTTCTTGTCATTACCCACGACGATAAATATTTCGACTTGGCCGACCGCATCATCAAACTCGACTTCGGCAAACTGATCTCGACTGAGGCTCCCCAGCCAGCCTTCCTGGCTCCAGCCCTCGTCTCCTGAACTTGACAATCAGCAATCCTGGACCGTAGTTCGTCATTCTGGTTTCGTCATTCTGATTTCAACCCCTCGGCCGCCTTCAAAAACGCAGGCTGTATCTTCGCCCCATTTGTTCCCGGATACCCTGCATGTTGAACCATGAAAACGGTCACCAGCCCGCGCTTCGGATCAATTCCCATATGCGTGGCATAGGCTCCACCATGGCCACATGACCCAGGAATCACTGCCTGCTCGCTCGCTTTGCGGCTCGTGGACCAACCCAAGCCATACCCATTTTCTCGCTTGTCCTTATCCAGCAGCGTGCCGGTTTGAGTCGAAGTCATCTGCCGAACCGCCGCTTCCGAAACGTAACGCTTCCCTCCATACACTCCTCCGTTGAGAATCATCCGGCAGAAAATCGACACATCCAACGCCGTCGAAAAATAGCCTCCCGCCGGTGAAGGCCCTCGCTTGCGATCCGTCAGCGGATAAGTGAGCTGGTCAATCGTCGTTTCTTCCAGCCCATCCTTTGCCGCATTTGGCTTATACGACTTTGCTAGACGCTTGAGCTGGCTGGCCGTGGGCCAAAACGTGGTGTCCTTCATGCCGAGCGGCTTGAATAACCGTTGCTCCATAAAAGCCTCATACGGCATCCCGCTCACAACTTCAACAATGCGTCCCACCGTATTGATCCCCGCATTGCTGTAATCATACTTGCTCCCGGGCTGAGTTTTCAGCGGCGTCAACGCGTAACTAATCGTCGCCGTGCGCAAGGAAAAGGTATCGATTTTCCGCTCCACCCGCGACATGAAGGGCAGCCCGCTGCTATGCGAAAGAATGTCCTTCACTGTAATCGGCCTCAAGGGCTTTTTCAAAAGCACATGCTCCTGATCCTGCTCAACCCCCAGCATCTGCCCTTTGAATTCCGGCAGATACTTCTCCACTGGATCCTCAATCGCCAACTTCCCTTCATCCACCAACATCATCAACGCCGTCGCGGTCATCGGTTTCGACATCGACGCAATCCAAAACAGCGCATCCGTCTTCATCGCCTTCCGCTCCTTCACATCCGAGTACCCCACCACCTCCAAACTCAGCACCTTCTCCTTGGAGGCCACCAACGTCACCGCCCCCGCCAACGTCCCCTCATCCACAAACGGCTGCAACACCGCCGCCATCGACTTTCCGGGGCCATCCGCCGCGCGCACCGCGACGGCACCTTGCAACAACAACAATCCAGCCAGCAGAAGCCTATGAAAGTTCATTTCCTGAAGCCTACTCAGGATCACCCGCCAGGGAAACCCGAAACCGTTTCCGGCAAAGCACCGCCCGCAGAGCACTTCGAAATTCCGTAGGAGTGATCTGTCGATAGAAACAGCCTCTTAAATCCTTCCCATTCTCACTCCTGCCGTGGTAGCGTGCGTTGATATGAAACCCGGTCTGAAAGCACGAGGAGACTTATGAGCGAGATTATTCGCATCCTCCTCTACGTTTTCTTCTTCGGAGGTTTGATTGGCATGATCGCACTCTGGACACAATACGAAATCAACAAAGAGAAAGAGAAAAAGCCAAGGCCATGAAACCAACCCAGGACGATCCCGCCTAACTGACCATCATTCGGATTTCGACATTCGGCTGCCGCTCCCCGCAATGTTCCGTCTCCCCACGTCACACTGATGCCTCCGATTTCGGTGTAGCCCGTCACCCCGCCCAAATCTAAATAATCCGAATTGAACTTCACCCACCAAACCCAGCTCGGTTTTCCGGTCATAGCCGTGCTCGTGTCGCCGACCTGGAGCCCTGTCTCAGGGTCGAAAAACTTCAGGGTGCAAATCGAATGGACCATATCCTCCGTCAACTCAGCCTCATACGCCCTGCCCACCTCGTATTGGATATAGCCCCCATTTCGCCCCGGTGCATGGGCAAAGACGTTATTTTGAGGCGTGTGGTTCTGACACACGCAAAAGGGGTTTCCCTCCAGCTCCACGTGGTCAAA
This sequence comes from Verrucomicrobiales bacterium, assembly GCA_028293425.1. Taxonomy (GTDB): domain Bacteria; phylum Verrucomicrobiota; class Verrucomicrobiia; order Limisphaerales; family JAQGOV01; genus JAQGOV01. The sequence goes on from JAQGOV010000575.1 coordinate 11,968, forward strand.
GTTAACATGACGGCCCGCGATATTGGTGTTCGCCATCCGAATCACAAAACGCACCGTCATCACTTTGTCAGTGGCATTGCCGCCGTAGACACCCGTGAAAAACGAAAAAACTTCATTGGAGCGATTCCCTCTATCGACATGGAGCCAATTCATGCCCGTGCTCGTGAACGTGTTGGTCCCCAGTGTCAGGGATTGCCGAAACCGAACCGGCGCATTCGTGACAACCTTCCAATGCGTCAACCATCGGTTGGTGCTGGCATAGCTGCTCCCAGTCCAGCGGCCTTCTCCAAAGGCGCTCCTCTTGGCTTGACCGATGTTGAGGTTCGTGCCCGCCGTGCAATCACGAAAATCTTGAAAAGCGCGCACGGAAGCGGCGGAAGCATTCAACACAGTGAGTCCCAGGAGAAAAAAGAAAATGAGGGTTTTCATGCTGTGACGTGATATATGCACGGGCCGCCAAACAATTGCAACGGGTGCATTCGCTTGACGAGTATGCTCGTTTCAATCGTAGATTATCATTAAATATGAAGCGAATACGCATCCTGCCCCGGGTGAAATCTTGCTCACGGAATTCATTCGCCCAAACAATTTGAGTGTTTACCGTGTGGCAAAGGATTCTGGCATTTCGCGACCGACGCTCCAACTGATCGTAACTGGCAAGCGCAGCATAACAGCCGAAACCGCCCTTCGCCTGGGATTGTATTTCGGTATTGATGCGCAGGTCTGGCTGAACCTCCAAAGCGAACACGATTTGCGTCTAGCCAAAAAGAAGAGCTTGCCGCAAATCCAAAAAGAAGTTCACCCGCTCGCCGCGTAAGGCCTGCGACAACCAACTACAGTTCCGCTCAACGAATGGACCAACCCTGATGACGCCCGGGAATTTACCGACTGGCTCAGCAACACCCTCCGCCAGCACGGCACAGCGCTCAACAAAAAGCAACAGCCTTGGGACACATCCCCTGCGGATTTCGTTGACGATCTCGGCCAGAGAATTTGCTACAAAGGGCTTTGTCCGTTGGGTGATCGTAAGAATGGCGGGGATGGAAAAATATATAATAAAGCTCGCACGCTTTCCCAACGGGAAACGGTGTTAAAGTGAAACTATGAAACGCGGAATTCTTGTCATCAGCTCAGGTCAGATTGGCCAATCGATTGCCCGACGTAAATGAACCCGCCTGGGCAGTTGGGGAACTTTCGAAAACTGTAAGGAAGCTTCAATCAAAAACGGTGACAAGGTGGGTGTTGCCGGTATTAGCGATTTGGGGCACCTCGCTATCAAGTTAGCCGTAGCGAAAGGCGCAGAGGTTCACGCCGTCAGCACTTCCGCAAGCAAAGTGAACGATATGCGGCGCTTTGGAACGAAGGAGGTTGTGCCCGTGGGTTCCTTGGAAAAGCGGAAGCCTTACAACAATTCGCTCCACTACGTGATTTCGATCATGCTTATCGGTGTGTTGCTGGGCGGCTCGGTGTCCGCAGCCGCCCAAAGTGATGGTAAGAAAGGCACCATGGAGAATCAGATGATACTTAAGATCGGACAAAAGAGCTTCACCGCCACACTTGCCGATAATGCAACGGCAACTGCATTCAAGGCGATGCTACCAATCACCCTGAATATGGCCGACCTGAATGAGAACGAAAAAGTTGTACGCTTGTCAGCCGACCTACCCACAGATGACTCAAAGCCAGAGCGTATCCATGCTGGCGACTTGATGATTTGGACCTCTCGGAGCCTGGTTCTCTTCTATAAGACTTTTCAAACCTCATACAGCTATACAAAGCTTGGTCGTATCACAGACGTCGCGGGGCTTTCTGCAGCGGTCGGCTCGGGAAAGGTAACGGTTACGTTTGAGCTGAAGTGAACGCATACAAGGAAATTCACATGAAGCACACCGCAATTCTGCTGGCGGTTCCGTTCCTGTTTTTGTCGGTCGCTGGTAAGTGCCGAGCCCAGAGCGCACCGGAAGGCAAACCAGCGCAAACCATAACTCAGGCTGGCTCTCAGTCTCCAAGCAAAGGCCCCGCTGCATACTTTACGGGCAACGTCACAGTCGCGCCCCTATTTCCGGCCAACGAGACCGCAGCCTATTCCGGCGCAGATATCACCTTTGAGGCGGGGGCCAGGTCGGCATGGCACACACACCCCACACGGCAGCGCCTGGTTGTAACCGCCGGGGTAGGCCGAACCGCGCAGTGGGGAGGCCTAGTTCAGGAAATTAAAGCAGGTGACGTGATCTGGTGCCCACCTGGGGTTAAGCATTGGCACGGAGCCTCTCCGGCCACGCCGATGACGCACCTCTCCCTTGCGGGGGAGGTCAACAACCAGAATGTCGAATGGATGGAAAAAGTCACCGACGAGCACTACAACGCGGGAACACGAATCATGAATACAACTCAAGCCACGAACACAACTCATGCTCTCAACGCGAAACAGCAGGGCATCATCCCCATCGCTGCCTTTACTGCCACCGGGGAGCAGGAAAACTTGAAAACGGCTTTGGCCGATGGGCTGGATACAGGTTTGGCCGTGAATGAAATCAAGGAAATACTGGTTCAGATGTATGCGTACGCCGGTTTTCCGCGCAGCCTGAGCGGCATCCAAACCTTTATGGCCGTGATGGACGAGCGCCAAGCCAAAGGCATCCGCGATGTGACGGGCAAAGAGGCCACTCCCATGCCCGCCGATTGGAACCGGGATGAATACGGCGCCAAAGTCCGGGCCAGACTTGCCGGGCAGGAAGTAATCCCGCCTCCCAGCGGCTACCAACTGTTCACGCCCGTAATCGACACTTTCCTGAAAGAGCATCTTTTCGCGGACATCTTCGCCCGCGACATCCTCGACCATCAGGACCGGGAACTTGCGACCATCGCAGCGCTGGCCAGCATGACAGGCACACGCAGCCAGCTCCAATTCCATCTAGGCTCCGCCATGAACGTTGGGCTGACCGAAGGTCAGATGCGCGACTTCCTCTCCGTCCTCAAGGCCAAGGTCGGGGACAAGGAATCTGAGAGTGCCCAAGAGGTTCTGACCGCGGTCTTTAACAGCAGGAAATAGTTTACGACGCCGGTGAATTGAGGAAACCACTGCCGAAAATTAACCAACCAAACTCGGAGGACATACAATGCGTGCAGTTGGATATGTGAAATATGGCGGCCCGGAGGTCCTGGGGATCTACGATCTCCCTGAGATTCACGCCGGGCCCGGGCAACTGCGGATTCGAAACTACGCCGCGACGGTCAACCCCACCGACATCATGGCTCGCACCGGACTGCAGTCCGAACGACAAAAGGGCATTCCACCGCCTTACGTTCCTGGGATGGAAGCCGCTGGAGTTGTCGATGAAGTCGGAGAAGGCGTAACAACTGGCGTTCAGGTCGGTGACTCGGTTCTCGGACTGGTGATCCCGCGTGGAGATCATGGTGCCTATCGAGAGCAAATCGTTCTCAACGCTCAATCTGTGGTTGCCTTGCCAGCCGGAAAGTCATTTGCCGAAGCCTGCACGCTTCCGATGAACGGACTAACGGCGCGAATGTCGCTCGATCTTCTGAACCTGTCGCCCGGCCAAACCATTGCAGTTACCGGCGCGGCCGGAGCCTACGGTGGTTATGTCATTCAACTCGCAAAGGCGGAGGGTTTGAAGGTAATTGCAGATGCTTCTGAAAAGGATGAGCAACTGGTTAAGTCGCTTGGCTCGGACATCGTGGTTCGCCGGGGTGACGATGTTGCCAGTCTGATTCGCGAGCATTTTCCCGATGGCGTTGATGGATTGGCCGACGGAGCAGTGCTGAATGAACTCGTCATTCCCGCGGTTCGCGGCGGAGGTGCATTTACTTCCGTTCGCGGTTTTCAAGGCGAAGCGCAAAGGGGGATCAGATTTTCGAAAACGTTTGTCATGGAATATGACCGCAAATTCGACAAGCTTGATCGGCTGCGTCAGCAAGTTGAAAACGGAACGCTGTCATTACGGCTTGCAGCGACCTATCCCAAGGAACAGGCGGCAGCGGCCCACCAACGGCTTGAGACGGGCGGAACGAGGGGTCGCCTCGTAATTGAGTTCGCATGAATGTTTTGATCAGCATCATGTCTCTAAGGGAAGGTATGAAGGAACAGTTTCAAGTGGACTCGTCAAAGCCACCGATAGACGTCCAAGCTCTTAAAGCTTCCGGGGCGCTAAAGCGACAATTGAAGCGGTTCAAAGATACATGAAAGAAGATAACCAACACGTTCCCTCCGACATCATGGCTCGCGCTGGACTGCAGTCCGAACGAGAAAAGAGCATTGCACCGCCTTACGCTCCTGAAACGGAAGCCGCCGGGGTTCTCGATGGGGTTGGACAAGGCGTGACAACTTTCACTGAACCTAAAGACTGAGCAAAAGGACAACGAATATGAATTCTTATTTTAAAGACAAAGTGGCGTTCGTAACCGGAGCAGCCAACGGCATCGGCCGTGCTACAGCGCTGGCGTTTGCCCGAGAGGGAGCCAGTGTAGTGGTTGCCGACGTTTCGGAAAAACGCGAGGAAACTGTCCGCATGATCGAAGCTTCAGGAGCCCGTGCGGTTGCCGTGAGGTGCGATGTTTCCCAGGCGGAAGACGTGAAGACGGCGCTGGGCAAAGTAGTGGAAAACTTCGGCCGGCTCGACTTTGCATTCAACAATGCCGGTGTAGAGCAGAAAGCGCTGACTCCCGTCGCGGACCTCGATGTCGCGGAATGGGACCGCATCCATAATATTGATCTTCGCGGGGTTTTCATGTGCATGAAGCATGAGATTCCGCTCATCCTGAAGCAGGGCGGAGGCGCGATCGTGAACACCTCCTCGGGTGCTGGGGTTATCGGCATCAGGGGTAATCCCGCGTACACCGCCGCCAAGCATGGAGTGATTGGCCTCACCCGTTCGGCCGCCCTCGACTATGCCGCCAAGAACATCCGTATCAACGCCGTCTGCCCTGGCTATATAGATACGCCAATGATGCAGCGGTTCACGGGAGGAACGGATGAAGGACGCGCGAAGGTGATTAGCGAGGAACCGGTTGGCCGCATGGGTAAACCGGAGGAGATTGCCGCGACGGTCGTCTGGCTTTGTTCGGAGGCAGCCGGTTTCGTCATCGGGCACGCCATGGTTGTGGACGGCGGCCAAACGATTCAGTGACAGATCCTACCACGAACGCCGCCTCTACCATGGTGATAACAAGGAACTGAACTCCTGCCGCAATGGCCACCGCTATCACTATCACTCGACCCGGAGGAGCTGTGGGCCGCGTCGGCGTTCCTCACTATGAAGCAATCCCTCTGGCTGGCCCGGCCTTCTACAACAACATCACCGTCGGAGGCGGTCCCGCCCCCGTGCGCGCCTATATCGAAGAACTCCTGCCCGACGTCCTCGAAGGCCGGATCGAGCCGGGACGCGTTTTTGATCGGACAATCGGCCTAAACGAAGTGCCGGACGGGTATCGCGCAATGGATAAACGCGAAGCAATCAAAGTGATGGTGAAACCCTGAGCTGGAAAATCGCAACAATCGAATTGCAAGGAGATATCTATGGATCTGAATCTAAAGGGTAAACGCGCGCTCGTGACAGGCAGCAGCGCGGGGATCGGCGCGGAAATAGCGCGAGTGTTGGCAGCGGAAGGCGCATCGGTTGTCGTCCACGGGCGGAACGCGGACCGCGCGAACAAATTCGCGGCGGAGCTTCGCGCGGCGGGCGGCGCGATGGCCGTCGCTTTGGGCGAACTGACCGACAACGGCGAGGCCACACGAGTGGCACGCGAAGCCGAGAAGGCGTTCGGCGGGGTCGATATTCTCGTCAATAACGCGGGAAGTTATCCGATAACCGCCTGGTGGGACACGCCGCCGGAAGTATGGCTCGAAACTTACAACAGCGATGTTGTTGCCGGCGTGCGGCTGGTCAAGTTGCTGGTTCCGGGCATGATCGAGCGCGGCTGGGGACGCGTGATTCAGATCGCAAGCAGAGCGGCGACGCAGGGCACGGCGAATTTTTTCCCTCAATATGCGAGCGCGAAGGCCGGGCAGCTTCGCATCGCGAGTAGCCTCGCAGTCGAATTAGCCGGAACGGGCGTGACTTCAGATGCGATCAGCCCGGGTGCGGTGGCGACCGAAACTTTCAAAAGCCTCTACACGAAACGCGCAAGCGCCGAAGGCCGCAGCACCAAGTGGGACGACGTTGCCCGAGCGTGGATCGACCAATTCATGCCGGGGATACCACTCGCGCGGATGTTGACGCCCCGGGAGGTCGCGGACATCACGGCGTTCCTCGCAAGTCCGTGCGCCGACGCGATCACCGGCTCTGATTTCATTATCGATGGCGGTCTCGGCATCACTGGCTTCAAACGTCAGCCGAGCCATCCGCCGAAATCGAGCCCGCAGCCAGAAGCCGGAGGCAGTCGATGATCATCGATGGGGCGCTAAATATCACTAACCGGAGAACCAACGAAACAATGAGAAAGGAACATTACAATGAAGAAGCGTGAACTCGGCCGCAGTGGCCTGAAAGTGTCGGCCATTGGTCTCGGCTGCATGGGACTAAATTCTAGCTATGCTACTTCCGTCATCAGTAAGGACGAAGGGATTGCACTCATCCGCGCAGCAGTGGAACGCGGCGTCACCTTGTTCGACACCGCCGAAGTCTATGGGCCATTCATCAACGAGGAGTTGGTGGGTGAGGCATTAAGCCCCGTGCGGGAGCAGGTGGTTATTGCCACAAAATTCGGATGGAAGATCGATGCCAATCGCCAGACGGCCGGCCTCGATAGTCGGCCGCAGCACATCCGCGAGGTCGTCGAGGCTTCCCTGAAACGGCTCCGCACGGACTACATCGACCTCCTTTACCAGCACCGGGTTGATCCGAATGTGCCGATCGAGGACGTGGCGGGCGTTGTCAAGGAGTTGATCGGCGAAGGCAAGGTAAAGCACTTCGGCATGTCCGAGCCGGGCGTTCAAACGCTCCGCCGCGCCCACGCGGTGCAGGCTGTGACGGCGCTCCAGAACGAATACAGCCTCTGGACGCGCGAGCCGGAGACCAACGGCTCCCTCCAAGCATGCGACGAACTCGGAATTGGGTTCGTGCCCTTCAGCCCACTCGGCAGGGGCTTCCTCACAGGCGCGATGAGCAAGGACACCAAGCTCGCCGAGGGTGATATGCGCAAAGGTATTTCCCGTTTCTCACCCGAAGCGATGGAGAAGAACCAGGCGCTGGTCGATCTATTGAAGCGGGTGGCCGGCGAGAAGTCGGCCACGCCCGCGCAGGTCGCCCTTGCCTGGCTCCTGGCGCACCGGCCCTACATCGTGCCCATCCCGGGCACGACCAAGCTCCACCGGCTCGAAGAGAATATCGGCGCGGCCGACCTCCAGCTCTCGGAGGCCGAGCTGCGCCAGATCCAGGAGGCTGCCTCGCAAATCGAAATCGAGGGCGAGCGCTATACGCCGCAGCAAATGGCGATGGTCGGGCGAGACGCAGTGCCTGGCGGCACAGGTGCATAACTTCTTCCAGAGACGCTCAAGACATGACGAACACGACACGCCCGCAACTGGCGGGCGTGAAGGAGCCATCAATGAATACCACCAAACCTTTTTCACACCGACTCGACGAATGACTCATATGAACACATTCAAGTTAAACAACGGGATCGCTATGCCGAGCGTCGGCCTCGGCGTCTTTCAAAGCAGCCCGGAGGATACCGTCCAGGCGGTGACGGCCGCGTTGGCTGCAGGCTATCGCCTGATCGATACCGCCGCGGCCTACCAGAACGAGGCGCAGGTGGGCGAAGGAATCCGGAAGAGCGGCGTCGCCCGCAACGCTATCTTCGTCGAGACCAAGCTGTGGATGACCGACTATGGCTATGATGAAGCCCTGCACGCATTCGACCGCAGCATGGGCAAGCTTGGCATCGAAAAGCTCGATCTCTATCTTCTCCATTGGCCGATGCCCACCCAGTTCGAGCGAACGGTGCAGGCATGGCGAGCCGCCGAGCGGCTTCTCGCCGAAGGGCGGACGCGTGCAATCGGCGTCTCAAACTTCTCGCTGCAAAACCTGGACGACCTGATTGCGCGCAGCGGGGTCGTCCCCGCAGTCAACCAGATTGAGCTGCATCCTTACTTTGCTCAACGCGAGTTGCGGGCAGCTCACCAACGGCTCGGCATCGTAACGCAGGCCTGGTCGCCGATCGGTGGTATCGCCCGTTATTCGGCGACGGCTGGTAAGGATCCGCTCAACGACCCGGTCGTAAAGGACCTGGCAACAATATACGGCAAGACGCCAGCTCAGATTATTCTGCGCTGGCACCTTGAGCATGGCGTTGCGGTAGTCCCCAAGTCGGTCCGTCCGGAGCGGATCGAGGAGAACTTTGCGGTGTTCGACTTCCGACTGACCTCCGAGGCGGTAGCGGGGATCGACCTGCTAGACATCGGCGCACGAGGTGGTCCGCCGCCGGAGAGCGTCGACGATCATAGCTTCCCTATCAAAATCGAGGACTGACAGGACCAGGCCCGCTTTCTTTACCCTGAACTCCTATATGAGTCGAATTTTCGTCACAGGATCATCCGATGGACTCGGATTTCTCGCAGTCGGTCGAATCGAGAAGGTGTCAATCGCGAAGAACGTATGAGCATCAACAAAAAACTACAGCAATAATGAGCAATCTATACGTAGGAATTGGCATTGGAGCTGGCATTGGAGTAAGCACCGCAGAGAAATTTGCACGTGCCGGCTATGACTTGGTGATCGCCGCACGGAAAGAATCCAGCCTGCAACATTTTGCGAAACGGTTGTCACGGGACACTGGGCGGAAGGTGGACTGTGTCTCTCTCGATGTAAGCAACCTCTCATCGATCGAGCAGCTGGCCGATCGCTATGGCGCTGAAACTGCGGTGGTGCATTACAACGCCGCCGCGATTCACAATGTTAGCCTATTCGACGCGGCTGCGGATTCTCTGGAGAGGGATATGACCGTTGATATAACCGGCGCGCTCGTGACCATCAAGGCCTTAACTCCCTTCATGGAGCGGAATGGTCGAGGCACTATCCTGCTGACTGGTGGCGGTTTTGCCCTCTACCCGACCGCGAAATTTCTCACCCTGAGTATCGGCAAGGCGGGTATTCGCAACATGACGGAAGCGCTCTTTCCAATGTTAGCAGAGAAAGGTATTCACCTCGCGACTGTCACGGTTATGAAAGTAGTGGCGGCCGGCACACAGGACGCAGCGGAGGCAGCTAACGCCTTTTGGGACCTTTACAATCAGCCGAAAGAGAGTTGGACGTGGGAATACAAGTTCTTGTAAGGAGGCGGCCAGCTTTCCCTTGTTTTGCCAGTCCCCGGCGCCTCCAGGCTCTGAGATTCGCTGTCACAAACGGGGCGGGGCGACGAATGGGGAGCTGGAATAATCCGGTGTCGTCATGAGCCAACTCGAACAGCTTCTCGGCCTCTTCATCGCCGCGGTAATCCTTGCCGCCGCGGCGCGACGCGTTGGAGCACCATATCCCGTGTTCCTCGCGGTCGGCGGTGCGTTGCTTGCGTTTGTTCCAGGCGCGCCGTCGATCACGGTTCCCCCCGGACTCGCGCTGGCGCTCTTCGTCGCCCCGGTTTTGCTCGATGCGGCCTACGACACGTCGCCGCGAGATCTGCGCGATAACTGGGTGCCCGTCGCCGGCCTGGTCATTTTCGCGGTCGGCTTAACGACTGCTGCGGTTGCGGTCGTCGCGCACGCGTTTGTGCCGGCGATCCCATGGGCGGCTGCGATTGCGCTGGGCGCGATTGTTGCTCCGCCGGATGCCGTGGCCGCCACGGCGGTGCTCCGCCCATTGCGTCCGCCGCAACGTCTCCTCACCGTTCTCGAAGGCGAAAGCCTGTTGAATGACGCGACCGCGCTCCTCATCTATCGCGTCGCAGTTGGCGCCGCCATTGAGAACGGGTTCTCCATGTCAGCAATCGCGCCGACGTTCCTGCTCGCGTTCGTCGGCAGCCTCATTGCCGGGCCCGTGCTCGGCTGGCTCGTCTTGCGCCTGATGGATCACGTGCAGCACGTGCCCACTTCCATCATCCTGCAATTCGTCACCACTCTCGGCGTTTGGATTCTTGCCGAGCAAGTCAGGCTCTCCGGGGTGCTGACGACCGTGTGCTATGCCATGACCCTCGCGCGCACCTCGCCGGCGCGCGTGAACGCACGGACACGCATCCCGAGTTATGCGGTGTGGGAAACTGTAGTGTTTGCGCTCAACATTCTCGCCTTCATCTTCATCGGCCTGCAGCTTCGGCCGATTCTCGGGAGCCTCGAAGCAGCGGACCGGGCGCGTTACTTCGGCGTCGCCGGCACGGTCCTGGCCACCGTGATCGTGGTCCGGATCGCTTGGACCATGTTGTTCAATGCTGTCGTGCGCCGGCGACATCTCCGGATGGGTTTCAATCCACCGCGCCCGATGTTGCGACCGTCTATCGGCAGCGGCTTGGTAGTTTCATGGGCTGGCATGCGTGGCATCGTCTCGCTCGCAGCGGCCATTGCGCTTCCGCCAGCATTCCCATATCGCGATCTGATCGTGCTCACCGCATTCGCTGTTGTGCTCGGCACTCTTGTGATCCACGGCCTGACGCTGAAGCCGCTCTTACGCGCACTGAATCTGCACGACAACGATCCTGTCAGCCGCGAAGTAACGCTCGCGCGCCAGCGTGCGTTGAGTGCCGGGCTGGCGAGCATCGCAGATGACTCGTCATCGTCCGCGGAAGTGGCCCGTCACGCATTCAGCGAGCGGCTTGCACCCCGAGGTCCAGGTGGTGAATCGGCAGACGGCTCGGGGCCGGGGCACCAGCACTTTTACCGCCGCGCCGTGGAAGCTGCGCGCAGTGCCGTGCTCGCCATGCGCGACAAGGACGAGATCGGCGACGATGCCTTTCACCTCTTGGAAGAAGAACTGGACCGTCTGGAGATGGCGCTCGATGCCTCGACTGGGTAGTTCGGCGCACGGAAACTCAAAGCCACTAAAGCTCGAGCAACAATGGAATGGACCATGTTCGGCCAACCAATCATGAAGCACATTTCGGCCAGAAGTATGATCTGATTGGTTGGCCTCAAAGTTCAGATAGGCCTCCAAGCGGAGATCTTAACGGTCGGCAGCGCCCTCCGCGTGGCGACCTGCATTCCAAAACAATTCAAATGTCGAAGAGCGAGCGTACTCTCACTTCCGCCGTATGACTTGGGCGGTAACGAACGGGTGAGAATTGAATCACCCAATCAAGCTTGAGGGCATAAGCCCAGTGATTGAGAGCCACGACGAAGCGCAAAATTCGCCAGAGGAGAAGTGACTGGAATTAGGCTACAGGAACGAGGAATTTTTTTTAGCCTACATGAACCTACATAAGCCTTCCGAAGGCTACATTTGGCTACATCCAACCGGGAATGGGACTTCTCAACCGCGAATGGACACGAATTTACGCGAAACCGATTAGGAACGTAGCCGCGAAACGGCGCAGGATTCACAGGAGGGAACTCGGGCTGTTTTAACCACACAGCTCTTAAGCCGCACAAAAGGGGAAGACTTGAGCAAGCAGGGGGTACAACTGTCAAAGGACGCGAAGGAACGCGAAACCAAATTGGGGAGCAGCCGCGAAAAGACATCATGCCCTGACCACGTTTCCTGCCTTTATAAGCGGCTCCCAAGGTGG
>JAQGOV010000590.1 GCA_028293425.1 Verrucomicrobiales bacterium
GAGCTTTGATGATATCAAGACTTCAATGAATCTCCGCACGCGCGACCAGGCCAAGCAATTCTGCGAAAAGGGAAAACGAATTTTCGATCGGTTGCGCAACGAGCGCGAACGCAGCGGCATGCTTGCCTCCTGAGTCTGGTTGGCTTTTGGCCCGTTTCAGGCCGACCCTCGAAATCTCCTGGAGGGTCGTGGAGTTGCTTTCTTCTGTTCCTAGTAACTAAAGGAGAAGGTGTTTGCAGAGGAAGTGAAATAGCGCCGGGTATTCTCATGAACCGCGGAATTCTCTAATAAAGCAGGAATGGGCCACCATCGGACTTCGGAGTGTTGAGGGTCCGGGCGCACTGTTTGGCCTTGCTGCAACGCACACTCAAAGCCAAGAACAACGTAGTGAGTTCCAATGCCAGGCTGATTCAGGAAGTTGTCCTCATAAAGATGATCATAAACGCCGAGCAGGGTGGCCTTGGCAACATCGGCATGCAACTCAGCCCGGCAGACGCGCTGCAAGGCTTTTGAGATTTGCTCGTTCTTGCGGATCCTGCCGCCGGGGACGAACCAAAAATCCTGGGCAGGCGGATTATTTCTCTTGCCGAGAAGAATTTCACCGGCGGGATTGCGAATAATTAAGTCCACGGAAACCAAGGGGGTGGCTTCGACTATCTGCAGGAATTTGTCAGGGGGCAGCAACATCGTTGCTTTAAAAAGTCCCTGATTTACACAGTCAGAGGCAAGCGCGTTTTCGGTAAAGTTTGAGAGGACATTGCCGATGCTTAAAAGGTCATGGCAGATAGCCCCCAACATTCCATTCCCCGCAAGGCCCATGAATCCATGATGGAGAAGGCTGGTAGCGAGACGGAGCAGATCGTGGCGATGAATGCCGCTGCTGCGGTCCAGCATGCGGGGTTGCTGCTTTGCGCGCACGGGAAATGGTCACTAAAAACCGAAGAACCTTTTCGAGAGCCACCTTACTGGTTGTTGGAGTCCTGAAATTGAACATTCGGTGGTTGGGGAAAAAAGAAAGGGCGGGTGAGCAGTCCGCCCTGTGTTGTTTTGACCTAAAACCCTCCTTTATGACGGGAAAAATTCTGGCAAAAATGAACTGCTCAAAAAATGGGGCATATTCCCAAATTTTCGCAATCTGAGCCACCTTCTCGGATTCTGAAATTCCTGACACCGATGAGAACTAGGTGAATCCCTCGCTGGCGGGTGCTCAAGCTCGGTGCAGATTAGACCATTGGAGGGCAGGAGGTTTATGAAACGGGCACTGATTTTAATTGTTTCACTCGCTGGGTTGACGGCTTGCGATCAAATGGGCGGCAGCCGAGGCGATTCTGGCGGCATGGGTTCTCAAACGGACAAGGCTTTCGAGCGGGGCTCCGGGGCGGCGCAAAAAGGCCCCAAGGATCCGGATTATCGAAGCGGACAATCGGCCAGTGAACCTGGCCGGAATGCGAAGCCCGGCAATCCGGGAAGCTCGAGCGGCGGGACTGCCGGGTGGCCGGAAAAAAATGCGGCCGGAAATCCCAACCCTGGGGCAGCTCAGCAACCAAATCGTTAGAGCAACAAGACGATAAACCCGGCAGGTCAAGGAGTCTCGGGAGTGTCGCTTGTGTAATAGCGGGCGAAGTTTCCCGCTTCATAAAATTCAATTTTGTCCGAAGGCTTGCGGACTATTCGAGCAGCGGCTTGTGTACTTTGCCGAATGAACGTCAATCCTTTCTCGGGTCCCAGCACGCTCACCACCTTAGTGAGGCTGTCGGCGGTCATTCCGTCCCGAGCGATCACGGTAACCAAGCTGTGATCCGTCAGCCCGATCCCGGTTCGTGGATCAACAATGTGCGAATATCGCTGGCCATTGATTTCCAAACGCTGAAACAAATCGCCGGAAGTTGCCAGGCCGGCATTTTTGAGCAGGACATATCGAGCGGGAGGAGCATTTGTGGTGTCCAGCGGGGCCAGTTCAATCCGCCAACCTTTTTTGCCTGGAGGCGCATCGCCCAAAGCCATATCGCCGCCGCCTGTGACCAGCGCCCGGGTGATGCCGTTTCGCCGAAGTACTTGGAGGGCTTCATCAAGAGCAAAACCCTTAGCGATTCCCCCGAGGTCCAAACGCATATCGGGGGCGAGCAGTTCCACGGTGTGGGCGCGGGGATTTAATCGCATATATCGGTAGCCCACGGCCTTCCGGGCCCGAGCCAAACGGTCGGGTTCCGGAAGCCTATGTTCCCGCCGTGCTTTACGCCACAGGTTAACGCAGGGCCCAACCGTGACATCAAATCCACCGCCGCTTTGATCGGAGAGTTGCCAGGAACGCTCCAGGACGCGCCACAAATCCGGGCTCACCGGAACTGATTTTCCCTGACCGGAACTGCGGGATAGCAGGCCCAATTCACTCTCAGGGTCATAATCGCTCATGATATGGTTGATCTCCTCGATCCGTTGAAAAGCACCATGAGCCGCTGAGTCCGCCGCTTGTTGGTTGGTTGCGTAAAAAACCAACCGAAAGGGCAGGTTCATGTGCGCTTCCTGATACTCGTATCGATTCAGCGACCGCGCGGTAGTTGGTGGTGAAGCGCAGGAGAAAAGATGCAGACAAAGCAGAATCGAAAAACTGAGGAAATTCAGAAATCTGGATGCGACCCGGACTCTAAGGAGGAAGAATCGACAAAAAGTAAATTTTCTGCGGGCGGTATCACGGTCTGGGTTAAGAAATCGAAACATTCCGCCAAAAGAGCCCAACCAGCGAAGGCTTTCAAGCATGCTCTTCCAAATGGCCCTTCCGGGCCAGTTCAGGAAGAAGAACGTCCAATCGCGGTTCACAAGGAAAGACGATGTCGAGCGCTGAATTGCCCCAGGCCATAATAATCTCTGTGCTCACAAGGCCAGACTGCAGGCAATACTCCAAGGCCCGCATGGTCGATTGGAAATCAAAGGCTTGGCTTCGGTCTTTGACCCAAGCGCCGAATTCGCCGTAATACTCCAGCGTATCCGTTCTTCGCACCAGCACTCGCATATGAACCAAGGTGAATCACAAATCCACGGCTGGCTACTGGAAGCGTGAAATTATCTTTCCTGTGCGCCCCATGCGCCCCACGCATCCCACGCGCCCCACGCGTTATGCCGCAGCCCTCCTTTCGGGTATTCCTGGTCGCAGACGGGCGGAATGGTTTCGCCCGGTAAAAACGAAAGGCAACTTATGCGAAAGAAAAACGCGGACAAACGAACCATTATCATCCTGCTCCTGCTGAGCATCGCTGGCGCAGCTTCAGCCCAAGCGGTGGACTCTCCGGATCCTTCCGACACAATCCGTCCAGCGGTGGAACCGTTATTGGAAGGTTTGAGCGGAAAATATGGCTGGCTCACCACGGTGGTCTTAGCGGTGGGTTCGCTGAGACTGCTCTTCAAGCCACTCATGCTGGCCCTGGAGCATGCGCTTCAATCGGACCCAGCTAAATTGGAACGATTGCAGAAGTTTGAGGCAGGCCCCATCTACAAAGCCACCGCGATCATCCTGGACCTCGGCGCTTCAATTAAGCTGCCGCTGGTGAAACCTCCAACCAAATGATCGCCTCCATTGTCACCCTATTAATCACGCTTGCGCCGTTTCTGGTTTGGCTCTGGAAACGGCGGGCGCAACGAAAGGAAGATCCCTATGCACGACATGAAGAACGGCGCGAGGAACTGGCGCGCGAAATTATTCAACATGATGAGGCTGCTGCCAATCGCAACCTCGATAATGACCTGGACCGGTTGCGAACATTACAAAGTCATCAGCAGCGACCGGACAATTCATCCACTTCGGGCGGGTGAAAGGTGGCAAGCCCCGGTGGATGGCTGGTTCGTGCCTGACGCCCGCTGGCTAGAGATCCGCCAAGCCATCAACCAAAAAATCGAGGAGCTTGAAACGCCATGATTGCACAAATACCAACCGCGACAAACGCGCAGATTATCAACTTCCTCATCGGTGGGAGTGGGCTGCTGGGAATTGTCTACCTGGTGCTGTGCGTGTGGCACAAGGGCAGGGAAGTCCTGGGCCGCCAGCATTCAGTCCTCGTGGAGCCGGCTGAACCGGTCACCCTGCGCGAGGTGCAGCAATCCGTGGAGCGGCTTGAACTGCGCCTGGTGAAGCTGGAGAATCGGATTGAGCAAGGCTTCAGCGACTGGCATGCGGAACGCGAAAAGCAGTGGCTGGAGCTGCATGAGAAGGTTGGGCTGGTCAACCAATCCGTGCAGCGCATCCTGGGCCGATTGGAGCGGCGCCAGGAAGAGAACTGAAGTTATCCAGACCCGGGTGCGGCGCAGGCTCGCACCCGGGTTTGACGGATTTTTGGATGACCAGCTTGGGTGAGAGATTAGGCCAAGTCCGATGGAGGCTTGCCGGGCATGGAGTTTCCAGCTGTCCCGGGCACTTGGAGGTTGCAGTGCGGGATGTCATTGGGTTAAAAACACGAGTCCTCGAAAGGAAACGAAATATGCCAACGAACACTGTCCGCCTTCATCGTGTGCTCCGTGCCACGCCTGAGAGAATATACCGCGCCTTCCTGGATGGCGATGCCATGGCCAAATGGCTTCCGCCAAACGGATTCACAGGCAAGGTGCATCACATCGACCCCAAGGTGGGAGGCACCTACAAGATGTCCTTCACGAATTTCACGACTGGCAGTGGCCACTCGTTTGGTGGAACCTATCTCGAGCTCGTGCCCAACGAACGCATTCGTTACAGCAACCAGTTCGATAATCCGAATCTTCCCGGCCAGATGGAAACCACCATCACCTTAAAGCAGGTGTTCTGCGGGACGGATATGAACGTGGTGCAGGAAGGAATTCCCAACGTCATCCCTGCGGAAGCGTGCTACCTCGGGTGGCAGGAATCGTTGATCCTTTTGGGAAAACTTGTGGAGGCCGAGATTCCGGATGCATAAGCACTGGAAGCCGTTGCTAAAAGCTGCAAAGTCTAAAGGACCCTATGAATCCTCCGCAAAATTTTAATGTCACTCTTCATGGAAACCAGGGGGGCATCCCGGACATTCTGATCTGGCTGGCCTTATGGACGATTGTATGGCTGCTAGTTCTTTCCGTGGCCCTGGCCCGGAAGGATTTTGATCCTGTAACGCGGCTCACTTGGGTTCTCGTTATTATTCTGGTACCGTTCTTTGGGGTGCTCCTTTACGCAGTGGTGGCCCCGAAGCAACCCCGGGAACGGGAGAGCGACTGCGCCGTTCAACCCGTCAAATGCGTATCGTGCGGGACGACGATTGCGGCAGGGGCCACCAAATGTCCTTCTTGCGGGTGGTCCTATATCAAAGAACCCCAGCAGGTGGGTAGGCACGACACTTTTTAGCGTTAGTGAACACCCCCAAAGATCGGAGCTTGTGCAAACCTCTGACCCAGGATTGATTCAGTGGTTGAGCAAAGGACTCCTGATCGGTTTTTCGATTGCAGCGCCGGTGGGACCGATAGGAGTGCTCTGCATTCGGCGTTCCCTGGCGGAGGGACGTCAGATTGGCTTGGCCACCGGGCTGGGCGCAGCAACGGCTGACGCGGCCTATGGCTGTGTGGCGGCGTTCGGCCTTACGGCAATCTCCGGTGCCCTGGTTCGGCAGGCGTTTTGGCTGGGGCTGATAGGAGGTGGGTTCCTTTGTTACCTCGGCCTGCGTACGTTGCTGAGTCGGCCTGCCCAAAATGCGGCCAGGCAGGGTAGGAGCGGACTCTGGGGAGCTTACCTTTCCACCTTGGTCCTCACAATGACCAATCCCATGACCATTCTTTCGTTCGTGGCCGTGTTCGCCGGGATTGGATTTGGAACTTCCGCCGGCTACAGGAATGCGGGTGTGCTCGTGGCCGGTGTTTTTGCAGGTTCGGCGTTGTGGTGGGTATTGCTGAGCAACGGAGCGGCATCTTTCCGAACCCGGGTGACGGATGGCTGGATGCGAATGGTGAACCGGATTTCTGGGCTTATCATTTTGGGGTTTGGCGTCTACGCTCTGGTTACGGTTTTCAGCAAATAAACGCACATGAAAGTCACTGAAATTGCATTTGTCGGATACCCTGTCACCGACTTGAAACGGGCCCGCGCCTTTTATGAGGGCACACTCGGCTTGACCAAGTCTCGCGTATTTGGGAATGAGGAAAACGGTTGGATCGAGTACGACATTGGGGCGGGAACGCTTTCGATAGGCAACATGGCTCCGGACTGGAAATCTTCTCCCAATGGAGGCGCCGCCGGTCTTGAGGTCGAAAACTTCGACGAGGCCGTGGCCAGGATTAAAGCGGAAGGCCATAAGGTAACCGCCGGCCCATTCGAGTCGCCGGTTTGCCACATGATGGTGGTGCTGGATCCCGACGGGAACTCGGTCGTGATCCATAAACGCAAAGGTTAGATGAGCGCGAAAGCACGGAAGCGCGGAGTGGAGCGGGTTTTCCTGCAGTCGCCGCAACCCGACGCCATGCGCGCATTCCTCGGTGCGGTGCGGAGGAGTCGCGCATTGCATCGGGGCTGGGTTGAGCCACCGGACACTCCCGGGGCATTTCGCGAATATTTGGCGCGACGTGATTCGGCGCAGCAATGGGTGATTGATCGGGAGACGGGCGGGTTGGTGGGGGTGATCAATTTGAACAATGTTGTGTTGGGGAATTTTCATAGCGCGGCGCTGGGCTACTATGCGTTCATGGAGTTTGCGGGGAGAGGCTTGATGAAAGAAGGCATGCTGCTGGTGTTGCAGCATGCCTTTTTCGATCTGAAGCTCCACCGGGTGGAGGCGAACATCCAGCCCCGAAATCGGGCTTCCCTGGCTTTGGTGCGTAGTTGCGGATTTGTGAAGGAGGGCTTCTCCCGCAAGATGCTCAAAGTGGGTGGACGCTGGCGTGATCATGAGCGGTGGGCGTTGCTTTCAGATGAGTACGGAAAGTGAATAGCACGAGTTGATCAGGGCAAAATGGTGGTAGGGCGAGGCTCCTGCCGAGCCCAAATTTTCGTTTCCCGTAGCTAACACTTTATTACTATTCGGGCTATGCCAATGAACGCTCCTTTTGATGAGCCTGGCCGCAGAACTCCACCACAAGGTGTTCGGATCGATTTGAGTCAGCGGATTATTATTTTTGTGACCGTTTGTACAAAAGACCGCATTGCTTGGCTGGCATGCGAGGAGGCGCATCTTTTGCTTCGCAAGGTGTGGACCGCAGCGCAGGCCTGGTTGGTCGGGGATTACATTCTGATGCCAGATCACCTGCACCTGTTCGCCGCTCCGCGTGATCTGCGCTTTACGGCGGAGGACTGGATCAAGTTTTGGAAGAGTCAGTTTACAAAAGGACATAGAAATCCCCATTGGATATGGCAATCGAAGGCAGTGCATCATCGGATGCGCGATGCTGAGAGTTACAGGGAGAAGTGGCTTTATGTTCATCAGAATCCTGTGCGCGCGGGGTTGGTGAAAGTGGCGGAGGAATGGCCTTTTCGAGGAAAGATTTTTGATTTGAAGTGGTGAGTTGGTTTTATAGGTCGGGGCTTTTGATCAGGGCTCGGCGGGAGCCTCGCCCTACCACGATTTGGGTGGTAGGGCAGCGATGTTTCAATACGTTTGCTCCGGATCGGCGGCTTTCCTTTTGTAACAAAGGCGGAATCT
>JAQGOV010000690.1 GCA_028293425.1 Verrucomicrobiales bacterium
CCCGCCGCTTCCTCCCTACACCAACCAAACCCTCCAGCGGCCCGGTCCACCTGAAGATAACATGGCGTTGTGCATAAGGCGGGCTGGACCGGTTGCCACGGTGCTTGAAAACCCCCACCTCGCGCCCGTGGGGGACGCACGACGGCCGTGCGGCAAGCACCGTGTCAACCGTCCAGGCATCCTGCATGCCATCGTTCTCACTCCGCAGCCTTCGGACTCCAGGCGGTGGTGGATACGGAAGGAAAGAGCCAAGCCCCAGCTTGCTTTCGGCCAGCCGAGAATCCACCTCGTTGTTACCCCCGCTTTTGGAACGTTGCCCCATGCCGGCCTCACCTTCATCTCCGCTGGCCTGATATCAACGCCCCCACCCACCCCGTATGCTCGCCCCTCCATCCCCAGGGGCTGCGCATCATTCCGCTGCAATTGGCGCGAAAATTAGCGGAGAGAGAGCGCGCAGCTGAGAAGCTCAAGCGTGGAAAAACGGACTGCTTTACATTAGCATCAACAGTTTCGTAATTTTGCGCATGCTAACGCCAGAGGAGTATACTGCGTTGATTCAAATTCGTATTGCCAACGGCTCCTATCCTCCTCAGCTCTACAAATACCGCGCCTTCGACGCTAACACCGAATCTATCTTTAGGGACCACTCGCTTTGGTTCGCACAGCCTGCCACCTTGAATGACCCGTTTGACGGGCAGATTTACGATAAATGGGACTACTCCCTAGACGAGATCTATCGCTTTTTGATACGCCTCGGGGCGGAGCCTGAAGCAGCCAGAAGCCTCGCTGAAGCTTATCCGAAACACCCTGAGCTGTTTGTCAGTTTCGTTGAGGAAGGTAAACAGACCGCTTTGAGCCCCATGGGCATTCTTAGTTTATCCAAGGTACCAGACAGTATCCTCGCCTGGTCCCACTACGCCGCATCCCACTCTGGATTTGTCTTGGGGTTTACAATAATGGCGGATATTCCCTTCTTCAGACCCCTCTCAAAGGTCAACTACGTAGACGAATATCCGTCTTTAAGTTACTTGCGTGAACCAGAGTCTCTATTCGAAATTGGGGTCTTGAGCAAGTCAAAGATATGGAGCTCTGAGCAGGAATTCAGGGCCACCAAAAAATCATCAGGCTTGCGCCCGTTTTCCAAGCTTGCGCTGGCCGAGGTCATCTTTGGTGCAAAGACCAAAGATGCTGACAAGGAGAAGCTCCGCAGCTTCGTCATACAGTACGGCTACGGCCACGTAGTATTAAAACAAGCCAAAGTCTCACGCTCAAAATACGAAATCGAAATTCACCCCGCATAACGGTCAAACCCCCTTCAGCTTCCTCACTGCCACCGTCCGCACCTTCGTCGCGACCAAATACCTGAGGGCATCCGCGGCATCGTCCCCGCCATTGCCCTCCTCATCCGCATCAACCTTCAGAACATCCTCGGGCCGATGCGGGTCATGCTGCAAAGCGGGCAAACACTCCACCAACCGCCCACACCGCCGATGTATGAACAGCTTAGGTGAGAGGCCCGCGTCCGGATCCCCGAGCTTGCTCAACACCTCCGCCCACCCGTTTACCCGGTCCATATTCGCGCACGTCAGCTTAATCCCCAGCTTCCCATACTGCCCCGCAATCGTCGTTCCGTCCGATTGCCGGCTAAACACATCCGCCCCCGCCACAAACCGCCGCAACCGCTCCACCGTCAGTCCATGCCTCGCCAGCATCGCCTGGACACCCTTCGCATGCCGTTCCGGCAGCCACAGCCGCTCGGCGTGCTCATCCACGATAAATGTATTCCCATCCCCATCCGTGCAACCCAATAGCACCACCGTGTAATGCGTAAAACCGTAATCGAGAGCTGCGAACCACTCCCGTGCCCGCGATACATCAAAGTCCTCCACCACGTGCGCTTCGCGCCGAAACGTCGTGAAAAACTGCCCGGCAGCAATCTCCCAATCCCCATCACACCATGCCCGCTTCTGCCAGCCCGTCAGCGACTCCAACACCTTCCGATACTCCGGGTTATTGAACCGGTTATCCCCCACCCGCGCCGGCACAAACCGCGTCTCCTTCTCCTCTTTGCGTAAGAACGGCATCACGAACTTCGCCTTATACCAGGCATGCCCAATCCCGCCCGGGTTCGTCGTCGAATAAATCCTTGGACGCCAGTGCTGCCCACTTGGCAGCACCTTGGAACTCCGGCAACACGTCATGATATCCTGATGCTTCCGGTGCGACAACGTCGTCGCCTCCTCAATTCCAATCACGTCATACTCCAGCCCCAGGTAATCATCGATATCCTTCTCATGCTGGAAATGCCCCGCAATGATTCGTGACCCATTCGCGAAAGTTAGCCTCCCCCGATGCGCCTGGAACTCATGCGGCAATCGCCCAAACAACCGCTTCCGCAAGTCCTCAAAATTTTCCATGTTCGACTTCCCCACCTTCCGCAACAGCAAGCACTTCAGCCCTGGCACCCGTTGCGAGTCATCTCCGCCCATTTGCGCGAGCAGCCAATGACTCTTCCCGCCCCCACGAGCTCCACCATACCCAATCGCCGTTGGCCCATCCGCTAAATCACACAACCGCGCCGCCGCACTCGCCGCCAACTGCCGCTCCTGCAACACAATCTCCGCCGCCAAAAAGTTCCGCGTTTGGTCCACGGGACACCCCATCCGTCTCGCAGCGTGTGCATATCGTTCCTGCGGACTCATGACTCGTCCTCCTTCACAGCCTTTTCCTCTCCGCTCTGGGGAGAGGGCAGTGTGAGGTGGCGCTTTCCGCTAGCCTCTGCCTTTTGCTCACTGACCTCTTCCACATCCACGATGGTGTGTCCAGCCGCGGGCTGGTCATAAATCTTCTTCAACATCGCCTCAAACTGCGGACTCAAACCCAACCCCACTTCGCCCACCATCTCCGTTTTATCCGTCGCCATGCCAGACGCCAACCGCCCCAGCTTACTCGCAATCTCCAGGATGCGCGCAATGTCCGAAAGATTCGCATACACCTTTTCGCGCTCCATAAACGCATTGAGAGCCCGTTTCGCCGCAGCGATGCACTGCTCGTGCATTTCCCACTCCCGCTCGCGCAGAGTGTGCTGCCGCTTCCCCCAATCCAACGCCTTCGCTCGCGCTACAGCCTCGGTCGCTTCCCGCTCCGCAACCGCCAGGTGGGCGGCATGCGCCTGAACCCGGCTCGACCACTCGAACTACGTCGACCACCGCTCGATGAGACTCCCACTCTTCCCCAATTTCTGCCCCACCGCCGCCAGGGACCGTTCCGGCCCCATATTCAAGTAAACCGAGAACGCCTCAAACGCCCTTGCGGACTCTTTTTCCCGCTGTTCAAACGCTAATGACATGCTTCCTTCCTCTTTCCGCAGCCACCGCAGTAACCCCTAATACTTTCCTGAAAATACCGGTATTTCTCAGAGAGATATACCCCTTGCTGCGGTAGCTGCGTGACTGCGGACTTTTTCACACCTTCGTCACCGTATACGTTTTAGATTTAAAGTTCCCGCCCACTGCCGAATCGTCACGTGCCACGTATTTCTCCTCTCGAGTCACTCGGTAGGCGTCCACTTCCAGGGTTTCGTTCTCGCGGAACAGCTTCCCCATGATGGTTCCAATCGCCTTCTTACCCTTGTCCTCATCAGCTCCGGGCCGCAAGCTGGGGATCGCAATGTCGTTTTCTTCGCAGAGTTGAAAGACCTCCGTCGCCGTAAATGCCCGGTTTAGTTCTCCGGCCTGCTCCATCGCCAGAGCGATGCTTCTCAGCCAAATCAGTGCCGGGTTGCTCACACGTTCCTGCGCCTGCCTATGCCCGTCCATCATCGGCACCATGGAAAAGGCGTTTTGCACAATCCAATCCAACACCTGCACCCACTCTCGGAAATCGTGCCGATTTTCCTCCGTGCGTGGCTTGCCTTGGCTATGCCAATGGCGAATCACCGCATGCACACAGCCCAGGTAAAACGATTGATTCTCCCGCACGTGCGCCAACAAGTCCCCCTCGGGATACTTTTGGAACCCGTAGCCAGCGCTCCGCTTGCGGATCCGCACAATGCTGCTTCGGTTCGCAAAATCACGTGTCGTGTCCACCCCGTTCGACGTCAAAAACACAAAGTAACCGTCGGCCGGCACTGTCACCTCACCACGGTGAGGCACTCGGCACGGGAAAGCTCCCTCCGCTGTCAAAAAGGCTTCCAAGTGAGCGCTCTCAAAGCGCCCGCGAAAATTGTCGAACTGGATGAAAGGCCTTCCCGCCACTAATTGCTGGTTCAGGCTCTCGTCAATCGAGCCCACACCCCCTTCTCGGCTTGTCACCAGGGAGAGCCGCTCGTTGTAAATCGCCGCGATCACCTTTTGCCGGTAAGTTTTCCCGGATTGCGACTGATCCGCTTCCGCCACATCGGCCGGCACCCGGCCCTTCAGGAAACCTCCTGCTTTTAAAGCCGGAGCAACGAGGCTCCCCACCGCACGTGCTTTGTCCCCTTCACTCTGAAAGTCGAAGTCTTGCAGCAGGTTCAAAAGCATCCTCACCGCCCGTGTGAACTCCACCTCCGGCGGCATGTCCCCACCAGTCACCAGCAATCGGGTAACCTCATCGTAACCTTTCCCCGCCACCAGCACCTTGCCGTCCACCTCACGCAGAATCGGACAGTTAATTAAACCCTGAACACGTGGCAGCCCCAGCATTGCCTCCTCCGTGTGCAACAAAGCATCCGCCATCTCCTGCGCGCATGTCACGTGCTTCAGCACGGGCTCATTATTCGCCCCTGTTCGCCATGCGCACAGTCGTGCAAACTTCTCAAACAGCGACCGGGCCGCTGAGGGGCGTAAAATCTCAAGTGCCAATAATCCGTCGTCTCGGGTGCTCAGGTTCACCACGGCTCCCCCTCGCACAAACAATCGCTTCGTCGGCGCAATCAGTTTGAACAGCTCCTCAGCGCATTCGCTGATGCTCACGCTGCCACTGGGCAAAATCAGCTGCGGCAGTCCATTTGCCTGGTTATCAGTCGCCCAGTTGCTCAAGCCATCGGGGTCAAAGCCGCTCATTCCCACCCTTTCGTTTGGACCGCCTTTCGGATAATTGGGATCCCATCTGGATCCGGGCTCAGATATAGCAGCGTCTGCTTCCTCTGGCCCCTCATTGCCTGCGGCAACCGGGTCAGGCGCACCGCCGATAAAGCCCCCGGATCTGCGCCCAGGGTTACCAACACAGGCTTCAGCACCGCCATTTTCGCATCCCAATCCGCTTTGCTCTCCGCATCCAGGCGCACGAGGGCATGGATCGACCGCCCCCCGGACTCGCAAATGCTCGCAATCCGAAGCGGCATTTGGATGAGGCAGCGCAACCAATCCTCTCCTTCAGCTTTGTCGCTTTCCAGAACCACGTAGCGCCAGGCCGTAACCGCCTCCTCAGACCGTCGCGATTGCTTGCCACCAGTCCGCGGATTCGGGTAATACAACCCTGTCACCGGTTGCGGTAAAAACCAGACGCCCTCCGGGCCTTGCGGAAAATCCTTTGCTTGTAAGCGGTCACTGCGTTCCGCTTCCCAAAGCAATTGCCCGTGCGACTTCATTTCGTTGAACACCAGCACCTTTTCCCCGGATGTCCTTGGGTAAAGCCACCGCAGCACGCTCGCTGGGTCCTGGACGTCCACTGGCACGAGCGACCGCTCCTTAAGAAAGCTCACCACATCTGAAACAGCCGCTTTCGCCGCCACTCGCTTCAACACCATTGGGCAAAACTTTGGTTTTGGAGGCAGCTTGATCAGGTTTCTGGCTCCTGGACGCTCGCCTCCGACATCCTTTCCTAAAAGATAGCCCTGTGGCTCCGAATGCTTCGCATTGCGGGCCGACTTGATTTTATGCACCAACTCCGCTTCGCTCCACGGCGGGAGGCATTGCATGTTCCATTCCTCCATCAACCTCAGCGCATCGCCTTCGCTCAGTGAAAAGCCATGCACGAGCACCGACGCCACATGAAACGCGGCGTTATGCCCACCCTGGCCACTGATGGCCGGCGGGCACTTTTCTACATACCTCCTGGCTCGCTCAAGCACACTAATCACCGATACCTCCGTGCTTCCTCTGTAGCACCAGGGCTGCTACACTCACCCGACCATGCGCCGCCGCAAGCTCGCCATCGCCGCTTTCATGCTTCTTCTGCTTGTGGCCGCAGTCATGATCGTCTGGCCAGCGTCCGACCCTCCGGAGCCAAAATACAAAGGCCGAACGCTGAGCCAAGTCGTCCAAAAGCTTGGACTTCGGGCCAATGGGGTGATACCGATTGACGCCAAAGACCGAGAGGCCATCCAGGCAATCGGGACCAACGGCATCCCTTACTACATCCGTTGGCTCGCGTCTGAGCCTACGCAGTTCCAACTCAAGCGTATGCTCGTACTCGGGATAATCCGGAACCTTTTCGGACTGAACCATTGCTATGAATGCGAGCAACCTTTTGTTCTCCAGGATGGTGTTCCGGATGCGATCGCTATGCTTGGGGCAGATGCCAAACCGGCCA
>JAQGOV010000651.1 GCA_028293425.1 Verrucomicrobiales bacterium
CAATGGGACTCAGTTGATGCAGCGGGCGCTCCAGAATTTTAGTGGACAGTTTTGAACGTTTCGGTGTAGAAATCTCGCTGGAGCTGTTCGCTTACCCCTGAAAATACCTGTCAGGAGCTAAGATTAAGAGCCAGGGCAAAAATCTCAAAATGTTAGGAAGAAGTTCCAATAGTGCCAGTGCGCGTTATCAGAAGGCTAAGTTAAACCAAAAGGAGATATTAGAATGCAAAAGCAACTAAAAGTTGGTGTCGTGGGTTGCGGTTATTGGGGGCCAAATCTTATCCGCAATTTTAACAGTCTCGCCGATTGCGAGCTCAAGTTGATGTGCGACTTGAACACGGAACGCTTGAAGCACATGAAGTCGCTTTATCCGGCCGTCGAAGCTCACCAGGATTTCGATCACATGCTCAACGGGGCAGGGCTGGATGCGGTGGTTATCGCAACTTCCGTTAGCAGCCACTACAAGATGGCCAAGGCCAGCCTGCTGGCGGGGAAGCACGTATTCATTGAAAAGCCCATGGCATCTTCCGCAGACCAGTGTGAAGAGCTCAACGAAATTGCTCAGCGGAACGGTCTCGTGCTGATGGTTGGACACACCTTCCTTTATTCCTCCCCCATCCGGCGGATCAAAGAGTTGATTGATCGTGGCGACATCGGCGAGATCCGCTACATCAGTTCCCGGCGTCTCAACCTAGGCTTGTTTCAGAAGAACCTCAATGTGGCCTGGGACTTGGCTCCTCACGATATAGCCATTGTTTTGTATATCATGGATGAATTGCCGATTAGCGTGAATTGCACGGGCAATGCGCATATCACTCCCGGTGTGGAAGATGTCGCGACGATGTGCATCAACTTCCGTAAGCAACGCTTTGCCAATATCCAAAGCAGCTGGCTTGACCCGCGCAAGGTTCGTGACATGACCATCGTAGGCTCAAAGCGCATGATTGTTTACGACGATATGCAGCCTTTGGAGAAAATAAAAATTTACGACGTGCGGGTCGAAACTCCTCCCCATTACGATACCTTTGCCGAGTTCCAGTACTCCTATCATTACGGCGATCAATACATTCCCTATGTGAAGCAGGAGGAACCGCTCAAAGTCGAATGCCAACACTTCCTGGACTGCATTAAGCACGGGCGCACCCCGCTGACAGATGGAAAACAGGGGCTCGCTGTTGTAAAAATCCTGGAGGCTTCCTCCGCTTCGTTAAAGCAGATGGGTGGCATGGTGCCAATCTCCTTCGAGAGCAACCGCCAAAATGGAACGCCTTCCAATCATCACGCCCCTCAAACACCTGTGCCCAACGTGGTTTTGGTTTAAATGGATACTCAAAAAGACTTTTGCCGGATCGCTCCTGACGTCAAGCTGGGCAAAGGGGTACGCATCTTTGCGTTTGTAAACCTTTACGGCTGCGAGATCGGAGAGGATAGCAAGGTCGGCACGTTCGTTGAGATTCAGAAAGGCGTGAAGGTTGGCGCCCGCTGCAAAATCAGCAGTCATTCTTTCCTTTGCGAGGGCGTAACCCTGGAAGACGACGTTTTTCTCGGGCACAATGTCACCTTTATTAACGACTTGTATCCGCGTTCCACGAACGCAGGGGGCGCGCTACAAACCGAGGCGGACTGGACCTGCGTCCCAACGGTTATTAAAAAGGGAGCCAGCATCGGATCCAGCGCCACGATTCTGTGTGGAATCACGATCGGAGAGAATGCGATCATCGGGGCAGGAAGTGTTGTCACCAAGGATGTCGCCGCCAACACTGTCGTCGCCGGCAACCCCGCCCGGCTCCTCCGAAAAGTGTGAATTTGTCACCTTAAGTTTGTTAGCTTTTGTACGGGTAATTGACTTTTCTCTTCTCTAAAAACCGTTAACCACCTGCTTAACTAGATGCAAATTCCTTTTCTAGATCTCCGTGCCCAAAACGAACCCCTCCGCGCCGAAATCCTCGCTGCCATAAACGAGGTCATTGACAAAAGCGCCTTTGCTGGTGGCCCGTATGTCAGTGCTTTCGAGCAAGACTTTGCGAGTTTTTGTGGTGCCCGGCACGCAATCGGGTTGGGAAGCGGGACGGAAGCCCTTTGGCTGGTGCTGCTGGCTCTTGGCATCGGCCCTGGCGACGAGGTGATTACCGTGCCCTCCACTTTCATGGCCACCGCGGAAGCAATCACCTATACCGGGGCCACCCCTGTGTTTGTGGATATCGAGGAGGAAACCTACACGATGGACCCGGCGCTGCTGGCCAAGGCCATTACCCCACGGACCAAAGCCATTATCCCTGTCCACCTTTTCGGCCAGACGGCGGATATGGATCCTATCCTGGAGATCGCGCGGAACCACGGTTTGCCGGTCATCGAGGATGCCTGCCAGGCCCACGGCGCTGTTTACAAAGGCAAAAAGGCTGGCACCCTGGGCATCGCTGGCGCATTCAGTTTTTACCCCGGAAAGAACCTCGGAGCGTTCGGGGAAGCCGGCGCTGTCGTAACCGATGATTCCGAGTTGAAGAAGAAAATCGAAATCTTCCGCGACCATGGCCAGGCTAAGAAATATTACCACGACTTCGTCGGTTGGAACTGCCGCATGGACGGTCTCCAAGGCGCCATCCTGAAGATCAAACTCAAACACTTGGAACGTGGCAACAACCTTCGCCGG
>JAQGOV010000665.1 GCA_028293425.1 Verrucomicrobiales bacterium
GTGGAACCCAAGTAGGGGTCATTGTTGATCAAGAGGTTGCCGTCAATATCCAGGTAATTGGTCAGTTCAGCCAAATGCGCAGCCGCGCTGATCAGCACGCTCGACTCAATCATGCAGCCAATCATGGTTTTTAGCCCAAGTTTTCGCGCCGCCTGCAACGCGTCAAAAGCTCCGGAGACTCCGCCAGTCTTGATCAGTTTCACGTTGACGGCATGGAAACCTTCCGCGCATTTTTCCGCATCGGCCGCCGAGCGGTACGATTCGTCGGCCATAATCGGCAGGGGCGTGCGAGCTTTCAGCCACGCAAAATCAGCAGTCGGCGTGGAGGCCGGCATGGGCTGCTCCACGAATTCAATATGCGGGTCCTTGGCCAGTCGTTCGATTTGCTCCAATGCTTCCTCCTTGGTTTTCCAAGCCTCGTTCGCGTCCACTCGCACGGTTTTGACAGGTGCGGCCTCTCGGAGAGCACGCAGGTTTTGTTCGTCATCAGGGCTGCCCACCTTGAGTTTCAAAACAGGATAACGCTCGGCTTCTAGCACCTTTTTCCGGATAACCTCCGGCGTATCGATACCGATGCTGAAGGAAGTGACGTGCTTATTCTCGTGGAAACCAAGGCCGAGGTAATCATAAATGGCTCTTCCAGCTTTTCGTGCGGCCCCATCGAGGAGAGCAATGTTGATGGCACACTTCGGCGCAAAATCTCCCGGAGAAAGCGTAGCCAGGTAGCGCATGCTCCCCGGAACATCGTCAAACGAAAGCCGTGCGGCATCCACCTTTTCCAGGAAAGCCACCACGGAGTCAGCGTTCTCCTTGTAGCGCGAAGATGGGGCAGCCTCACCAAGCCCGGTCACCTTGCCATCGAAAAGTTCCACGAAAACGACCTTGTAGATGTCCGTTCCTCCTCCGCCCCCTGGGCCAACGGTGCTCGCAATCGTCCAGCGATGCGCGAGTCGCAGATCGAATCGGCGAATGGTCAGTTTCATCTTGGAACTTAATAGCAAATCTTCATCTTTGCGAAAAGGAGGAATTCCATGACGGCCCATTGAGCCGCCGCTTGACGGACCGCCTGCTGGCAGGCTGTAATGATGTCCATCGCGTGAATAGCCGCAGAATACTCATCATCCAGCTCACCGCCCTTTTTGTCGCGGCGCTGAGCGCGGCACTGGTTCTTTATAACTTCCCCCCGGAGCAGACGCGCTTTTATCCCAAATGCATCCTTTACACCCTGACCGGCTGGCAATGCCCCGGCTGTGGAGGACTGCGGGCTGCGCATCACTTGCTCCATGGCCATCTCGCCCTTGCCTTTCATTATAACCCGCTGCTTGTGGGCCTGGCTCCCCTCCTGGCTGCGCTCACGGGCATGCTCCTTTACGCCAGGTGGAAAGGCGAACCGCTCCGCCATCCTTTCACGCACCCGGCCTGGATTTGGCTTTTCGTGGCCGCGCTCATCGCCTTCGGCGTTTTCCGAAACGTGTCGTCCTAAAATCCACTCGCTTTCCGAATCCGGGACTGCCTTAATACCGTCGCTTGGAAAAGAGAAAGGGCATTGCGTGTATCGCGTTTTAGGTGCGGATCAAAAAGAGTACGGGCCGGTCAGCGACGAACAGATCCGGCAATGGATTGCAGAACGCCGGTTGAACGCTCAAAGCCTTGTCATGAGTGAAGGTGCGGTCGCTTGGAAACCTTTGTCGACCTACCCTGAATTTGCCTCGCTGCTTACCGCCCAAATGCCTGCATCGGTGAGCCAGCCGAATCTTCCGCCTGCTGGGCCGTCCTTCGGGCAGGTGCCGCAAACCACCAACACCTTTGCGATGGTCGGAATGATCATGGGCATTGTTTCTCTCTTTTCGTCCTGCTGCTGCTCCGGGCTTCCTTTTAACCTGCTCGGGTTGGTTTTCTCTATCCTTGGCTTGAATCAGATTAAAAGCCGCCATGCCGCCGAAAAGGGTAAGGAAATGGCCATTGCTGGAATTATCCTTTCCGCTTTAAGCATCCTGCTTGGAATCATCATCATGATCCTTGGATTCGCAGGAAATCTCCCCGACCTCATCAAACAGATGAAGGGAAAGTTTTGACAGCAGCCGATTTTAGATTTCCTTTCCCACAGGAAAGGTTTCAACACGCTTAATGTATAAGATCATAGGGGCAGACGGCCGTCAATATGGGCCCGTTTCGGCGGACCAGATAAGATTCTGGTTCGCTTCAAACCGGGCCAATTCTCAAACCATGGCTCAAGCCGAGGGGAGCACTGAATGGAAGCCCCTGGGCCAATTTGCTGAATTCAGTTCTGTTCTTACGCAATCGGTTGTCCCTCCAGTTCTGCCTTCCGGCGAAGAGCTCAAATCCAAACTGGCCGCGGGCTTGTTCGGAATCTTTTTCGGCGGTTTCGGAGTGCATCGCTTCTACCTGGGCTACACCGGGATGGGCTTCACCCAGATATTCGTCACCTTGATCACCTGCGGCATCGGACATTTCTGGGGCGTGGTCGAAGGTATCTTGATCCTCGCTGGCAGCACCATTACCACCGATGCCGAAGGACGCCCCCTGCGGGATTGATAGCTTATGCCTTCCAGCCCTCCCAAGCCACTGACCCGTGCCAGAGCCTGGACCTGCGCGGGCATCAACCAGCTTGGGTTTCCAGGGGTCGGCACCATTATGGCCGGGCGGAAAATCGGCTATTTCCAGTCCGCGCTCATGCTGATTGGGTTCGGGTTCACCATGTACTACATGATGTCCTCTTTCATGGGCGCCTTTAGTGTGCTCAACGATCCGAATTGGGATGACACAGCACTAAGGGAGATAATAAAAAAAGGCAGATGGTTTGGGATTGCGGGGAGCGCCTTCTCTGCCGTGGCTTGGGTATGGGCTTTACTGAGCAGCGTGCAATTCCTTCGGGAAGCTCAGAAGCAGCCACCCACCCTTCCCAAACCGTGAGGCCTGGGATGGAATCACGATCCCTCTAGTTGCCGCAACCAGCCCCTCAGGAGGCTGTCCGTTTTATCAAGCTCCACGGCATGCCCGTATCCTGCTGGGCAAAGGTGGGCAGATCATCCCCTGGGCGGTACCTGGATATAACACTCGGCTCCTCCATCACGGGGGTTCTGGCGCCGAGTCGCACATGACCTAGTTCCGTGACCCCTGAAACATACTTGGCGGCGCCGCACTGCACCACATGCGAAACGCGCACCAGCTCTCCAAACCAGTTGGGAAAGCGATTGGTATATTTCAATTCCAAGATCACAAACCCCTTATAACTGTGCACTGGTCGAACCATTTTAATTTTCGCGGTCGGATTCGGATTCGGCTCCGAAAAAACATCCCGGTCCAAGGTTACGCGCACCTGGTCATCGTCGCTCACATAAGCTTCACGCATGTAAAAAATGTGCGTGCACGGCCTGGCGTTGAGGCCTGCCATCAGGCCGAAGAACTTTTGCACGGACACCATGCCTTTGACATCCCGGGAGATCATGTCCGACTCCTCAGGCAATTGGCCGTTCAGGATCTTCGCCACCGCTTCCTGCTTCACCCCTCCGCGCTGTTTCAGGATGACATCCTTCATCCGCCGCTTCACTTCAAAGAATACGGGAGTGCCCGGTTTGTCAGTGTAATAACGCAGGCGTAATTTGAAACGGTTCTTATCGCCATTTACCGTCCGCCAATAAATCTCCAGGTCATCATTGTCCAGGTAAAGGCTATGAACGGGGTAGGAGAAATTGGGCCGCCCGACGCTGTACTCGTCGAGGTTGAGATAACAGGAAACAAAATCACGCACTTTTGCCGCGACATCTTCGGTTATGAGATATTTCAACTCAAACCGCGACTGCTGCATTCTATCTTTTGCCATGGATTAATCGTCTTTCCGGTTCAATGGACAAAGGCGCGCACTTTGTGACATCGCTGACAAACCCTTTTATCTCAGATTTTTGGGTGTTTGTCCATCTGTTTGGAAACCCGCTCCCCTCCGCTCCCTTCGTAATCGTAATTTTCTTCCCGCCACGAACACAATTTCGATCCGCGGTAGGGCGAGGTTCCACACCCCGAGCCCCGATCACTTCCCCTTCCTTCTCAGAACTCCTTTACCTTCGATGCGAAAAATTATACCCCTGACTGTAAGCTTGCCCCCGGCCGAAATAAATGACGTTGGGGGTTTGGCAGCCACGAGGAGCACAATAATCCTGTGCGCAACCGCCAGGCCCGGCCACGTAAATCACCGTTGCAGCAAGCGGATAGCAGGCCTGGGCTGGCTGTGCGTAGCCCTCTGCCACTTGTTGGATAACCACTGGACCCTGGACCACGATAGTGGTCGGCTGCTGGTAAACCACCGGCTCGGTGTAGGTAACCGGCTGGACCACAGGAACAGGCGGCGGCCCGCCCAGCACGAGCACATCACCCTGAGCCCATGCTGCATTCGCCACAAGCAATCCTCCCACCACCGCCGCGCGCAATCCGTTCATATATGAAGGTTCGACGTCATGATTCGGCAAACTCTTCATTGGCTACGTAAACAGATAATCCACAAACAATTACAGTTTACCACTCGGTAAAATGACACCCTTTGAATTTGCATTTACCGGCATCCATTTTCAAATTGTTTGTCCAAAACTCGAAGTTCGCCGGAAGTAAGGGTACAACAATTCGAATGTCACCAGAGTCCATGCGCCAGCCCGAGGACCAGGCCGCCGCGCAACAGCGTTTCCTCTCGCTGTTCCTGCGCAGCGAGCGGGAAATTTTTCGCTATGTGGCCGCCTTGGTGCCAAATGTGGCTGATGCCGAGGATATTGTGCAGCAGACGGCGTTATCCCTTTGGGAGAAATTCGATACGTATGACGCAAATCAACCGTTCACGCCGTGGGCTTGCCGCTTTGCCTTGAACAAGACCAGGCAATGGCTCGAACGGCGACAGCGCTGGCAAGCCCTGCTCGAAAACGGCTTGGGCGAAGAGTTGACGCGACGCCGTGAGGATTTGCGGCCCGAGCTGGAAAACCGGCTGAGGCACCTGGAAGGGTGCCTGAACAAACTGCCGGAACAGCAACGATCCATCATCGAGGGCTATTATTACCGTCGCGAAAGTATTGAGAAGCTCGCGGCAGATTCCGGTCGAACGGTCGCCGCTGCCTACAAAACCGTTCAGAGGATCCGGCAGGCGCTTCAAAGCTGCATTGAGCACGCCGGCAACGGTGTGACCCAATGAACCTTGCCTTTCCTTCCCGTGATTTTGATGACGCAGTTGCTGCCGTTTGTCATGGCACAGCGTCTGACGAGCAGGCGCGTGCGCTAAACGATTTACTTCGCCGCGACCCCGCCGCTCGGGACGAATATATCCTCCGCGTTGAACTGCATGCACGCTTGGCATCGGAGCCGGACCTCTACGCATCTGGCCAAGGCAGAATGGCGTCCCAGGAAAATATTCTGCCTCTTGTTACCCCCCCGCCACCTGCTGGCCGGCGCAAGCGGGCATGGCTCATAGCCTTGGCAGCCTGCGTCACCTTCCTGGCTGTAGGTTGGCGGCTGTTGCAGGTTTTGGATTCAGGCAAGCGCAAAGGCACCCGGAGCCAGGCTGTGGCGATGTTAGGCCGGGTGGTGGACGCCGAGTGGTCGCCAGGCAGCACTCCTCCCTCCCCTGGAGCCGCATTGGAGCCTGGTTCGCTGCGGCTCAAATCCGGTCTTGCGCAAATCGTATTTTACAGCGGCGCTCGCATTGTCATCGAAGGACCGGCTGAACTTCACCTCATTTCCGCGGGTGAGGTTTCCTGTCCTGCTGGACGCCTCACTGCCGATGTGCCGCCCCAGGCGCACGGTTTTCAAGTGAACACTCCACAGATGAAGGTGACGGACCTTGGCACGGCGTTCGGTCTCGATGTGAAGCCGCGCCGCACGGAACTTCACGTGTTCAAGGGCATCGTCGAATTCCAGCCGCCTGCCGGACCAGCGAAGCAGGAACTGAGGGAGGGCGCCGGGGCAGTCGCCGAGAATTCGCTTCCACCCAAGCTCATCAGCGCCGACCCCTCAGCCTTTGCCTCCCTCTTCAAACTCCGGCTCAGGTCATCCGCCGCCGAGGTGCTCCAACATGAACAATGGCGTGCGGCCAGCAGGCGCCTCGATGACGACCCTTCCCTGCTCCTTCATTTTGATTTTGAGCAGTTGGATCCGGCGGATTGGCTGCTCCCCAATACCAGCTCCAGGCAAAAGTCCGTGCCGGATGGCACGATCGTAGGATGCCAGTGGGTCGAGGGCCGCTGGCCGGACAAACGGGCGCTGGAATTCCGCGGTGTCAGCGATCGTGTGCGCGTCAGCGTCCCTGGCTCATTTGATGCCATCACTTTGGCAGCATGGGTGCGCGTCCAGGGTCTGGACCGCCAGTTCAACTCCCTGTTTATGTGCGACGGCTTTGCGCCTGGAACCATGCACTGGCTCATTCGCAACGATGGTGTTCTAGGTTTAACTGCCATCGGCTCCGGTCCGGGTAACTTCCAGATTCTTGCCAGCCCGCCCGTCCTGAGCCTCGATCAGTTCGGGACCTGGCTGCATCTGGCGGTCGTGGTCGACGGAAAGACAAAGCGCGTCGTGGAGTATGTGAATGGGACGTTGGTGAGCGAAAAAGCCCTGAAGGTGGCTCCGCCTTATCGCATCGGTGCGGCGGAGTTGGGCAATTGGAACGCCAGCGGTTTCCCGGGCAATGACCCCTCGCTGATTCGGAATTTCAGCGGTGCCATGGATGAACTGTGTTTATTCAGCCGGGCGCTGGAGCAAACTGAAGTTCGAGCGCTCTATTCCGTGGGCAAACCGCAGCCGGAAGCTGTAGCCCTGGAACGCAACGAAACACATGGGAAGCCGACGGAATGAAACGAAATCTATGACTCATATCCAATTCTGGCTCTTCATAGCTACCGCCGGTTTGTTGCCCGTTCTCAGTTCCGCGCAGAGTGCCAACGCGGATAAAGCTATTCAGTTACCATCTGCGGAGACAGCCAACCGAACCGTGGAATATGGTGGTAGCGGGCAGTACAAGGCTCTGATGACTTCTGACAAAACACTGCCGACTCATACGGTTTTTCGACCAAAAGACCTCAGCGCGTTCGGGGGAAAAGCGACACTGCCGGTCGTGGTCTGGGGAAACGGGGCGTGCGCCAATTCTCCATGGGAGCATGTGAACTTCTTGTCCGAGGTGGCATCGCACGGATTTCTGGTCATCGCAATTGGCCCCATGCCAGCAGAAGGTCAGCGGGGCGGCGCTGGTGGCCCAACCAGGTCCCAATTCTTGGTAGACGCGATTGACTGGGCCATCGCCCAGAACAGCGAAAAATCGAGTCGGTTTTATCAAAAGCTCGACACCAAGAAGATCGCCGTCGCCGGCATGTCCTGCGGAGGATTGCAGGCACTTGAGATTGCTCCGGATGCGCGGATCTCGACCACGCTGATTTGCAACAGCGGCATACTTCCTGATGCTGGAAGCGGCAGGGGCGGAATGCCCAAACTGGCCAAGGAGCATCTGGCGAAATTGCACACGCCTACCATCTACATCCTCGGCGGTGAGAAGGACATCGCCTACAAAAATGGGATGGACGATTTCAAACGCATCGACAACTTGCCGATCTTCGCGGCGAACCTGAATGTTGGGCATGGCGGCACTTACAGCAAGCCTCACGGTGGCGAGTTCGCCAAGGTAGCTACTGCCTGGCTGCAGTGGCAGTTAAAAAACGACCAGGAAGCCGCCAGAATGTTCGTTGGCGAACCTTGCGGACTGGCGAAGATGGAAGGTTGGAAAGTGGAGAAGAAAAACATTCCGTGAGCGAACCTCAATCAACAATCAAAATAAACCTATGAAAATGAACCTATCGCTCCTTGCACTCACTTCGATTTTATGCGGCCAGCTCTGCGCCGCCGAGGACAAGCCGCCCGCGGACGATTGGAAGCCCGCGACGTCGAACCAGGCCGGCAAACAATATCCGCAGGTCAACTCGGAGGGCCGCGTGAAATTCCGCATCATGGCTCCAAAGGCTCAAAGCGTTGGAGTCAGTTTCAAGGATAGCAGCACCTTCACCAAAGGTGATGACGGCGCCTGGGTAGGTTACACGCGCCCGCTTGACGAAGGTTTCCACTACTACACTCTCAACATAGATGGCGCGGAGGTTCCCGATCCCAACAGCTTTTACTTTTACGGGTCGGGACGCTGGGGCAGCGCCGTGGAGATTCCCGCGCAGGACGCGGATTTCTACGCACTCAAGGATGTGCCGCACGGACAGCTTCGCGAGATTAACTATTTCTCGAAGAGCAGCAAGACGAACCGGCACGCTTTCGTTTACACCCCGCCAGATTACGATAAAGACACTACCACACGTTACCCCGTGCTCTATCTCCAACATGGCGCGGGCGAGGATGAAACCGGCTGGGGACGGCAAGGCCACGCCGGTCGGATCCTGGACAACCTGATTGCGGAGGGGAAAGCAAAGCCCTTCATCATCGCGATGGAATTTGGCGGCAATCCTTTCGCCGGCGGGCCTCGGCGAACGAACGCTCCTCCGGCTGGCACGACCAACAGCGCTGCCGGCGGACCGCGTGGGAACTTCAATTTCAGCGCATTTGAGAAGGCGCTCCTTGAGGACTTCATCCCGTTTGTGGATGCGAATTTCCGCACCATCGCCGATCAACCACATCGCGCGATGGCCGGGCTCTCGATGGGCGGCATGCAGACGTTCCAGATCACGCTCAAGCACCTCGACCTGTTCTCGTACATCGGCGGCTTCAGCGGAGGAGGCGGCGGCTTCGGCGGCGGTACCTTCGACCCGAAGACCGCCCACGGCGGCGTGATGGCCGACGCGGACGAGTTCAACAAGAAGGTGAAGGTCCTCTGGCTGGGCATCGGCACCACCGAGTCCCAGCGCATGTACGAGGGGATCAAGAACTATCACGAGGCGCTGGCGAAGGCCGGGATCAAGCACACCTATTACGAGTCGCCGGGCACGTCGCACGAGTGGCTGACCTGGCGCCGTT
>JAQGOV010000098.1 GCA_028293425.1 Verrucomicrobiales bacterium
ATCGACACCGCGGCCGATTACACTACCGACGAAGGCAAAGTCGTCCGGTTGACCGGCGCGGGAGACATTGCTCAATTTGCGATCAACAGCGAGCACGCGCAAAGCGGCTTCGTCGAGCAGCTATTTCATCAGATTGTCAAACAGCCCGTTTTAGCCTATGGTCCAGACGTAATGGATCGGTTGCGGCAATCGTTCGTTGCTTCGGGTTACAATATGCAGAAGCTGCTCGTGGAAATTGCCACGATCTCAGCCCTGCACCGGGACGAAAAAGCCATTGCTACGCGGAAGTAAGGGAACAAGCATTGAAACGAATATGAACGCCATTCATC
The DNA here is from genome assembly GCA_028293425.1 of Verrucomicrobiales bacterium. Classification (GTDB taxonomy): domain Bacteria; phylum Verrucomicrobiota; class Verrucomicrobiia; order Limisphaerales; family JAQGOV01; genus JAQGOV01. The sequence continues at coordinate 330 of JAQGOV010000098.1, forward strand.
GCAGACAGTTTATCAAGCAACTGGGCATCTCCGCCGCCACGCTTCCATTCCTGGTCGGCCTACCCAGCCTGGGATTGGCCGCGCCCGCGCGTCCACGCCAGCGCCTGGTCGTCATGTTCAGCCCGAATGGCACCGTTCCCCCTGCCTTCTGGCCGGAGGAAGCCGGGAGCGATTTCAAGCTCAAGGAAATCATGAGCCCATTGGAACCGTTCAAAGACCGCATGCTCGTCCTGCATGGCTTGAGCAACAAGGTTCGGGGTGATGGCGATAACCACATGCGCGGCATGAGCTGTTTGCTCACGGGTATCGAGTTGTTTCCCGGAAACATCCAGGGCGGTTCGGACACTCCGGCCGGCTGGGCCAGCGGCATTTCCATTGATCAGGAAATCAAAAACTACTTTCAAAGCCGCGAAGAAACCCGTACCCGCTTTGGCTCCCTCGAATTCGGTGTCGGTGTTACCGACCGGGCCGATCCCTGGACTCGCATGTCCTACGCCGGACCGAACAAGCCCATCATGCCTATCTCGGACCCTTACCAGATGTACGGCAAGCTCTACGGGCAACTGAAGGACAAGGAAACCCTCCAAAGCGTGCTCGACGACGTTCGCGATGATCTGAAGAAGGTGCGGAAACTGATTAGCGCGGAAGACCGCCGGATGCTTGAAGAACACGAAGCTCTGGTTAAGCAGATGGAACGCGAGATCGGCGAAGCCGCTCGCCAGAAACTTCGCGTTGGCCCGCCGGCTCTGGAGGAAGGCATCGCCGACCAGAACGACAACGTGCCGCGCCTTAGCCGCATGCAAATCGATTTGCTCGTGAACAGCTTTGTCAACGACATGGCCCGCGTCGCCACGTTGCAATACACCAAGTCTGTAGGCCAGGCCCGCATGAGCTGGCTGGATGTCAAAGACCCGCATCATTCCCTTTCCCACGAGCCAGACAAGGATGCCACCGCGCAGGAGAAGCTGGTGAAGATCAATAAGTGGTTCTGCGGAGAGCTGAAATACTTGGTGGAGAAACTGGCTGGCACTCCCGAGCCCGGTGGGGAGGGCAGTCTCCTCGATCATACTTTGATCGTGTGGACCAATGAATTGGGCAAAGGCAATTCGCATACCCTCGATAACATCCCGTTTGTGCTCGTTGGCGGCGGCTTTGGATTTCAAATGGGCCGTTCCCTCAAATTGAACAAGGTGCCGCATAATCGACTGCACCTCGCTCTCGCGCATGCTGTCGGCCACCGAGTCGAAACGTTCGGCAAGGCTGCCCTCTGTGATGGAGGACCCTTGAGCCTGGCTTAACATGCGTTTTTGCTCCCGAATGGCCGCGCTCTCGGTCATTCTCAATCTTATCGTTTTACTGGCTCCGCCTCTGCGCGGAGCGGAGCCGCAGTTCCTGGTTGCATCTCCCCCCAACCGCATTGTCTTCCAACGCGGTTTATCCGGAGACGCCATTATTCCTGTTGCTGGCCAATGCTCATTGGCCCGGGGCATGGTCGAAGCGCGATTTGTCCCAGTCGCTGAACCGAATAAGCCCGGGAAATGGCTGCCGGTCGGCAAAGTGACCTCCGACGGCAGCTTTCGCGGCCATTTGAAGGTGTCCGGTGGCTGGTACAGTCTCGAACTTCGGGCGCGGGCAAAAACCGGCCGCAACCGTTTCGCCAAAGTAGAACGCGTCGGGGCAGGGGAGGTCTTCGTGGTCGTCGGCCATTCCGTCGCGCACGGAGGCAAGCTGAACTTGCCGGGCGCGGAGGACGACCGCGTGAACACCGTCGCGCTCACCGATACGAACGCCCTCAGGGATTATGAGAAGACCGCGGAATTGCAGTATCTCCCTCCCTTGGTGGGTAGTCATTTTTCTTCGGATGTGCGGCCGGCTCCCTTTGGTCATGGAACGTATTTCTGGGGGCAATTCGCTCAGCACGTCGCCAAAAATCAGAATGTTCCCGTGCTGATTTTCAACGCTGCCTTCGGTGGCACCAGTCTTGAACACTGGGCCAAGTCCGCCAACGGCATCCCCTTTGAGCATTCCTTTGTGAAGTCCAAAATTCGCATGCCCTACATCAATGTCTACAACACTCTCAAACGCTACGTGGCTGTCACTGGTGTGCGCGCGATTTTAGCCGACCAGGGACAAAACGACTGGCCCGAAAACGACGAGGCCAAGGTATTCAGGAATTACGGAACATGGATCGCTCAGGCTCGCGAAGACTTCGGCTTTCCGGAACTCGCGATTGTGGTCAATCGCCAAACACCGCCACCGGCCAAGTCACAAATCCGCCGTGTCCAGGACCGAATGATTCGCGAATACCCATATTGTTTCCCCGGTCCAGATTACGACCGGCTCCAGAAAGCAGATACATCCGACGGCATCCACCTGACCGAGAGCGGCGCAATCAAAGCAGCTCAATATTGGGCCGACGCCTTGGACAACGCCTTCTTCAAAAAGGCTGTCCCATTTCAGCCGCCCAGGTAAACCATGCTTGCTTCAGTCTCCTTCGGAAGCTCAGCGTTACTGCTGGCAAAAGCAGGTTGTGGTTAGGCGCACATTTGCCTTCGACCACCCCTTGGTAAATTGCTTGTCAACCTCCGCTGCCTCTTTAGTTTTGCCTTGTGAACGCAGCGCGCTCGCCAGGCCATACAGCGCCCAGCCGTTCTGGGGCGAGCGTTTCAGATCCTCCCGGTAGACCTCCTCGGCTTCCTGTGGTCGCTCGGCGCGCATCAATACGGCCCCGAGCGTGTGCCGAACAGGTTGGATCCAGTCTGGCGGTTCATCATAGCGCAACGTGTCTTCGATGCGCACAGCTTCTCGCAAACTCGCCAGGGCTGGTTCGATATGGCGCCGCTTGGCTTCCATTTCGCCTTGAAGATGACGAGCCGCAATTGCCAGCACGTTCGAGGCGGAGTTATTCCCGAAGGTATAACCGGCGGGGACCTTCGCCGCGGCCTCCTGGAATTTTACTTGTTCTTTTTCGGCATCCTCCATCGAATTCTTGGCCGTGAGGGCGGATGCCCGTGTGTAGTGCCAGAGCGCCCGCGAGAGCGGCAAATCAGCAGCCGGTTCCGGCTCAGCCAGCACTTCATCCCACTTTCCAAAGCGCATCAGGACTTCGGAAGGGAAGATCATGAAGCCATCCGCCACGCTCCCGAATTGTTTTAGAAACTCCTCCGGGACGTCCTTCACCATTTGCCGAGCATGTGCGATCGATTCAGCGCTCCGTCCCTGCATCATTGCGGCAAACGTGAAGAAATGAGCGTTATGCGCCATATACAGGGCGTAAAAGCCAGGCCGTGGGTTGGCCGCGCGATAAGCCGTGTCCGCTTTCATCGCTTGGATATTGCACTCGGCGGCATCGTCCCAGCGCCCGACCCGCGCATAAATATGCGCTGGCATGTGGACCATATGGCTGGCCTCGGGGACCAGGGTGCGCAGCCGGTTCGCCGCAGGCACGGCCTTCTCGGGATGGGGTGACGCCTCGACCGTGTGAATATAATAGTGGTTCGCCCCAGGGTGCTTAGCATCGAGGCGAAGCACGGCCTCCAACGTTTCAACTATCTCTTCGGTTCCCGGCTGAGGCTTTCCATCTTGAGTCCATAAATCCCACGGACGCAGGTCCATCATCGACTCCGCGTAGAGCGCCCCTGCATCCGCGCTCTCTGTAAACTGGTGCCAAACCTGCCGCATCGCGGCCGCGTAAGCCTGGTCGAGGCTGCTGCGATCTTCAGGTTGACTCTGCACGTAACGTGTCGACAAAGCCCGGATCAGTGCCTGCTCGATGGGCGTGGCCTTGGGCGCAAGCTGTTGCGCCTTGGTGATTGCCTCCCAGGCCTTCTTGGCATTGTCCGGCGGCACCATCGGAAAGTTAATATGTGGCCCATTGACCAGCGCCACGCCCCACCAGGCCATCGCCAGTTCCGGATCCGCTTCAGCCGCCTTGCGAAACTCAGCTTCCGCGGTCCGGTGACTGAAGGAGTAGGCTAGTATCAGACCGCGATCGAAGGCCTTCTGAGCATCGCGGGATTTCGTAGAGACCTTGAACGTGTGGCTTCCGAGTTTTGGTTGCTCTGCCTGCAACGTCCCACTGGCTTTCTTCGGAGATACCTCGGCACTCCGCGGATGTGAGGCGCAGGATATGAAAAGCACTGAAAGCCCGCACGCGCTGATGACCAAGCCAAATGGCGTTCTCATGGTTATTGCTGGGTGTTGAATTTTCCGAATGCCAGTCCTGGCCTGACAAGCAGCCAAATTCATAACAGGGGCAGGAACGCCGTCAACAAACAATTAAATACGAAAAGCCCTTTCGGCCGGGTTCGGCCAAAAGGGCAAATGTTGCTCGGAGCCGAGGAACAGTTAAGGCTGAACCCGGACGCGATAGAAGCAATTGGTCCGGCTCGCGCCGCCGATATGGATGGCCGTAATGGAGTTCCCGGTCCCCAAGAGGTTTGCGGCTCCTTCGACAGGTTGCCACGCGTTGGATGCGCTGACGGATTGCTCGTTGTACTCCAGCAGGTGGTTGCGACCCAATAGCGTTGGGAAGCTCACGATCACATTTGTCCCAAGCACTTTGACCCACGTGATTTTAAGATCCTTCTCCGACTTTGCCGACGCCGATTTCGGAGCCGCAGCCCTGTTTTCAAGGATCGTGCAAATGCCTTGGCCGTCCGCAATTCCCGCATTGGCCGCTCCGCTCAAGTTCAGGGCAAAACGGTTGCTCGTTCCGGCGATTCCATCGTTCAGCAGTGTCACGCTCAGCGGCAGATCCCTCGTTCCCGGCGCAAAAGTCAGAGTGCCGGACGTCGATGTGTAATGCACCCCTGCCAGGGCTGTGCCGTTCGCCGTTGCATAATTCACCGTAACGGTCTTCCCGCTCTGGGCGGAGAGATGGACCGCGAAAATGGCGCTGCTGCCTTCAAAACCAGTGATGTCGTTAACTGTCAAACTGGGCAGCGGATCATTGTCGATAATGGTTCCTTTGCCCTGCGGCTTTAGAAGGCTCGCGTTCACGGGATTACCCAAATTCACGAAGAACGTTTCGTTGCTTTCGCTTAACGTGTCCGGAAGGATTGGCACGGAGATGGTGCGGCTCATCATGCCCGGCGCGAATACGACCGTCCCGCTGGTGGGTGTATAATCGCTGCCTGCCGTGGCCGTGCCATCAGCAGTGGAGTAATTGACCAGAATAGTTTGACCGCTCACGGCAGAGAGACGAACGGTGAAAATGCCAACTCCGCTTTCCGCGACGTTGATGTCGTTGATGGAAATGGCCGGGACGGGATCGTTGTTGTCCAGGATCGTTCCTCTGCCAAAAGGGGTGGCGATTTTCCCATTCACCGGTGCATATAACCGGACAAAGAAGGTTTCATTGCTCTCGCTCAAAGTATCGCCCAGCACCGGAACGAGCAGACTCAGGTTGGTCACGCCGGGCGGAAATTTGAGCGTGCCGGCGATGCCCAGGTAATCCTTCCCTGCCAAAGCCGAGCCATTGAATGTGTTGTAACACACCACGACAGTTTTCCCGCTCGGCGCGGAAAGGCTGACGGTAAATTGAGCGTTGGTCCGGGTGGTGTCCGGTTCGAGTACGGACACGTTATTGATGCTGATCCAAACATCCCCATCGTCGTCCAGGATCGTCCCCTGCGCTCTGCCTCGGCCAATCGTTGCGTTCACGGGCGCGCTTAAGTTCACAAAAAATGTTTCGTTGCTCTCGCTCAGGGTATCTCCCACCACTGCCACTGGGATGGTCAGATTGGTCATTCCAGAAAGGAAAACCAGCGTGCCCGAAGCCGGGAGATAATCTACGTTCTCGCGCGCGGACCCTGGGGTGACGTGGTAGCTGATGGAAATCGGCTTGGCGCTGGGAGCGGAAAGCCGCACGTTGAAATCAATGATCGGGTTGCCGAAGTTGCCTTCTTTCACGCTGCTGTCGTTGACATATGCGACCGGCAGCGGATCGTTGTCCTGGATCGTGGCCTGGCCCCGATTCCTGACCAATGTCGCATTCACCGCATTCAGCAGATACACGAAAAAGTTCTCGTTATCCTCGCTCAGGGTATCTGGAATGATTGGGACATAAATCGTCCTCGCGGTGGTGCCTGGGGGGAACACCAGGGATCCATTCGTTGCCCGATAATCAAGCCCGGCCTGGGCTGTTCCGTCGCTCGTTCCATACTGCACCAGAACGGTTCGGCCACTGGCTGCCGAGAGCCGGACGGTGAACCTCGCAAAGCCGGCTTCGGGCACGACGATGTCGTTCACCGAAAGGATCGGCAGTACATCGTCATCTAGAATCGTGCCGATTCCCTGGCTGTGGGAGATGGCACTGTTCAGCGGCTTGCTCAGATTTACGAAGAAGAACTCGTTGCTTTCGCTCAGCGTGTCGCCTCGGACTGCCACGGAGATGGTCTTGCTCGTCACACCCGGGGTAAATGTCAGAACCCCGCTGGCGGGTATGAAATCCTTCCCCATCGTTGCGCTGCCGCTAGCCGTCGCGTAACGGACGTTAATTGTCTTGCCGCTCGGGGCGGACAGAAGCACCTGGAAAACCGCATTGGTGGTTCCGCTGTTGCCCTCGGTAACCGTGGCGTTGCCGATGCTAAGCGTGGGAATGAGGTCGTCATCCACGATTGTCCCCAGTCCTTGCGCATGCATTATAACGCAATTGGTCGGTTTGCTCAGATTCACAAAGAACGTCTCATCATTTTCATTCAGCAGATCTCCCACAATTGGGACCTGGATGGATTGCTGCAGTGTTCCGGGCGCGAAAGTCAGCACCCCGCTCACTGGAATAAAGTCGACATTGTTCGAGGCAGTTCCAGGAGCCGTGCTGTAATTCACGGTTACCGGTCTGCCGCTGAATGTGGACAACTGAACCACAAAAACGGCCGTGGACGTTCCTTGATTGCCCTCGGCAATAACCACGTCGCAAATATGGAGGCGGGGGAACGGGTCGTTATTATCCCGGATCGTTCCCATTCCCTGGTCGGCGAGAATCAGTCCATTGGTCGGATTGCTTAGATGAACGAAGAACGCCTCATTGGTTTCACTAAGCGTATCGCCGATCACCGGAATGCTGATGGTGCGGTTGGTCACACCGGGAGGGAAAATGACGGTTCCGCGCATCGGCACATAATCCCAGCCGGCCAGGGCCGTTCCGTCCGAAGTTTCAAAATCCACGGAAACGGTTTGAGTGGAACTGACGGAAAGACGCACGGGGAAAAGAACTTCGGTGGTCGTATTATTGGCCTCGGTCACAAAGCCGTCGCTGATTGATATCCCAGGCACAACATCGATCGTAACCGTGGTGGCGCAAAGCGCTGTGCCATCCTTATCCAAAGCTCGCGCGGTCAAAAGGTAGTGGCCAGCAGGCGGGTTGGTCCAGGTCGTCCCGTAAGGAGTCGTGAAGCATTCTCCAATCTTGAGATCTCCAACGTAAAACTCCACTTTTCGAATGATTGAGTTCGGGTCCGCGGAGGTCGTGGTAATAGGAATGTTGAGTGGCGCGAGCAGCACGGAGCCATTGGTAGGGCTGGTGATTTCGAGGTGAACCCCCTGTTCTACAGTAGGAACCAGCGTCGACGTGTTGTCACTGACATCGACCTCAGGCGTGGAACTGCCTGCCGTTGCTACGTTGGTCATTGTCCCGAGGACCGTGGGAAGTGCCACAATCGTCACGTTGGTCGTCCAGCCCGGCGGCAGGTCGCCCAGGTAGAAAACCCATCCGCCCCATTCGGGCGAGAACGATCCGCCCGGGTGGGAAGAAACAAAGCTGGCACTCGCCGGCAAATAGTTCGTCAACATCACACTGAAAGCCGTTTCAGGGCCTTGGTTCGAGACGGTCACGGTGTACGAGTAATTGCAATTGACGACGGCTGGGTTAGGCGTGCCTTTGGAGGACACCACCAGGTTGGCCACTCCGCCCACGGTGATGGAAAAGGTTTGTTGCGCGCACATGCTCGGGGTTCCATCGTCGCAAACAATCACGGTTACATTGTAAACCGTGGAGGCCTGGCCCGGTGGAGGTGTCCAGGAGAATACACCGGTCGAGGGATTGATCGTTGCTCCAGCCGGCGCATTCGCATCCAGGGCGAACGAGAGGGTTTGGGCGGGCAGGTCTGGATCCGTTGCACTCGCGCGGAATGTCAACGGACTCCCCACATTCACGCTTTTATCCCCGATGGGAGCGAGCA
>JAQGOV010000114.1 GCA_028293425.1 Verrucomicrobiales bacterium
GAGTTTTTTCGCAACGAATCGTGCGGCAAATGTGTGCCCTGCCGGCTGGGATCACAAAAACTGGCGTCGCTCGGGTCGCACCTGCTCAATGGTCAAATTGAAGCACGACATTGGCAGGATGAGACGCTGCCGTTAATCAAGGAGATGGGCAAAGCAATCGAACTGGCTTCCATCTGTGGACTCGGCCGATCGGTGCCGGTCCCTCTTTTGACCGCCGCCACTTTTTTTGAGGACGATGTCAAAAAACATCTGTCGCCCGGAGTGAAGACTGCCGCAGAAATTTGAGAGAACACTAACTAATGCCTGTTGAATCCGATTTCGTTCCCGGGTTATTCGTTCGCGACGATGATGAAGGACTCTTCAGCCGCGACATCAATGGACAACTCGTCCGTTTGGATGCGCCCACCGAATCAGACTATGGCAAGAACGTAACGCTTCAGATCGATGGCATGCCGGTCACGGTGCCGTTAGCCGAGCCTTTGACTGACGCCGACGGCAACATCGTGGTCGATCTCGACGGACGAACCACACCGCGGTACACGACGATCTATGATGCGGCCCGGAAGCTTTACGTCGAGCAACTCGGCGACGAGAAGAAGATTCCGATTCCAGTTTTATGTCACCAGCCGCACATGACGCCGGTGGCGGTCTGCCGACTTTGCGTAGTTCAGATCTACGGGCAAAAACGTGGCAAACGCGCGGCCGAGCGCAAACTTCTCCCTGCCTGCCAGCATCAGGTGAAAGATGGGATGGAGGTTTTCACCATGAACGCTCCTGGACCCGACGGCGACCGCGTCCGCCAGACGGTGAAGGTCACGACAGAACTCTTGGCTGCGGATCATTTGAAGCCGGCCAACCCCCCTGAGCTGCAGGAAGAACTTGCGCATTTCAACGAGCTCGGAGCCATGGCCCAAAGATGCGGAGCGGACCCCTCTCGATTTAGGCTAAAAATCCTTTCCAATCCACCGCCACCTGCCCGTGCGCGCGCGGGCCGGCGCGACTTCGACACTTCATCTCCTGTGTTTCTGGTGGATCACAGTGCGTGCATTCTCTGTGATCGTTGTATCCGCGCCTGTGATGACGTCAGAGAGAACCACGTGATCGGTCGCACGGGAAAAGGAGCGACCGCCGGCATTGGCTTCGATCTAAATGTTCCGATGGGTGAGTCGACTTGCGTAAAATGCGGCGAGTGCATGGTGTCGTGCCCGACGAGCGCAATCACGTTCAAACCCGTCGCCCAGATCAAAGTTCTGGCGACCGATCGCCATGCCGAACCGTTGACCGCGCGAGAATTAACTTCCGATCCGATGTTCGCCGGAATTCCACCCAAGTTTTTGCTCTGGCAAAAAGGTTTGGTGATTCGGCGCCGCGTCAAAGCTGGACAGGTCCTCTGTCGCCAGGGAGATCCCGGAAACACCGCGTTTCTGATCCGGAGCGGCAAGCTAAGAGTCACAGTATTTCCGAGTGCTCGCGCTGCCGCCGGAGCCTTTCATTTATTTGATCGTCAGAGACCGGTTTTTGAAACGGTCCTGACTCCGGAAGACATGATTGTCGGCGAAATGGCTTGTGTCAGTGGTTCGCCCAGAGCAGCTAACGTGACCGCTCTCGAGAATGGCGAGGTGTGGGAGATCCGCCGCAATGTCCTGGATCGATTGATGCGTCTGCCAAGCCAACGCCAGCGGTTCGAAACCGAATATCGCGAACGCTCGTTGGATTTGGCATTGCAAGATACGGATTTGTTCAGGGGATTCGAGCAGGAAGAGTATCGCCGCATGGTGGATTATCTGCGCCACCGACTCGCGTTCGTTCGGGTACGAGCAGGCCAAACTCTGTTCGAGCACGGCGAGATCGCGACGCATTTATATCTCGTGCGGCTCGGGCACGTGCGCGTTGGTGTTTACCAACATGGCAGGGAAGCCAAAGTGGTCTCGTCCGGACCCGGCACCATTCTGGGAGAGATCGGGCTGCTCGCATTTGGCGAAATGGCTAGCGGGCGATCGGTGGAAGAAATTGATTCAGCTCTCAGACGTGCGCTCGAGAGTGAAACGTCTGATCTAACTGACGTGTTACCCGCCGGCCTGCGAACAGCGACCTGTTCGGCGTTGAGTCAACTGGAATTGGCGCAACTGAACCGGGCCGATTTCCTGCAAATGTTGCGCAAATTCGGCAGTCTGCGCCGACGAGTGGTGCAGCAATCGGTCGCGCGTTTGCGAAGTTCGACGGTGGGGCACCGCATCCTGGACGAGTACGTTGCGCAAGGGCTTTACGAGGGGCAGAACATTCTCGTATTGAACCTGGACAATTGCACGCGCTGCGATGCATGCACCCAGGGATGTGTCGAGCGGCATGGCACCGAGACCCACGGCATTCCAATCCCTCGCCTCCTCCGCGACGGACGCCGACTCGATAACTTTCTCGTCGCCACCTCTTGTCGATCCTGCATCGACCCGCATTGCATGGTCGGTTGTCCGGTCGACTCGATTCACCGGGGCAAGCATCTGCAAATCGTCATAGAAGATCATTGCATCGGTTGCGGCTTATGCGCCGAAAATTGCCCTTATGGCAGTATTTTTATGATTCCTAACGAGCGCAAGCGCATTGCTGTGCCGGACGCGGAACGGCTCGGCCGGACACATCTCGTCGGTCAGCTTAAAGCGGCGAATTGCGATCTGTGCGATGCCGCGGGTGATTTATCCTCGCCTCACCCGGCCTGCGTCGCAGCCTGCCCGCATGATGCCGCCTTCCGGATGTCTGGACCGGACCTGCTGACGCACGTCCTCGCAGCACATGCCGCTGACTTGGCCGCGTCAGGGGTGCAAGCGCGCACTTCCGCGACCCACATCCTCGAACGAGTGGACTCGGATGGCGATTGAGGTCGGTCGCCGCTAACTCTACTTTGCCCGCAACTTCAAGCTTGCAGGATTATCCATGCCTGGACCGACCGACCCAATACCGAACGGTTATGACTCGCCTACTGGTCAACGCCCAGAGATCACCGGCGTCACGATCCCGGTCGCGCCAAGACATGATCCTTACGCGGCGTTCCGATCTCGGGGCTACAGTTTTTTCATTATCGGGAATCTGCTTTCGATCATTGGACGGCAAATGCTTGCGGTCGCGGTCGAATGGGAAATCTATGCGCGCACCCACTCCGCCACAGCTCTCGGCCTGGTCGGGTTGGTGATCGCCGTTCCGGTGGTTGCTCTCTCTTTACCAGCGGGCCATCTCGCCGATCGATTCAGCCGCAAACAGATCATCCTTATCACTCAAGTTCTCAGCGCGATCACATCTATCGCGCTGGCATTCGTTTCCTGGAAACACCTCGCCATTCCAAACGTGCCGGTATTGCGTGCGGGCAACGATGGACTGAGCATGATCGCGGCCGTGTTTGAGCGGCATCATCCAGCTTTTCATTTCGACGACGCTTCCATCCCACTGATTTATCTGCTGCTTTTTATCAGTGGAACGGCACGCACGTTCGGTTGGGCCGCACGCAGTTCATTTTTCCCGACGCTCGTTCCGCGAGATGCCTTCTCCAATGCGGTCACCTGGAACAACAGCGTTTTCCAAATCGGATCGGTTGTCGGTCCAAGCATTAGTGGCTTGCTCATCGCGCGCGTTGGCTTTCCATGCGTCTACGTTATCGATGCCATCTGCGCCTTTGCTTTTTTTCTGCTCGCGCTTCCGATTCCACGCAGCCAACGCATCGGGCCGCGGGCGGAAAAGAACGCATGGCGCAGTCTGGCCGCTGGAATGCGCTTTGTCTTCAGCAAGAATGTCATTCTCGCCACCATTACACTCGACTTGTTTGCCGTCCTGTTAGGCGGGGCGACCGCGTTGCTTCCGGTGTTTGCTGATCAAATCCTGCATTGCGGTCCGGTCGGCCTTGGCTGGATGCGGGCGGCGCCGGCGGTGGGCGCATTCGCCATGGCCGTGGTAGTGGCCTACTTGCCGCCGATGCGGCAGGCGGGCAAAACCTTGCTCTGGTGCGTGAGCGGATTCGGAATCGCCACCATTATTTTTGGGTTGTCGAAGGTTTTTTGGCTGTCGTTAGGCATGTTATTTTTTGTGGGCGCTTTCGATAGCGTCAGCGTCATCATTCGCGGCTCGATTGTGCAACTCGTGACGCCCGATGATATGCGAGGACGTGTTTCGGCGGTGAACAACATTTTCATCGGCACCTCGAACGAGTTCGGCGCGCTGGAGTCCGGCCTGACCGCGGCGCTTTTTGGACCGGTCGTTTCCGTCGTGGGCGGAGGTATCGGCACGATCGTGACCGTGTTCGGGGCGGCATGGCGCTGGCGGGAAATTCGTAAGATCGGCGTGCTCGATAAGACGCTGAGATAGGCGATCAACCCGAGACAGACCGGTATTAACTGCCGGACGAATGCCACTGGTGTGCAACCAGCGAACTTAACAAGCAGCCAGCCACTCGCCGGGCAGCCAGCACTTTCCCATTAGAAGGCGCCGTGCAATGAAATCATCCCGTAAGGCGCGCTCCCGTTTTCGTGAAACCGGATGTTAGTGCGATAGAAATCAAAGTTCCGATACGGTTGATACCCAGCTTCGGCGCTTAATATGAGATTAGACGAGATCTTCCAATCTGCTCCGACACCTGTGCGGACTTCACTGTAGGTCAAAACCGCGTGGTTCAGCGCCGGGTT
>JAQGOV010000563.1 GCA_028293425.1 Verrucomicrobiales bacterium
AATGATTACTCCAGCGCCATAAATGAAATGCCGTTATCGAATGTGGTTCAAACCGCTTCCGTGGGAGAGAATCCAGGAGTGGTTACGGGGCTGTTCCTGAAACAGGACGGTCGCGTTGAAGTGAGGAATAATGGTTGGTATCCTGCTCAACCGCCGTTTGTTTTGAGTAACATCGTGAACATTGGCCTTGGGCGGACGGCCCAGGCGCTGACTCGGGACGGAACGCTCATTGAGTGGGGTTATGATTTGCCAACGAGTTACTTATCCAATGTTGTTTCTTTTTCCGCGAATTCCAGTGGTGGGCTGGCATTAACGGCCTCGCCGAAGCCGCAATTCAGGAGTTTCACTTTAGGCCGTATTACAAACACCGCGAACAATGACATTCTTCTCTATTTGTCCCCGCCCTCTCCATCCAACCCCAAGTATTCTCTGAAAATTTTTGATATATTTGGGGGATCCGCTTACCAATACAGCAACGGTGAGCGTGGCGACTTCATTTACTCTTACGATGAGCTTGCATCTGTTGTTGCGGATCCTGATGGACGAATTTTTTGGGCGTTAGAACCATGGGCTAATGACGGCTTCACCTTTTTCCAATACGGCTTCGAGGTAGGTTCCTACGGTTCGGTCGGGACAGTTACAGTCTTGTTTACAAACGCGCCCTTTTCGGAAATCGAAAGCCTTAAGCGCCAGCCAGACGGTTCGATGCTGATCAGTGCGCACGGGGTGGTGAACGGAAGCTACGCCATCCAGGGTTCATCCGAGCTCTCCAATTGGTTGAACTTGGGGACGGCGACCGCAGGTTCAAACGGAACGTATTTCTTCCGGGACGTTGAGGCACCGATTTGGCCGAGGAGGTTTTACCGCTTGAGTTCGCCCTTAGCTGTTTTATATGCAACGTGACCTTCAATTAGTTTGCGATGGTGCACGAGTCGGGAGTTGACCGGTGGTTCCCGCCAGTTGTATAGCTTCGAAAGACAACCTTTCAACGAGTATGCCTGGTGAACTCAAGATTGTGGTGCGTGGGCCTGGGAGCGCTCGACTGCTGATTCCGGACTGGAATGTGCCTTTGACAAAGGCTTTTTAATAGTAAGTTCACGTCGAAGAGATACGTCGGTTGAATTCAATCGTCGCTACGCGACGGATGCAGGGGTGGGCGTTTTGATCCGTGGGTTAAAACCCACGGCTACCTTCGTGGGGTCGCTCCGCGACCAAGCGGCTTCAATTCGTGGCTTACAGCCGAGGGGTAAGGTCGTGGGGATGTTCTTTGACAAGGTACTTTCAATTTGGGGATCGAGGGGGGCATGGGTAGACCGGACAAGGTTTTCAATCGTCGCTACGCGACGGATGTAGGGGTGGGCGTTTTGATCCGTGGGCTGAAGCCCACGGCTACCTTCGTGGGGTCGCTCCGCGACCGAGCGGCTTCAATTTGTGGGTTGAAGCTGAGGGGGGAGGCGCGGTGGGGTTGTTCTGCGACAACGTGTCTTCAATTTGGGGATCGAGGTGGGCATGGGCAGACCGGACAAGGTTTTCAATCGTCGCTACGCGACGAATGCAGGGGGTGGGCGTTTTGATCCGTGGGTTAAAACCCACGGCTACCTTCGTGGGGTCGCTCCGCGACCGAGTGGCTTCAATTCGTGGGTTGAAGACGAGGGGTAAGGTCGTGGGGTTGTTCCTCGACATGGTAATTTCAATTCGGGGATCGAGGAGGGCATGGGCAGGCCGGACAAGGGTTTCAATCGTCGCTACGCGACGAATGCAGGGGTGGGCGTTTTGATCCGTGGGTTAAAACCCAAACCGTGGGTTGAAACCCACGGCTACCGTCATTGGTCGCTCCGCGACCCGAGGGGCGGCACTTGAACAGGGTCGACTTGGGGTATTAGGCTTGCCGAATGGCGAACACTTACACTTCGTTACATTATCATGTCGTTTTTAGCACGAAGCATCGGGAACCCTGGCTGCGGAAGGATATCGAGGAAAGGGTGTGGGCTTACCTGGGCGGTATCGCACGAGAAAACGAAATGAAGGCGGTCGGAATCGGGGGCATTGAGAATCACGTTCATCTCCTGCTGGGTCTACCGGCCGCGCTGGCGGTGAGCAAGGCGATTCAATTAATTAAGGGTGGGTCCTCGATCTGGATCAAAGAGACTTTTGCCGGTTTGTCCGGGTTTGGATGGCAGGATGGCTACGCGGCATTTACGGTGAGCAAATCGCTTGCGCCCGAAGTGATCGCTTATGTTCGCAGCCAGCGGGAGCATCATCGGGTGAAAACGTTTGAGGAGGAGTATCGTGCGTTGCTCGTGAAGCACGACATCACATTTGATGAACAGTATGTGTTTGATCGGGAGTTCGCAGGGTGAGAGGCGTGGGGAGACCGTGAGAACGTGCGAGCGGGAGAGTGATAAAGCAGGAGGTTGGAGGTCGTGATCGTTTTCAATCGTCGCTCCGCGACCAAAAAAAGGCGGCCACTCGGCCGCCTTTGCTGTCTCGTTCTCGGTTTGGAAACGTGAAAAATGTCTATGTGCCCTCTTCTTCGGGTTCCGTGTCCTCGGCGGAGTCGCTGCTGGAGGTGAGGGAGCCAAGGGAGCCGAGGCGGGCGCGGCCGACGGCGCCGCGTTCTTCGAGGCCGCGTTCGGCTTCGGTGGAGAAGCGGGCCCAGGGGATGGCCTCCAGCCGCTCGTTTTCGATGACTTCACCGGTAAGCTCGCAAACGCCATAGGTGCCGTTCTCAATCCGCTTGAGGGCGGCGTCGATTTCGTAAAGGGCGTTTTGTTCGGAGGAGAGCAGGCTCAAGGTGAAATCGCGATCGTAGCTATCGGTGCCAGCATCGGCCATGTGCTCGCTGAAGTTGGGGGTTTCCTCGGTGGCATCCTTCTGAAGGTTGCCCCGTTGATCGATGAAGCGGTCACGGAGCTCGCATAATCGATCATAGTGGGATTTCCACTTGGGATTGATTCGAACCGGCTTGGATAAAAATCCAAGAACATCTTTTGTGGCGGCTTTGGTGTGATTCCGCGGCGCGCGCTCATTTTCGTCATGCATAACTTTCTTTTGCACAGGGATAATTAATTTGTAACCCCTTGAGAACCAATGGGGCACTTTACCACTTCGTGGGGGTGAGGAGACCTCGCTGTCAGAGGGGAAAGGGGAGCGGGTGAGTGCCCCGTCGCGATGACTCGCGCGCGCTTGAGGCCCCATGGGGATTTCGCCTGGGGCAAACTTTTTTTGAGTGTGCCTACGGTCCCAAAGTCTCCATTTTGCAAATGGTGGAGAAGAGGATGAACCGCTTCGTTCGCTTAATGGTCAGCAAATGAGGTCGCGGATATGGGCGGTGAGTCGGACCGCAGATGCTTTAGAATCTCGCCAAATTCTCGAGTTCCTTGACGCGGGATAGGATTTGGGCGCGAGTCACGCGGGTGGTGCGGTTGAGTCCGAAGCCTTCGCAGCAGAAGGACGCGACGACGGTGCCGTAGATCATAGCGCGGCGGAGATTATTATCCACGGAGCCTTTGGCCGTGGCGAGGTAGCCCATTATACCCCCGACGAAAGAATCGCCAGCGCCGGTGGGGTCGACCACTTTCTTGAGTGGGTAAGCCGGCGCGATGAACAAACCTTTCGGGCTGGAGAGCATCGAGCCATTGTGACCTTTTTTGATGATCACATATTTTGGACCCATTTTGTGGATGGCCTTGAGGGCATCCAGCACGTTGCTGCACTTGGTTAATTGATGGGCTTCGCTCTCGTTCAATACGAAACCATCCACGCGCTTGAGCAGGGCGACGAGGTCCTTGAGGGCGATGTTCAGCCAGAGATCCATGGTGTCGGCGACGACGAACTTTGGCTTTTTCATCTGGTCGAGAACATGGGCCTGGAGGGAAGGGGCGATGTTGGCCAGGAGCACGAAAGCGGCTTTCTTGTAGTCTTCCGGCAAGTGAGGGGTAAAAGTTTCAAAAACGCCGAGCTCGGTCAGGAGGGTGCGGCGGTTGTCCATGTTGACTTCGTATTCGCCGGACCAATGGAAGGTCTTGCCTTCTTTCATTTGGAGACCGGTGAGGTCGATGCCGTGCTTGGTATAGAGCTGGACGTATTTCTTGGGGAAGTCATGGCCCACCACGCCGACCAGTTTGACGGGGCTAAAGAAACTCGCCGCCACCGCGGCATGGCTGGCGGAGCCGCCGAGCAGTTTCGGGTTTTCCGCGGTCGGGGTGCGAATGGAATCCAGGGCTGTGGAACCTACAACTAATACGCTCATATTCTTATGGTTTAAACGGTGCCGCGGAAAGTATGCGGTCTTTGAATTTCTGACAAGCTTCGGCTGGTTTCGGGGCGTTCAGGATGGCTGAGACAACACAGATTCTTTGGGCTCCGGCCGCCAGAACCAGGTCGAGAGTTTCGAAATTGATTCCACCAATGGCAAACCAGGGGATCTGGACATTTTGAGCGGCCCATTTGACGTATTCCAAGGTGACCGGGCGAGCCGTTGGCTTGGTGCCCGTAGCGTAGATAGGGCCGATGGCGATGTAATCCGCGCCGGCGTCAATGGCTCTTTGAGCCTGGTCCGGCGCATGAGAGCTCAAACCGATTTTTAGGCCATCTTTTTGGCCGGGGATTTCGGAGATGCGGGTGTGACCGGCTTCGAAGAAGTCTTCCTGACCCAAATGGCAGATGGCGGCACCGGTTTGGGTCGCAATGGTGGGAAAGTCATTAATCACCAACCCAATTCCAGCCGCCTCGGTGATGGGGTGAATCTTCCCGGCCAGGCGCAGGACCTCGGCCGGGGATTTGTCCTTCGCGCGCAATTGGATGATGTCGCTGCCGCCATCGCAGAGTTGCCGGGCCAGCTCGTCAGGAGCTCGGCCATGCAGGTAGGCCGTATCAACAAAGGTGTAGAGGCGGCACTGGGCGAGGGGAATCATGGCCCGCTCTAGGCCTTTTCTTCGATCAATTCCCGGCGTGCACCGCCGAGCAATTGCTCGATGAAGTTGGTGGAGTAAACACCGCGGCGGAAGTTGGGGTCCTGCAGGATCGCTTGCTCGAACGGGATAGTGGTCTTGATACCCGTGATCATGTATTCGCTCAACGCACGGCTCATTTTGTCCATGGCATCCTTGCGGTCTTTGCCATAGGTGATGAGCTTGCCGATCATCGAATCGTAATGCGGCGGGATGGTATAGCCGGCGTAGGCGTGGCTATCCACACGCACGCCACGACCACCCGGGGCGTAATACATTTCGATGCGGCCGGGGCAGGGGCGGAAGTCGTCGAAAGGATCCTCGGCATTGATGCGGCATTCAATGGCGTGCCCCTTGAAAACAATGTCTTTTTCGGATAGCCGCAGAGGTTCGCCCATGGCGATCATAATCTGCTGCTTCACAAGGTCCACACCGGTGACTTCCTCGGTGATGGGATGCTCCACCTGGATGCGCTTGTTCATTTCCAGGAAGTAGAAGTTTCCGCCGTCATCGACGATGAACTCGACCGTTCCGGCGCTGGTATAATGGGCGAGCTCGGCGATTTTGATGGCGGCCTTGCCCATCTTCTTGCGCAAATCCTTGAACTTATTCTCAATGAGCGGGGAAGGGGTTTCTTCGACCACCTTCTGGTTGCGGCGCTGGATGGAACAATCGCGCTCGCCCAGGTGAATGATGTTCCCGCGGGTGTCCGCGAGAATCTGGAACTCAATATGGTGGGGGTTCTCGATATATTTCTCGATATAAACCCCCGAATTACCAAAGGCCTTTTCGGCTTCGGAACGAGCGGTATGATAGCCTTTGACCAAGGAAACGTCGTTATGGGCGACCCGCATGCCCCGACCACCGCCACCGGCAATCGCCTTGATCATGACCGGATAGCCAATCCGCTTGGCGGTAACCTGGGCTTCCTGCTCATTCTCCACGAGGCCTTCGGAGCCGGGAGGGGTTGGCACGCCGGCCCTTTTAGCCAGGTTGCGGCTCACGGCCTTGTCCTCCAGAGCCGTCATGGCACGGGAACTCGGCCCAATGAAGCGGATATTGCAACTCTCGCAAACGTCCGCGAAGTGGCCGTTTTCGGAAAGGAATCCGTAACCGGGGTGGATGGCATCGACGTCAGAAATTTCCGCAGCGCTGATCAGACGATCAATGCGGAGGTAACTCTCGCTGCTGGGTGCTTTGCCGATACAGATGGCTTCGTCGGCCATTTGGACATGCATGGAACTGGCATCAGCTTCCGAATAGACGGCAACTGTGCGGATATTCAATTCCTTGCAGGCGCGGATAATGCGAACGGCGATTTCACCGCGATTGGCTACCAGAATTTTTTCAAACATGAAAGCTCGAAGGATGGTTCGTGGCCGCTTAATTGGGGCGGATTTTGAACATCGGCTGGCCGAACTCGACCGGTTTGGCATTTTCCACCGTAATTTGAGTGATAACGCCCTTCACCTCGGCTTTGATCTCATTCATGACCTTCATCGCCTCGATGATGCAAACGACGGTGTCGGGATTTACTTCAGAGCCGACTTCGATGTAGTTCCCCGCTTCCGGGGATGGAGCCCGATAAAACGTGCCGATCATAGGGGACTTGATTTCCAGCTCGCCCGAAGGAGCGGCTGGAGCCGAAGGGGGAGCATAGGCCTGGAGAGCCTGGCCGGAGGAACCTGCAGGGAGGTAACCTTGTGGTCCAGACTCTTCATAGGAGATGCCGGGACCGGAACCTCGCTTCAACTTGATCTTGAAATCCTGGCGTTCCAGTTCGAACTCGGAGATCGAGTTCTTCTTCATCAGATCAATGATGGCTTTGATATCCTTTAAATCCACGGAGCTCCTCCAGGTTGATGCTCGAAACCACAATATGTAACAGGCATGTTCATTAAGCAAAAAAGCAGTAGCCGATTTTCAGCACTGCCTTCGCAAAGTCTAAATGCGGTGGAGAGCCTAAATAGGGTGTTTTCGACCGTCAAGCAGTAAAAAGTAAGGTCCCAAGGTAAGAAAAGTGGGTCAAAGTAGGGGTAAGTTGCCTTAAAAATGGCTTAATTAGAATGGGCGTTAATGTTAACGGCTGCTTCCAGGGCTAAAATGTAGCTTTGAGCACCGAAACCGCTAATCTGCCCCTGACAGACGGCGGCGATGAACGATTTGTGCCGAAATTCCTCCCGGGCATGGATGTTGGACAGGTGCACTTCGATGGTCGGGATAGCGACGGAGGAGATGGCGTCGCGGAGGGCGACACTTGTATGAGTGTAGGCTGCGGCGTTCAGGATGATAGCCTGGTACTGTCCCTTAGCCTGCTGGATCCAGGAGACTAACTCGCCTTCGTGGTTAGATTGGCGGAAGTCGATTTCGACACCGAGTTCGGTGGCGCGTTCCCGGGTTAATTGTTCGAGGTCCAGAAGGGTGGTTCGACCATAGACTTCCGGTTCCCGTTGACCCAGCATGTTCAGGTTTGGCCCGTTGAGGATAAGTATCTTCATGCCCGTGGGTGAAACTAGGGACGTTGTTGCCGCTTGTCCACGGCTTTTAAAGCGCGTGCGCCCGCGGCGGGTTTGGCTTCCGGAGGCTTGGCTCCCCAAAGCCAGCCTAGAAAGAGGAAGAATGGCCAACTCAAGGAGGGGATGTACAGGCCGAACTCGACCACGCTTTGAGCCGCGAAACCGGCGACACCCAGCCAAAGGGCTTTTTCCCTCCAGGTAAAGAGGCGGTCCCGGTAAAGAAGGATGACGGAGCCCCAAATAAACCCGGCGAAGGCGAGTCCCGCTATCCAACCCGAATCGGAGAATTGCTCGAGGTAATCGTTATGAGTTAGGCGAGCCATTTCGGCTTCGGGCGACTTCCGCTGCTTGTATTCGATGGAGAAGGTTCCGGGTCCAGAGCCGAGGATGGGTTTGGATCGAGCCACTTCCCAAGCAGCTTTCCAGTAATCCATGCGAGCGCTGGCGCTGGTGGCACCTTTACTAAGGTAAGTGGAGTACTTAACAAAGAATCCGCACACGCCTGCCGCCAGTAAGAGAGTGAGGCCAGCCACTTTGATTTTTCGACTCAGCCCGGTCATGAGAAAAGCCATGGCTGCCGAGCCGAGGCAAAGAAGCCAGCCTGCCTTGGAACCCGACCAATAAAGGCAACCCAGGGCCAGGACTCCCACAAGGGTCATAATCAGCAAGCGAGAGGCGAGCTGCAGGCGGCGGAAGAGTTCCCAAATCGCGCGCAGACACAGCGGCAGGAAGAGGAGGATGCCTCCCGCCAGAGCATTTGGGTAAACGAAGGTGGAGAAGATGCGGTCGCTGAGGATTTTCTTCCGGAACTCCGGGGTATCCAATGTGGCCCTGGCTTCAGGGGTGTATTGAGTCCAGTCGATGCTCAGGAACTCCTTCCGGGTTTGCTCCAAGCCTCCAAAGTGCTGGTCCCAGCCAAACCAAAAGATGAGCAGCATGCCAAGGAAGAGACCTATCCAGACGGCGGTGAGCCGGGGCAGCCGATTCAGGGCAATCAAGCCGACGAAAAAGCAACCGACACATGCGATCAAGTGACCAAGCGTGGCAGTCGTCAAAGGTTTGCTGACGGTTTGAGCACTGCTGAAAAAGACCCAACCGATCCAAAGGAGGAGCAGGGCGAGGATCCACTTGGGAACGGAAAAGGTTTTCTCGAAAGCCAACAAGGCGAGCAAACCGAGCAAGGACAAGAACAGGTAACCCCAGCTTAAGGGCCAAGAGGCCAGGACAAACTCCCAGAAGGTAGTGGGGGCGGCTACTTGGCCTTCAAAGATGATCGGGTTGCCGAACTTGGTGAGCGTAACTGCCAGCCAAAAA
>JAQGOV010000199.1 GCA_028293425.1 Verrucomicrobiales bacterium
TAATGCTGTCCAAATAGCGGGCATTCCTCACACCTCTGTGCAGATGGACTTCACAACGGAGTTGGGCAGACAGTATCGGCTGTTGCGGATTGGAGGTTTGGGAGATTATGGCTGGACACCTACTGGCGCCACTGCCAATGGAACTGGCGGAACGATGACGTTAATCGACCAGGTCGAAACGGGTTCAGGACCGTGGTTTTATAAAATAGAAACTTATTGGTAGGAGTTGTGAATCAGGTAACCAACGGCCTTACCTCGATTATGCGCAACTCGGCATAGTTAGACCAATCAATGCCACCAACTCCAAGGGTTCGTGTGGAGCCAATTTATGGATTTCTTACTCAATTTCCGCAAAGTTCATGATAAGAAATCAAACCATTTTCCACGTTTCGCTAACATTCATGTCGTTCAAGAGAACCGCATCTCAGTTTTCTGAACAGGGAAAGATTATGACAAAATCATGGGGGCCAAAATGATGTTTGCGGAGCACGGTGCTTTGTAGGGCCACTCTGGGCGGCGCGTTGGTTTGCAGATGGGCGAAACAGGTTTTACGGGCACGCTTGGCCGTGTTGGGCAATGGCATCGGGAGCGGATGAAGGGGCGGGTGAGCGAGTGTGGGAGTGAGCGGGGGAGGTGCGGACTGAGCGATACGGCAAGTTCGGTGACGCTGGGTGTGGCCTGAGTGTCCGTTCCCCTCATCCGGCGTTGCCACCTTCTCCCCCGGGAGACCCGGGAGAAGGGCATCAGGAGAAGGGTAGACGGTCTCACGCGGATTTGAGGTCGTGGGATCGTCTGGTCTCGTGTCCACGTTTGCGACATCGTAGGCCAGATCAAATGCGATGCGAGGGCGAGGGACATGGCGTTGCCACCTAAGGAAGCGGATGCGGAATTTTTAAAAAATGGCTCGGTCAGACCGTAGAGTTAGTGGAAGGCAATTTCGAGAGTTATGAAGCGACTTAAATTATTATCCGGAACGCGGCTGGGACTCGGCAGCCTGACTCTGGTTGCGGCAATGCTCACCTATTGCCTTCAGGGCGAGGCTTTTGCGAGAGTCGTTGCCTGCAGCCCGCTGGCTGTGGGGGACGTGGATCCGCAGTTTCGTCCGGAGGTCGATGGTGTGATCCGGCGCATGGTTGTGCAGACGAATGGACAAGTCCTGGTGTCGGGGGATTTTGGCCAGATCAACGGGCTCACACGCAAAAACCTGGCGCGGCTGAACCCCAACGGGTCGGTGGATACCGCATTCGCGCCGGTGATCAATGGGGCGATCGACACGATCGCGGTGCAACCGGACAACAGGATCGTTATCACGGGTGCATTCAATGAAATCAATGGTTTGCCCAAAGCGTTCATGGCGAGGTTGAACCCGGACGGCTCGCTCGATCCCACACTCGATGCCGGGGTGAATTGGAACTCACCGGGCTGGGGGAGACCAGCTATTGGTCAGATGGTCGTGCAACCGGATGGCAAACTGCTGGTGGCAGGGAATTTCACCTCGCTGAACGGCATCCAAAAGCCGGGATTAGCTCGCTTGAATGCGGATGGTTCCCTGGACGGGGGATTCACTGTCACGGGCATATCGAGCGGCATATCCACTGTGGCCTTGCTACCGAACGGAAAGATGCTCGTAGGCGGTTCTTTTGGCTTTGGCGGCACGGCGAACCTGGGATTGGCGCGGCTGAACGCGAATGGAACGATCGATCCGACGTTTCAAGCGGCGATTCCGAACTCCTACGGAGCTGTTTATGAAATCGTTCCCCTACCGGATGGCAAGTTTTTCACTGAGAGCCCGATCATTTCTGTGGGAGGTATTTCACGGCAAGGCATCGCCCGAATGCTTCCGGATGGCGGATTGGATCTGGCTTTCGATCCGGGCCAACAAATAACCACTGATGTTTTCTTCGAGTTAGGACCTGTTTCGCCGGACGGGAAAATAATCGTGTATAACTATTTCTATCCTCCGGCAATTCGGCGGCTCAATGTTGATGGAAGTTTGGATACGAGCTTTGTGGTCCCCATACAAACGGGTGTGAGCAAGGTCGTGGGTTTAAATCACGGCAGCCTCCTGGTTGGGGGTGGCTTCACGGTTGCGGGGCCGATCTCTCAACCTTACCTGGCAAGGGTGGTAACCGCGGGAGGTCCTCAGCAAGAGTTGGTTGGATTCGCAAGTACCGCGCAAGCCTTGGATGAAAATGTCGGGCAGGGCGAACTGATCGTGCGGCGCACCGGTTGCACAAAGAGTAAGGTCTCGGTGAGTTATGCGCTCCTCCCGGGCAATGCCACCCCAGGTTCGGATTTCAACCTTGCTGCCGGGACCCTGCACTGGAACGCAAATGACACTTCCGACAAGATTATCACGTTCCAAATTTTGGATGACGCGATTGTGGAAGATGCGGAGTCCTTCGCGGTGGTGTTGAGCAATCCCATCGGCGCCAGCCTGAGCGCGCGCACCACGTCAAGAGTAACGATACTTGATAACGAACGTCGTGCGAACCAACGCGACCCTTCCTACCAGGCCCTTCCGGCAATCACGACCGGCGGTTTCCCGTCTGTTTACCGGATGGCCCTCGGCCCGGATGAGAAGCTTCTGATCCAAGGTGCGTTCACGTCGGTGGGTGGCGCGTTAAGGCCGGGCTTTGCGCGGTTGAAGAAGGATGGCTCGGTCGATTTGCAATTCAACCCTCAGATATCCGGATTTGTTGTGTCGATTGAGGTTCAATCAGACGGCAAAAGCATTATAGGGGGAGGCTTCACGGCGGTTAACGGCGTCAATCGCACCAATTTGGCGCGCCTGAATGCGGACGGCAGCTTGGATAGCAGTTTCAACTCAATTGCACTACCAGAAATGCGCGCTGGAGTGATCGCAGTGCAGCCAGACGGCAGAATCATCGTGGCCACAGGCGATGGCGCCTGGAACCAAAGCTCTGGCTATATTTTGCGATTGAACGCGGACGGCTCCAGGGACACCACCTTCCAACGGGTCGACCTTCCTGATCCCGCTTCGGTGCGCAGTGTGGCTCTCCAGCCAGACGGCACGATCCTCCTGGCGGGAGCCTTTAAGTTGGTGGGGAATGATGTGGTCCCGGGCGTCATGAGACTCAATGCCAACGGAACGGTCGATTCGAGTTTTAATCCGGAGTTCAACAGCCTCTTCTATTTCATCACCAGCCTGGCGTTGCAGCCGGATGGGAAAATCCTGGTTGCCGGAGGATTAATAAATCTTGAGGCAGCGCCAATCGTGCGGCTCAACCCGGACGGTTCGTTGGACCCAAGCTTCCGCGCCCAATATTTTCACGGCGATTACGTTTCGATCCAGGGCATGCGTCTGCAGCCGGACGGAAAAGTGGTGGTGGGCGGATGGTTCACCTCGATTGGCGAAACTCCAAGAATCAATGTGGCCCGCCTGAACGCTGATGGTTCAACTGACCGCAGCTTTGATGCGGGCAATCTGGCCGGTCCAGACACTTTCCTGCTCGTCTACGCCGTCGAACTCCAAGCGGACGGCAAAGTTCTGTTGGGTGGAGGCCTCGGCTCGCAGTATGGCCAGCCCAGTACAGGGGTAATCCGGCTGCTACCTTCCAACGATACGATCAACACGATCGAATTTGCGAGCGACAGCATTGCCGTGAAGGAGGACGACGGCCAAGTGACGGTAATTGTCCTTCGCGAGGGGAATAGCGCCTCGACGGTGTCGGTGCACCTGAATCTGACCGGCGGCACTGCCACTCCCGGCGAGGATTTTGTTTCTCCGGGATCGATAGTGACTTTTGGAGCACTGGAGGTCAGCAAAGCTGTTGTTATCCCAATCATCAATGATCACTATTTGGAACCGTTTGAGACTATTCGGCTGGGATTGAGTGATCCATCTTCGGGTCTGCTCAATGGCCACAGTTCAACAACGATCACGATCCGTGACGATGAAATACCTCCATCAAACCTCGATACCAATTTTGACCTTTACCCTGTGTTTCGAGCCTTGCAGCCGGATGACAAAATCCTGGCGACTTTTGGCAGCGGGCTGATGCGCTATATGCCCGATGGCACGCAGGACCAAACCTTCCAATTTGTATTCGCGAGCGGTGTTACCAAGGTTGTTCCTCAGCCAGATGGGAAAATTCTGATTGGAGGGAATTTCTCGACGGTGGGTCCCAGCACGAACCTGGCCTTCCGCTCAGGTCTGACGCGATTGGATACGAACGGCATGGTAGACGCTGGGTTTAACCCGGAGGTCAACGCGGCGGGACTCTCTGGCATCGCGCTTCAATCCGACGGGAGGATAGTGCTGGCCGGCGTTTCTTCGCTCGTCAGCACGGGATTCACCCGGCTCCTGCCGAACGGACAGTTAGACACGACATTTCGGGTGCATGCCTTCCTTGGGCTTTCCGATCCCCCGGAGGCAGCGGTGGCGATCCAACCGGATGGAAAGATTTTGATCGGAGGTAACTTTTATTTAATTAATGGTATCCAGCGGTCCGGCATTGCACGATTGAACAACGATGGCTCCTTGGACACGAATTTTGCGCCCACCGTGACCGGCGGTTTTTTCACCATAGCGGGGGTGAATATCATTCAGCCTCTTTCCGACGGCAAGATCTGGGCGGGCGGGGTGTTCACGCTGGTGAATGGAGTAGCGATGAGCGGCATCACCCGCTTGAACGCCGATGGGACGCTGGACTCTTCATTCAATCCAGCAGGTGGAGTGGATGGGTCAGTCACGACTTTGTTCAGTCAGTCTGACGGTCGAATCGTCATTGCCGGTCCTTTCAGCAAAGTCGCGGGAACGGACCGCGCCTTTCTGGCCAGGCTGAACGTCGATGGTTCCCTCGACGTTGGATTCGCTCCGGCTTTGCCCAACCGTGCCAGCATCATGACCCTGGGACGCCAAAGTGATGGGGCCACCTTGCTGGGGGGAAACTTTTGCAACTACGTTCCGCCGCCCGACTGCGGCGGTGATAATGACGATGCGTGCGACGATGATTTCAGCCCTGAGGATTACGATTGCCCG
Organism: Verrucomicrobiales bacterium; assembly: GCA_028293425.1. Taxonomy (GTDB): domain Bacteria; phylum Verrucomicrobiota; class Verrucomicrobiia; order Limisphaerales; family JAQGOV01; genus JAQGOV01. The sequence continues at coordinate 5,006 of JAQGOV010000199.1, forward strand.
GGCACGCTGCGACTTCAGCCCGATCCGATTTTGAAACTTCTGAGGCCAGAAATACTCGCGGGCGGCACTTTGGCGATCAACGTGAATGTCATCCCGGGTCGGACTTACGTTCTGCAATCCTCGACGGACCTGACGCACTGGACACCTCTTGCCACCAATCGACCGGCCGCGGTACTTTGGAATTACTCAGCCTCAATGTCGCCGCGTCCCGGAACGTTCTATCGGGTAATGGAGACCCCTAGGTGAGTTTGGTCGCCCTTTGGCCCAGCTTAAGGACTGGTGGGCCGGATTGCAGGTGCAGCGTCTTCGCGCGTTACCGTGACACGGCGCAGGTAGATTTCGGGGGGAAGCACCTCGAGACGGAAGTCGGCTCCGTCACGTTGGGAGTTCGCAAAGACGCCGTTGGTCAGGTGGAAAGTGGCTGTGCTCCAAACGCCAGGATTGGGGATAGTTGCATAGTCCGCGCCGGTGCCGAATCTCATGACCTTGGCACCGGCGGGCAGCAGCGGCTTGTATAACCGCCGGGTGTCTCCCTCCATGGCATCATATTGCAACCTGAAGGCGGTCTCTGGCTTGGCAAGATATTCGATATCGACCCGTGCGTTCTTGAGGCCCTGGCGTTTGAAGCCGGGGCTGATGGCGAAATAGATGGAGGCAAACATTCTGCCCTCCCTTGTGCGGTCCAAGTGGCGACAGGGGACTCCACCCAGGAGTTCAGGGGTGGCGTGGCCTCCTTGGGTGACATACCGCAAGCCTTCCTCGTCAGGTTTCTCTTGTCCGAGCAGCACGGTGACCTGGTTAGTCCCGGAGAATTGGTTGTTCCACTTCTCGTCCAGCGATGCCTCCCTCGTGACAGTGACTTGCCGAATATGCAGGACGGGTGTTTTCGCCCAGATTCGAAAGTCCGCCCGTCCATTCTGTCGGTTGCTAAAAATGGCATCACCTCGAGTGTGAAAGGTTGCCTTTTTCCAATCCCTGGAGCCCTGCAGGGTAATCTGAACACTGGCCTCTCGATACCTCGCGTTCTTCACGGTGTCCGAGTCCATTGCATCGTAGTGGATGCCCAAGGTGCCAAGCTGCGGAGCCAGATACTCGATTTCAAAGCGGACATTACCGAGGTCTTTTTCTTTAAAACCTGGCTCGATTTGAAAATAGAAGTTCAACGTGGTCCGGGTGCCATCCAGACGCAAGGAGCGCGCAGCTACACCATCGATAGTCTCAACGGTAGTTAGACCGTCCTTGAGGTTGCTGATATGCTTGAGCCCGTAGCCCTGTTCATTCCCACCTAAGGCGATGGACACAGAATTGGACAACCCATAGTCCGCGGGGCCGGCGAGCTTCTGAGCAGCGCCGGGCTCGTCCGCAGCGGCGGAAACGTAAGGTAACGTTTGGCAGAGGAGCAACGTTGTCAAGGTGGCGGCCACCCGAGTCTTGGCCAAAAGGCGGTTCATTGATTTACCTCCAGCCTCACGCGAAAGCCGCTCGCGAAATTCCGAACGATGGGAGGACGTCCGCGATAGGAAGAAATAATCTGGCTTTCACTCGTGGTGAAAAAGGCAGCCCCGCGGACCACCCGGATATTTTCTTCGTCGTCGAGCCAGTCCTCAACCCATTCCCATACATTCCCTCCCATATCGTAGAGGCCAAATTGGTTCGGAGGATAACTGCCCACAGGGGCGGTATCGGCAAAGCCATCGTAGCTGCCGGGGACGACGGGCGTTCCGTCCTTGCCCTCCGTGGCTCGGCGGCTGATGTCATCCGTGTAATTCCCGGCATTTTTCGGAGGTGGCCATTCTATGCCCCACGGGAACACTTTCTTTATTTTACCGGATTTCGCCTCCGGCGTGCGGCCCTTTTCCTCTGGCAGCCCGACGGCCGCGCTCCACTCTTCATCCGTGGGCAGTCGAAAGCTCAACCTGGTTTGCAGCTCGGGCGGAAGGATTTTCTTGAGTTCGCCACAGAAATCCTTCGAGTCCTGCCAACTCATTTGCTCCACCGGATAGTCCGGACCTTTCTTGAACGTGCTCGGATTCTTGTGCATGAGGGCCTCGTACTGCCCTTGAGTGACTTCGTATTTGCCGAGCAGGAATGGTTTTACCTTTCCGACGCCGGGCACCATGATGAACTCAAGTTTCTTGGCTCCCGCAGGCAATCCGGGAATTTCGATGGTGATGGTTTCGCCTACCCTGGTTGGCAGCTTGAAGCCTCCTTCGCCTTGGTTTTGCGCCAGCAAGGTGCTCGCGCCGAAGATTGCCAGCAGGGTTGTGACCGAAAGACCTGCTATCCAAGTTTTGGTGGATAAGGATCTCATGGCGGGATTTGACCAGCATTAAATCAACTCGGGCATCGGCTGCCAGCCATCGACCAGGTATTGGGGACGGCCGGAGAAGTCTGGGATGGTGATTTGGTTGGGGTCGAGGCCGAGTTGGCGGTAGAGGGTGGCGAAGACTTCGCCGAAATGGACACCGCGATCGGTGATCTCGCCGCCGAGACGATCGGTTGCACCGATGACCTGGCCGGTCTTCATGCCGCCGCCAGCGAGCAGAGCACAGCCGAGTTGTGGCCAGTGGTCGCGGCCAGCGTCGGCATTAATTTGTGGGGTGCGGCCAAATTCGCCCCAAGCCACCACGGCGACATCTTTGTCCAATCCGCGCTCGTGAAGGTCCTCGACCAATGCGCTCATGGCCTGGTCGAAAAGAGGCAGGTGGGTGAGGAGCTCTTTGTGGTTGTTGCTGTGAAAATCCCAGCGGCCAAAATTCAGCGTCACGCAACGCGCGCCAGCTTCTACCAGGCGGCGGGCGATGAGGAAGTGCTCGCAGTTGCGCGGGGCTCCGTCGCCATAGTTTTTCGGGTCGCCCTTTCCGTAACGCTCGCGGACCTTGGTGGGCTCACGGCTGATGTCGAGGGCTTCCATGAGCTTGCTCGAGGTGAGAACGTTGAAGGCCTGCTGGTTAAATGAGTCGAGCGCTTCCACGACGCCGCTCTGGTCGAGGTCGCGGCGGAACTGATCAAAGCCGGCCAGCAACGCTTTGCGGTCGGCGAGTCTTTCAAGCGTGACGCCGTTCAGTTTCAAATCCTCCATTCCGGGGCCGTTCGGACGAAACGCGGCATGCGCTGGGCCGATAAATCCGGGAAGACCGGGTGAACCGTAGGGAGGATGGCCTGCTTTAGGAGCAAGGCCGACAAAGGCTGGGATGGCTGGAGTGGTCTGCCCTTTGAGCTTGGAGAGCACGGAGCCCATTGATGGCCAGCCACCCGCCGGTTGATTGGGCACCGGGCGGCCGGTGTAGCAGATAAAGGAGTCGTGATCACCCGTAGGCGACCCATACATCGTGCGAATGGGCACGAGCTTATCCATGATCTTCGCGCAACGAGGCATGTGCTCGGAGATTTGAATGCCCGGAACATTGGTGCGCATGGGGCGGTGCGGACCGCGGATTTCCAGGGGCGCATCCATCTTCAGGTCGAACATGTCCTGATGCGGCGGAGCGCCCACCAGGTAAATCATGATCACGGCTTTGTGCGACTTGCGAATGCCTGCAAGTTGTTCTGCCTGGAGCAATTGTGGAAGGGAAAGTCCGCCGAGCGAAAGGCCGCCGATTTTCAGAAAGTCACGTCGCGACAGACCGTCGCACAAGCGCCCATGGGACTTTCCATAGATTTTTAACATGCCGAACGTTTGAAGAATAGCCCAGCCAGGTGTGGAGAACAACCCTCGATTTGCCACGGCATTCGCAGGGATGAAGCCGCTGCTGGGTGGATAAGTCATGGCGAGTCAGCTCGGGGACTTGGCTGCTTCTGAGCCATAGAACGCCAGTGTTCGGCGCATACCTTCGACGAGGGAGGTCGTTTTCCAATCCGGATACAGAGTGGAGATATAACACGGGGCAGGTGGTAGGTGTGCAGGAATTGGGGGGCCATTGGCGGAGAGCAACGCGGCGGCTTTGGGCAGCGTAGTCCCGATGGCGGCGATGACCTGCTCAACGTTGGCCATTTCACCGGGGAGATCCACGAGATGTGCGCCGGGAGGTGTTTCCAAGGCTCCGCGCACGAAGGCCCGGGCAACGTCTTCGACGTAATCATAACCGACGCTGCCGGTATAGCTGATGGAGAACGGCTCGCCGCGGGCGGCGGCCTTGGCTGCCAGGGATGGTCCGGCTGTGAGGCCCACATCGCGCTCGGGGCCGTAGGCGACCTGTGGGCGAATTCCCACCGACGCAATTTGGAAGTGCCGCCAGTATTGGCGCGCGATCAACTCCAATGATTTCTTGAAGGCGCCATAGAATGTCGGAGGTTGATTTCCTGTTTCGGCATTTTCGCCCGGGTGATCCGGTTCGTCTCCGAACACCGCAACCGAGCTGGCGTAAGAGAGGCCCTGGATTTGGTTGGCGCAGGCCCGGACTTGTTCCAGGAGAGCAACGCCGCCGAGGACATCGACGAGGCAACCCTCGTACGGGTCGGCCTGGCACGCGGGTGTGAGGAGAGCCGCGAGGTGGATGACGTGGGTGATTCGGTAATCGGCGAACACTTTGCGCAGGAGTTCCCGATCGAGCAGGCTGCCGCGAACAAATGGGACCTTGTGGCTGACAGGGCCCATGACGCGTTCCCAACGTCCCGGGCGTTCTCCCGCATCCAGCACCACGGCTGAAAGGCCACGTTGCAAAAGGTCCCGCACCACCCAAGTGCCGATGAAGCCGCCGCCGCCCGTGACGAGAACGGTTGAAGACATAGCAAGGTTAAGAGCGCAGATGTGATTTCATGTTGGGGTCACCCGTTTCCTTTTCGATCAAACCGCACAGGGTTTGGAGAAAGCGCGCGGCGGGGGCACCGTCGAGGGCGCGATGGTCGAAGGTGAGGCTTAAAGAAATAATGTCGCGCAGGACTATGTTGTTTGCGTCCGCCACGGGCTGGCGCAGGATCCGGCCGACACCGAGAATGGCGCATTGCGGGTAGTTGATGATCGGAGTGAAGGCGTCGATTCCGAAAGAGCCGAGGCTCGTGACGGTGAAGGTGCCGCCTTGCATTTCGTCCGCGGAAAGCTTCCGAGCTCGTGCGCGCGTGATGAGTTCCAGAGAACGGCTGGCAATCTCCCTCAGTGAGAAACGGGGCACGTCACGGATGACGGGTACGAGCAACCCGGCCTCTGTATCCACGGCCACTCCGATGTGGATGGAGGATGATGGGACAAGGTTGTCATTGTCCCAGCTCGCGTTGAGAGCGGGGTGCAGTTCGAGGGCGGCAGCCGCAAGCTTCACGAGCATGTCTGTGTAGCTGGGTACAACGGCGCTGGAATTGCCTGCCGCGGCTCTTACGTGGTGGCGCAATCTCACCAGGCCATCCGCGCAGGCGGTAGTGTGCAGCGTTACCGGCGCGGTGCTGCGCACGCTTTGCAGCATCCGTCGGGCAATAGCTTCGCGCATGCTTGGAAGGGGGGCCGTAGTGGGACGGGTCACCGCGCCGCGGATGTCTTTCTCGCGTATGCGTCCGGTGCGGCCTGAGCCTCGGATCATTGACCAGTCCACACCGAGTTCGGCTGCCACACGCAGTGCTCTGGGGCTGATGGCGGGAGTGGGCCTTGCCTGGGGGAAAGCGGAAATTGGTGCGCTAGCTGTATTCGGGATTGATTGATCGGCAATGGTCCCACGGTCAGTGACCTTGGGAGATGGGGTCGCATCAGGCAGTTCTTCGCCCTCGGAGAGGAGGTATCCAAGGATGTCGCCGACGTGAATGGTTTCGCCGGGCGCAGGAGCGCTTGGAGCGATGCGGAGGAGGCCGCTATCGATCGATTCAATTTCCTGGACCGCCTTGTCGCCTTCGATGCTAAAGAGTGCTTCGCCGGCACGGACGGACTCGCCGTCCTGCTTAAGCCAGGCGACGAATTTCCCTTCTTCCATGGACCAGCCGAGACGGGGCACAATAATTTCGATGGCCATTTGAATCAGGGGTTTATTCTTCGAGGATGTTCCGCATGGCTTGGATGATGTCTTCGACCTGCGGGATGACAGCTTTCTCAAGGGGCGGGCTGTAAGGTGTGGGGGTGAACACGCCGTTAAGGCGACGGATCGGAGCATCAAGGTCGTCAAAGCCGGCGTCCGCCACCTGCGCGGCGATCTCGGCCCCGAGACTGCAAGGAGCGAAGGCTTCATCCACAATCAGCAGCCGGCCGGTCTTTTTCACGGAAACGAGGATGGCAGCAGTATCGAGCGGCGAGATGGTTCGAGGGTCAAGGACTTCGATGGAGAAGCCTTCCTTGGCGAGTTGTTCGGCGGCAATGAATGAACGCTGTGCCATAAAGCCAACCGCCACGACTGTGAGGTCGCTTCCCTCGCGGGTAATCCGTGCTTTTCCGAATTCGATTTCGTAAGGCTCGGCGGGCACCGGGCCTTTCGTGGCCATCAACTCCCGTGGTTCGAGGAAAAGGACGGGATCGTTGCTTCGCAGGGCATGTGTCAGGAGGCCTTTTGCGTCATAGGGTGTGGAGGGGATCACGACGCGCAACCCTGGGATGTGACTGTAAATGGAATGGTAACTGCCCGAGTGATGGGTGGCTGCACTGTGACCAATGCCAATGCAACCACGCAGCAGGATGGGCATCTTCAAGCGCCCGCTGCTCATGTATTGCATCTTGGCAATTTGGTTGATCAGTTCACCAAAAGCGTCGTTCAGAAAATCGACGAACATGAAATCAATCACAGGGCGGGTGCCGGTCATGGCCGCGCCGCAGCCCAAACCAACGAAGCCGCGCTCGCAGATAGGCGTGTCGCAGAGCCGTTCTGGCCCATACTTCGCAAAAAGCCCGGCAGTGGTGCCGAAATTTCCGCCGCGCACACCGATGCCTTCGCCCATGACAAAGATGCCGGGTTGCCGAGCCATTTCGTGGTCCAGCGCTTCCACGGTCGCTGCCGCGAACGAGATTTCCCGCTGCGCAGGCGGGTGGGTTGGAGGTGCCGTCGTTGCCTTGTGATTCGACTCCCTGACTGATTCAAAATAGACGTGCGTGCTGGCGGTGGCGGCTTCGGGCCAAGGGGCGTTTTCCGCTGCCTGGCTCGCGGCTGTAACCTGGGCCTGGATTTCTTTATCCATGGCGTCCAGTTGGGCCTCGGTCGCCAGATTCTGCTTTACCACTTCCACCCGGAGGCGCTTGATGGGGCAACGTTCGCGCCACGATGCGACTTCCTCGCGCGTGCGGTAAGTGTAATCGCCCATGCCTTCGGAGTGCGGCCGGGTGCGATAGGTTTTGCACTCGATCAAAGTTGGGCCGCCGTTGGAACGAGCGCGCTGGACGGCTGCGCCGGCTGCTTCGGCCACTGTTTGCACTTCGTTGCCATCGACCTCGACACCCGGGATGCCGTAGGCTGCGCCACGGCTGGCCACGCTCGGATTTCCGGAGGCGTAGCTAAAAGGAACTTCGGTCGCGAACTGGTTGTTCTCACAAATGAACAAGACAGGCAGGCGCCAGATGCTAGCCATGTTCAGGCCTTCGTGGAATGCACCATTGTTCACAGCGCCATCTCCAAAGAAGGCAACTGCCACCCGGTCCAGCTTGAGCAATTTGAAACTGTAGCCCGCACCCGCGGCTTGCAGGATGCATGGCCCGACAATGCCGCTCGTGCCCATCATGCCAATCTCCGGCGCGAAAAGATGCATGCTTCCACCGCGGCCTCTCGAGCAGCCGGTCGCGCGTCCGAAGAGTTCCGCTATCAGCTCAATGGGAGGTAAACCTTTGGCCAGGGCGTGGCCGTGACCGCGGTGGGTGCTGAATACGACGTCCTCGTCGCGCAGGTGCGCGCAGACACCCACGGCGACGGCTTCCTGCCCAACATAGGTATGGCAGGCGCCGTGAATCAGCCCACGCTGATGGCAGCGCGCGAGTTGCTCCTCCGTTTGCCGGATGAGTTGCATGGAGCGATAAAGCTCGATGGGATTTGATGTTGCGAAAATCGTCATTTCCACTCTCCCACGGTTGCTCCCGCATTGGCGGCGAGATTTCCGCCGTCCATCGGGATGAGTGCGCCGGTGATCCAGCTCGATGCGTCCGAGGCGAGGAGGACCGCGAGGCCCCTGATGTCGTCGGGGTGGCCAAGTCTTCCGGCAGGAATGCCGCTCAGAAATCTGTCTCGCAAGTCCGGACGCTCCGCCATGCGGTGCTCCAGGCCGGGGTTAACGACTTGCGCGGGGAGAATGGCGTTGACCCGTACGCCTCGGCCTGCCCATTCGGTGCTCAGTTCGCGCGTCATTTGCGCGACCGCGCCCATGGCCATGCTGTAAGCGACGTGTCCACGCCCGAGGGAAGTGATGCTGGCAAGCGAGCCGATATTGACGATGCTGCCACGGCCGGCCGCAAGCATGCGACGCCCTGCTTCCTGGCACATGCAGAAGCGGCCGAGGACAAGGTTGCGCCAGCAGCGCTCCACTTCTTCGAGGGAGATTTCCTCGGGCTTTCCGAGGATGCCGTCCCCAGCCACGTTGCCGAGAAAATCAATGCGGCCAAATTCCGCGTCCAGACGCAGGAATAGGCCGCGAATCTGAGTCAGGTCGGAGACATCGCATTTCGCGGTTACCGCGCGTCGCCCGAGCTTTTGGATGATGGCGGCGGTTTCACCTGCGCCGACGTCATTACGATCAACGAGCAGGGTGTCCGCTCCGGCGTCGGCGAGGGCAAGCGCCATGGCGCGCCCCAGGCCTTGAGCAGCACCGGTGATAAGCGCGACTTTGCCGGTGAGGTTAAACATCGCAGGCATCATAGTAAGAAAATTATGTCAACCACTCCGGTGAAAGTCCCGCCATATCTGCCGCCTTCCTTAGGTTCGTCAGGACATCTTCTGGAAGCGCGATTCCTTGCTTCATCGCCTGCTCGTGCCGTTCCCACTCGATTTCTCCCGGCACCCGCAGTTGGCTCGCGCCTTCGGCCAGCGGCGCAGCATGAATTTCATCAATGAGCGATTCCATGCGGCTGGCAAACTGAGCGGCCGGCATGATCGCATTCGTATCAATCACAACAAAGGCCGCGCCGTGATTTGTGGGTTGCTTGCCGTCGTCCCACATCCAATTGCCGACGCGCCAGGTAAAGGCGGCCCCGGTGAGGAGGCCGGAGAGGGTTTCGATGAGGAGCGACAAACCGTAACCTTTATGGCCGGCGGCTGGTTGCAATGCGCCAATCTGCGGATAGCCGCTCGGATCGGTAGTGGGTTTTCCATCAGCGCCCACGAGCCAGGTATCCGGGATGGGCTCGCCGCGCATTCGAGCAGCGTAAACTTTGCCTCCCGCCACGGTGGCCGTGGACATGTCGAGCAACATGGGACGATAACGTCCCGCAGGAACGGCGTAGGAAAGAGGGTTGCTTCCCGTGATGGCACCACGTGAACCGGGAGCGGCCACGGAAGGAATGTCATTTGACATGGCTATGCCGATGAAGCCTTCCTGCGCCGCAAGCCACGTGTAGTAACCGGCAGCGCCGAAATGGCAACTGTTCCGAACGCCCACATACGCGATGCCCTGCTGCCTGGCCTTGGCGATGGCGGTGCGGACTGCGAAAACGGACGTGACCATGCCCAGCGCCGAATCGCCATCAACGATGGCCCATGCGCCGCCTTCGGAGGCAACGCGAGGAATGCCCCGCGGGCGCAATCCGCCTGTCTGAAGACGACGCAGATAACCAGCCAGGGATTTCGTGCCGTGAGTGAATACGCCCCAGGAGTCCGTTGTTGCGAGCACGTCTGCGCCGGTAACCGCATCAGGCGGTTGCAGACCCGCGGATTCGAAAGCATCCTTCGTGAACGCGTGAAGGGCGTCGAAATGAACCGTGCGTGCTGCGCTCGCGGACTTGGTCATCGCTTCACTCCGTTGACGACGGTGCCCAGCGGCTTTCCCAGTACCGCCGCTACTGCCAGATTGGTGGCCGATTCGCGGAGTTTTTTCACGGCTGGGACACTGCAGGAGGAAATGTGCGGGGCGAGGAGGACGTTCGACATGGAAAGCAACGGGTGACCGGATGGAATCGGTTCGGGGTCGAAGACATCGAGGGCCGCCGCGCCGAGGTGCCCGCTGGCCAGAGCGGCAGTGAGTGCCTCCGGATCCACCAAATCGCCGCGGCCTACATTGATTAGGATTGCGCCCGGCTTCAATTTAGTGAGGGTTTCACAGTTCATCAGCCTGCGGGTTTGCGCGGTGGACGGGCAATGCAATGTCAGGACGTCCGCTTCCTTCAGCAAATCTTCGAAGCTGACGGGCCGGGCACCCAGCTTCTCGATTTCTGTCCCAGGGACCACCGGATCGAAAACGCGCACCTGGCACTTGAATGGGATGAGCCGTTTGACCACCTCGCGGCCGATCCGTCCGAAACCCACCACGCCAACCGTCAGGTCGCGCAATGCTTTCATGCTGGGGAGTGGCGTGGCCAGGCCCCAATGGCCGGCGCGTAAATGATTCGTGTGGGACACCACCTGGCGGGTCGTGGCCAGGATGAACGCCAGCGTCTGGTCCGCTACTTCGTCGATGCAATAATCCGGGACGTTGCAGACGGGAATGCCGCGCGAGCGAGCTGCATCGAGGTCCACGTTATCCACGCCGATGCCGTAGCGGACAATGGCGCGGGCCTTCTGCATGGCGGCGATTACGTTGGCGTTGATGCGCGCGAATTGGGTAATCACCGCGTCGGCATCCGCGCAAAGGCTGATCAGATCCGCTTCGGTTTTACATTGGCGGGCGGCCAGGTCCAGGCCATTGGTATTCAGGATTTTTTCCTCCACGCTGAGGTCGGGGAAGGTCCAATCAGTGATGACAATCTTTAGTAGTGTGGGGTTCATGTTTTGGAGTAAGCGGTTGAGGGGCGGCGGGACGTTCCCGATGCACCCGGATAAAGCTAATCAGGATCCCGCCCAACAAATAGCAGGCAGCCAGAAAAAGGAGGCAGGTGGTGTCGGTGGCCTCGTGGCCGCGCAGCCAGCCATAAAAGTGGTTACCGAGGTAACCTGCGAGATTCGCCAGCATATTGATGAAACCGATCGACACAGCGGCTGCCGAAGCAGTGAGGGTGAGCGTGGGTAATGTCCAAAACGGCGAAGGCCAGAAGTAAGCCGCAAAGCCAGTGGCGCACAGCCAGACCATTACAAGTGGGAAGGGTTGTCCAGGAATCACACTTCCCGCCAGGAAGAGGGCCGTTGCAACCTGGCCTCCGACGCAATGCCATTTGCGTTCGCCGGTTCGGTCGGAGGATTGGCCGGAGATAAACACCCCGAAAAGACCACACGCGAAAAAGAGGCCGCTATAGAACAGGGCGGCGTGGTCGGAACCGCTGGACAGATGCTTCACCGTGGTGGGCAGCCAGAAGGCGAGCGCGTAACCGCCGGTGTTGGTTGCGAAAATGCCGAATGCCAGGAGCCAAACCGTCGGCGAGCGCAACGCCTGCCAAATTCCTTTCCCAACCGGGACGGCACCGGGTTTTGGGCAGGCCTCTGCGGCCAGTAAGTCTTCCAAATAGTCCCGTTCCTCGGGAGCGAGCCACTTCGCATTGCGGGGGCGGTCGGTCATGTAGAAAAACGTGAAGATGCCCAGTGCAACCGCGGGCAATCCCTCGAGGATGAACAACCATTTCCAACCGACCAAATCCAACCAGTGGACATCGAGGAGCAACGCGGACACGGGAGCGCCGAGCATTAGGCTAAAGGGAACGGCCATGACAAGCCCTGAGAGTGCGCGCGCACGATCCGCGCGGATGAACCAGTGGGTGAAATAAACGATGATCCCGGGAAAGAAGCCGGCCTCCGCCACTCCCAGCAGGAACCTTGCAACGTAGAACTGCATGGGCGTATGGACGAACGCGGTCAACGAGGAGATCGCTCCCCATGAAATGAGAATGCGTGCAAACCATTTGCGCGCGCTCCAGCGTTCGACCAACAGGGCACCCGGAATTTCCAGGATCAGATAGCCAATAAAAAAGATCCCGATTCCAAGCCCGAACACTTGCTCGGAGAACTTGAGGTCGCTCGCCATGCGCAGCTTCGCGAAGCCCACGTTGGCCCGGTCCAAGTAGGCCACAATATAAAGCACGAACACAAGCGGGAGCACCCGCCAAGCGATTTTGCGTCGCAGGCCGGGAAACTCGCTGAAAGCCGCGGAGGTCACGTGGTTGCCTCCGGTGATGACAGGCTCGCGCAACCGTGGCTCAGACGCACAAAGGACGCGGCGAGCTGGCTCTGGTATAGCGCTGGCATTTCGATTGACGGGTGACTCCTAACTTGTAAGCCTGCGGAGATGCCCATTGCCAGTAAAAACTTTGCCGAGGCATCTTCCAATTGGTTGACTCCCTTGCAAACGGCGGTTCAAGTTCGTCCCGGGCTCCTCTTTTGATTATGAAACTCCAAGGCTTCATCGCTGCTATCCTCACGCTGTTATATTCGATGCCAGCTCCCGCAGCCGACTCACTCAGCCGGCATCGTCTGATGTTTTTTGAGTATGGCAAAGGCCCGAATCGACTGGTTGAACTAGATGACACAGGCAGGATCATCTGGGAGCACAAGCCCCCGAGCATTGCCGTGATGTTCGAGGTGCTGCCGAATGGCAACGTCCTTTACGCCTATGGCGGCAAGCCGACCGGTGTGCGCGAAGTGACTCGCAAGGGCGAAGAGATCTGGAATTTCGTGAGCGCCTGCCCGCAGGTGCTCGGCTGCAGTCGTCTGCCGAATGGCAATACCCTTGTCGCCGAGCAGGGACCCTGCCGCGCGGTCGAGGTGAGTCCCAAAGGGGAGGTCGTCCATGTTACCCCGCTGAGTACGAGCCACGCCTCCTACCACCTCCAAGTTCGCAACATCCATAAGCTCGCGAACGGTAATATCCTCGCGGCGCACGAGGGCGAGGGAGCCGTGCGGGAGGTCGATCCAACTGGAAAGGTTGTCTGGGAATATACTGGAGTCGAGAACGCCGGAGACGCGCAACGGTTATCAAATGGAAACACGC
>JAQGOV010000205.1 GCA_028293425.1 Verrucomicrobiales bacterium
GTTTAACCAACAGCCGTTTACAACGTGCGAGCGAAGGCGGGGTGCGAAGCATCACCCCGCCGCTCGCGGTTTCAAATGTCAAAGATCTCGCCAATAGCCTTCACACCACGAAGCAAGGCGCATCGAGCTTCGTGTAGGGCAGACCCAGCGCGCTAATCACGCGATCGCCCCTGCCTTCGGACGGCCCTAGTGCCACAAACAGCACCTGATCCTCATCATGGTTGATGATTTTTCCCAGGGCGGTCTCGAACTCCGTCTTTTCCGCCGGACTCAGGTCGCATTCGAAAACGGAGAACTGCAAATGATCCCCAAAGTTATAGCAGGTCTTGTAAACTCTCCGCAGCCGTTTGTCATCGGCGATATCGTAGCATACCAGGTAAGTGGTTCTCATGATTTACCTCGTCAGCAACGGTATATACTCCGCGATCTCTCCCATCAACGCCTTGGCCAGCAGCCGCGCCTGCAGCTCCAGCGCCCGCCGGTAGCTCACCTTGTAATCGAATAACGGATGCGTGATCAGCGAACTCATCCTCTGCTCGTAAGTTTGGAAAAACTTCTTCCGCCCCGCTGCTGAAAGATTCACCGCTTCGCCGGCCCGCACAAAATCCTTTTCCGTAATCACCCGGTTGTTGATGCAGTTCAACACCGTCGACTCGGCCACCAACGGTCGAAACTCCTCCATCAGGTCTAGCCCCAGCGCGGGGCGCCCGAACCGGGGCTGGTGATAAAAGCCCACATAGGGATCGAATCCCACCGCCGTGGCCGCCAGCGTGCAATCCTTGCTCAAAAGGCTGTAAGCCAGCGAAAGCATCGCATTCACGGGGTCCGTCGGTGGACGCCGGTTCCGTCCCGCAAAATTAAAATTGAAAGCAAGCTGCCGCTCCGGATTCAATTCCTGCGCCGGGTCGCTCAGGTCATTCGCGATTTTGATCATCCCGTTGAATTGCTGAAAATACTGGCTCGCCGCCGCGCCTTCCATCCCGAGCAGTTCTTCGAGTGAGCCTGCTTCCAGCGCATCCTCCGAAGCCCGTTTCAACTTCAGAATCGCTGCTTCAGGCGGCTCAAGATGGTTGCGCATCAGCATCGTCCGATGATTTCGTATCTTCCCATGGACAAAACGCCGCGCCAGCGCCAGGCACGTCCCCTCCTCCCGCGCGATCCGAAATTGTTCCATCCGCAGGAATACATTTTTTAACTGATGCCCCCGCGTGATGCCATAAAACCACCCGCCCATCGAGAAATACGTCACCGGTATTTCCAGTTCGCAAAGCGCCTGAATCGCCTGGGTGGAAATCTGGATGTTCCCAAACAACGCCACGTGCGACAGGTCCCGCATCCGGCATTCGTCCACCACCTTGTCCTTTTCCTTCACCTGAATCACCTCGTCCTTGCACCCCACCCGGTAGCCCTGGGTATTCAGGTAGAGCGGGCGCATGTCGTCCCGCGCGGCCATTAAACGGCGCGGGCCTTCGGCATCTTTGGAATTCTGCCCCCTGCACTGTTCAATCTGCGCGTCGCAGGTCGACGATTCCTCGGTTTTCACTCCCAGCATTCGGGTCTCATCCGGCAGGCACACCGGCGCCAGCGAGCACCGCACGCACTTCGGCGAATGCTCCAGCGGCGCGGGAATCGGGCCCGTCATCACCCTTCGCGCCTCCTCGATTTTCTCCCGGATCCATCTCTCCAGGCTTTCTGTAATCGGCAGCTTCACCCTCTGCTTTGTGGCCCGATAATAAATAACGCCCTCGTTGCAGGCATAGCCATTGTCCCGCAAGATTAACGCCTGCAACCCGAGCTGCATTTTGTCCGTGTCCCACAATTCATTCGCCTCCTCGCCTTCCTTCGGCGCGCCAGCTTTGTAGTCCACCGGGCATACCTCCAGCGCCGTAAATAAGTCGCCGGTATTGCCGACCTCCACGTCCACAAGGCCGCCCCGCACCTCCACCAAATCCATTTTCGCGATCACTCCCAGCCGCTCCGACCCCATCTGCACCGACCGGCTATGGATCACTGCCGGTTCCTCCGTTGCGGCGGGAGTCTCCTCTCCCCCGTTGGACCCCGCAGTCTCTTCTTTGCTTTCCTCCTTATCCCCACCTTTAGCGTTTGGCCTTCGACCTTCCGCCTTTTTTGTGGGCATTGCCCCGCTCCCCGAATCCACCCGCTGATGAATCGCGCTCCCGCGAATGGTGTCCGCACTCTCCACAAACACCCCTTCCACGTACTCGTAATAAAACAAGCGTGGACAATAAACGAACTCGTTCAGCATACGGGACGGGATAAAGTCTGCCCCTGAAACTTCCTTCTTCCTCGCACTACCGTCCCCTGCTCTGCGCCCCTCCTCATCGCCAGCATCCCCTCTGCCGAGAGTGCCTGGCCGCGCTGGGTTCTCAGTCTTCAATCCTTCATTGCCAGGCACTACTTTAACCACAAAACCCTGCTCCACTGCTTCCACCATCACTGCTCCATCCACCGGAAGCACCGCGCCAAAACTGCCAGCAGGCAGCGGATTTTCAAGCTCGACAGCTAATCCGTGCTGTTTGGTCTCCGACTCGCTCTCCGAATACCTTGAGGCGTCACTGTTCCGGTTCTCAGTCGTTGGAATTCGACTCACTGGCTCCGACAGCGCGCCGAGGAGCGAGAGCTGCTCAGCAGGCGTTTGCTCGTTCATAGGTTTTTGTCTCCGTTTAAGAGTTCTTCTCCAAAGTAACTGGCACGAACAAACCAAGGCCAAAGTGAGACGCATAACCAAGGGCTAGCGGCCCTGTCACCGATTGTGGAAAAGTGATGCTGAAAAACGCCCCCTCTCCCGAGCCACGCATCCCGCCGCCATGGTGGCGTAACGTTTGAAACTGGATTGCGCGCAGTGTGCGTCCCGTCCCACAATTCCCTAAATGAAGGTTCTTCAACTGACGAACCTCCGCCCCGGCCTTGTTCGGCTCCAAAGACAAAAACCTCAGCAGGTCATGCCCGGCGGACCCAACCTGACAGCCGGTGGCGGCGTCGATCTTCGGTCTTCCATCCCGGAATGTTTTCGCATGCCGCGTGGGCACGAACGGGGTTAAGGACGTCCATATTGTTGAGCTGCCAAACAGTGTGCAATCCGGAAACGTCTCCCTGGTCCCTAGTCCGATCAAAACCAGGCGCAAGTCGTGCCCGCCATGCCCCCAAATTCGGTTGAGGCGTCGAAGCGCAAGGCTAGCCCGCTCATCAAAACCGCTAGGACACCATACCGTCAGATGACTGATCACATCGCGAGGGCCTTGAGCTTCGCAGAAGATGTGCGCGTGCTGGTGTCCCGTCAGAGGATTGCCGGCTTGGTTGACCCCGCTAAAAACCTCAGCAGGGCCATTTCCTTGGTCCGACCATTTGCACAAGGCATCATGAACCTTGTCGGCAACGAAAAGGGCCTGAGTAATGCGTGGCGGTACTTTGCTCACCACCGCATACCTTGCCACGGTAGGATTGCTTTCCCTGGAGCTCTGCGGGGCTCGCGGGGCTGGAGCAAAAGAATCCGCCGGCCGCAAATAGTTAACGAAAGCCGCCCCGGGAGGGAGGTTCCATCCTGCCGCTTGAAGTGCACCGGTATCGGCCTGCAGCGCAGCGAATAAATCGGCTGGAACGTCCGGAGTCTTGGCTTTTTTCGGGGGGCTTTTTTTCGCGGAACTCTTGAATGAGCTACCGGCAGGCGCAGAATTTTTGGCCAGAAAGTCCGTCCGCCACAAGTCATATTGCGAGTCCGGTAAAGGCGAAAGCAATCGAACCAATTCCGAACTGTTCGGAATTTCCTTACCATCGGAGAGTGGCGAGGCATTTGGGTTTATCTGAGCAATATCTCCCCGTACCCGTGCCTCAACCAGGCTCTCGG
Organism: Verrucomicrobiales bacterium; assembly: GCA_028293425.1. Lineage (GTDB taxonomy): Bacteria > Verrucomicrobiota > Verrucomicrobiia > Limisphaerales > JAQGOV01 > JAQGOV01. The sequence goes on from JAQGOV010000205.1 coordinate 3,866, forward strand.
CTCTGCCAAAATATCCGATCCGCAAAGCCAAAATCTGCAGCGCTCTAATCTGGTCTGCCGGTAGGACGGCGTCCCAAGCGATCATGACCGAGTCTTTTGGATCCACCTGGATAAAAGTATCGAAAACCTTGGTTGTTTTCTCATTTTTCCCCTCCACAATCGGAAGATAATGCCGGGTATGGCTGCTGGTTGCTTTTGGTAAATAAAAATGTGGAGGCTGCGCGGCCAAGCTGGAAATGAGTGAGCGCAGGCTTTCCTCCGTTACTTCAGGCCGGGCTTTCAGGTACCACGTTGCTATCAAAGTGCGAAGCAGCCGCCATGGGGATGGTGGCCACTCCACCGCTCCCTCATTCACATGCCGCCCCCATGGAGTGGCATGATAACGACCGGCAGGGAATCGGAGTTCGAGAACCGTCATGCAATTACCCTTCGAAAACCACTGTGGTGAAACGATCTTTTCCACCAAAAATCTTGGCGATGAAGGCAGGCAAGCCCTTCTCCAGTTCGTCCAGCGAAGGCAGGGTGAACCCTTCAGGGCGCTGGACCGTGAGTTTGCCATCCAAATCGAGGTCGCAAGCGGTGCGTAAGCGCAAGCCGTTCCGGAGAAATCGCTGAATCTTGAACAGCGAAATGGCAATCAAAAGCGTTTCCACATCCGTGCCTAATCCGAAACCTCGAATGAGGGCAAGATCGAGGTTGAAAAACGCCGTTATACTTCCGGTGAACTCCTCCCTGTGAAATGGAACGTTGCCGAAACCTTTTGCCGTGTCACCAGAAGGATTAACCGCGTCATTCTTGACCCCGCCACTCGCCACCGTTGAAACCTCAACGGCCTCAATGAATGCGGTCAGTGCTCGTGGCAAGCGCATCCGGCCTCCGGCAATTTCCTTCTTGGCTAAAAACACCCCGTGAATAAGGGCATTGGTGTCATATTTCAACAACACAGCAGTCAGCTTGCGTATGTCCACCGCCCCAACTTCTGTAATGTCCAGCTCCTTGCGGAGTAACTCAAAAAAAGATTTGTCCTTCCCCTCCAGGATATATGGGCTATTCAGCCGATGGGCCTCAAGGACCGAATTAGTCAACGGCTTCTTGTTTTTGTCCACGACCAGAACTGCCGGCAGCCCCTTCAATGCTTCCACCCAATCATTCGCGTTGGAGTCCCAGCAAACGGATTCCAGCCGGTTCGCCATGCTCTGAGCGGACTCCACCAGGAGCATCTTCGCCCCGCCGGGCCCGTCAAATGTGGCGGCGCCCAGATCAGGGAACCCCGTGGGCTGGAACCGCGCTCCCTGGATAGGCTTGAGCTTGGCCTGAAGTAACAAACGAGGCTGGTCTTTCAGTATTTCGAGGTTCATGCGTGTTGATGTTCTGGTTGGTTGATAATGATTTTTTCGAGCAGGGACCGATCTCGGGGGCTAATTGGAAATAACAGGGCTGCTGCTGTGCGACGGGCTACTCCACTCACCACCGGCAGGCTGCCCACCAGCGGCGGAAATCCAGAGCCACGCAACCGACGTGCGGCCAGCCTCGATGCTTCTTCACCGTTCCCTAGTCGAGCACGGTTATGAATCGCGGGATTCACCGGGATCTTGCGCTCGCCTTGGTGTGGCTGAAAACAGAGCTTAAGGAGCGCGTAGAATGAAGAAGGCACTGCCCCATAGCCATCCTCCTTCCAATCGTATGGAAGGATATTTTGGTCCGAAGCCCCAGTCTTAGCCATTTCAGGATTTTGCCAATCAAACAAACCCAGTCCCCAAATGAGGTCGCCCATCAAAGCATCATCCGTGCGTCCTTCGACAAAGGCCGTGATGTCCTCCAACTTCGCCTGAAAAGGTGACCGGTCAGGCCAGCCAACAACACCCGCTTTTTGAAAACGGACCATCCGCCTGGCAAAAACCTCGTTCATGGCATCCGCTAGGTCGCCCGAGTGCCAAACCACATCGTTGCTTGGCTGTTCTGTCCATTTTGCCCAGGAGCGATCCTTGCCAGTGGTGATTTCCACAGGCTCAAGATGCTGGCGGAGCCACAGGTTGTCTTTTCCAATCGACGCCCGGATTCCGGCGAGCGACGCTGCCAGACGAAACTCGGTGCTGCCGTTGTCTGCTTTCTTCAGCCACTCAGCGCAGAGGCCGGACAATGGCTTCACGTAATTTTCAGAGCTCCACTTCAAGCTCCTGGCCAACCCAAGTTCCATTCGGCCCAGGCAAACAAGGACGGCTTGAACAGAGCGAGGACAGCCATCACGACAAAGCTCAAGAATTGCTCGCTCCAATTCATTCAAACTGCGAGCTATCGCCGCGGGTGCGGCAGGATTCGCTTGCGCGCCGGCCTTCTGCCGCAGCCGCTCGTACCATTGGTCAATATCCGAAAGGAGATCAACCGCCCCATTCCGCTGGACGGCGACTCGGGCGAGGGGGGTCGCAAAATAAGCGAGACCGTTGCGGACCTGAAATCCATAACGTTGGAAAGCAGAAATGCCTCGGTCCACCCCGAGACTTACGGCCGCGCGGGCAAAGTCCACTCCGTTGCGAGCAGCACGCCCCCCGACCTGGGCGCGGCCTTCCCCGAACACCGCGCGCAGTTCAGGCAAAGTCGCCGCCTTGCTCCAAAGCGGTACCCAGATTTCACAGCGCGCATCCTTTTCATCGGCCGGAGTTGCGCTGGCGTAGCCGACACCGGCCTGTCGAACACAAAACGGATACACCAATGCCCCGTCGCGGCTCGATTCCAAGCGCTTTACCGATGCTGCGGCAAAAAGCAGCGCACCTTCGATCATCAAAATAAAATCCCAGGGGTTTACTGCGGATGGAGCATCGAAACCGGACGTGCCGTTCGCCCCACCTGCCGCCCCAGGAAAGAATTGTCCCACTGGTGCTTTCGCACTCGAACCCGGCGTGGCAGCTCCAAAAAGAGCCGCGCGCAGCCATCGTTCAGAGTCAGCCGTCGCCGCTCCGCTAACAGGATCAATCAATTCCGTAACTCGCTGCATGAAATTGTTGGTAAACTCCAGGCGTCCATCATTGCCGCCCGTCCCAAGCAACGGCGGGTATTTCGGGCCCTCCTGATTGAGCACGCAAACTGCATCCAACCATGCGAGAGCATCATCGGGGAGCGTGTTGCGGCACAGCTGGAGAAGTTGCGCCTTGGTCTCCCCGTCGGGTTTCTCCTTCAATTTCAGAAAATCGACCGCCCGTGCGGCTGCTCCAATCCCGGCACGATACTCTGCCAGCCGGGGGGAAGAACTTTTTACGATCGAATCCAATGCTTCGTGGTTATCCTTTTTATAAAAGCCACTTCCCCCATTCCAGGGTGCCATGACTGGTGTTGGCTGATAATCGTTGAGGAAGAACGAGACCAGGTCCTTCTCATCAAAACGCGACTCTAAATAAAGCTGGTCCGCTTTCCATCCAGCTTTGGCTGCCAAATCTCCATGCGGCGATTCTGCCACGAGCCGCAGAATACCCAGCGCCTTGAGGTAATGCGCGAGCGGAATAGGTGAGCAGCCGGCGAGAGTCAGAGTGGGCATACGGTCAGGGCTCCAGGGTACTGGTTTGGTTTTGATATGCGGAAGGGGCAGCTTGTTCAGCGAATTCCCGGGCTTCCTGAGAAGAAGCACGCATATCCGCCGCGCGCAGCAACATTTCCAGGTAGGCCAATCGCATTGGCCCCAAGCGATCCCTCAACTCGGTCGTCTTCGCCAGCCATGAGGGACCTTTTTCACCGTCCCCCATCTGCATAAGGCGCAGGTCAATTTCAGTTTTCTGGTTCATCGCACCTGGAACGGAAGGAAGAATATCACGATCCCACACGCCTCGCGCAAAGAGACGCTCAGGGTTGGCAGGATCCCCCTTCTCCTCTGGTAGAGAACGGATCGACAGCCTTACCTTTCCATGGTGCGCCGCGATCAGGAATGCAATCAGGTCGCGTTCGTTTGCGTTAACGGGTGCGGCAGAAAGCCAGGCCAGCGCCGACGCGAGCTCATGGCGGAAGCCCCGCCGCTCCTTCGCCATCGCCTTTGGGTTGTAGGGGTTTTCCGATTTGGCATACAGCCCTTCTCGATCATCCGGCTGGCAAGGGCCACACCGAAGCGCTTTCTGGAACTCAGGGTGGGCCTTGCCGACATCATGCCAAAGTGCAGCCACACCCAGCGTGGCCCGGTCCAAAGCGCCTGTCTGGAGCGCCTCCGCCAGCCTGACCATGGCCCGAACAACATTGTTCGTGTGTTCCTCCAGTGACAGCCAATACCGCGCGAAAGTATTTTGGTCCTGGTCGTGAAATTCCCCTTGGCCAGTCTCTGTCGACCGGGGAGTCGGTTTGCTCTTGGGTTCACCGGTCCAGCCTAAATCGTCATCGTAACCACCTAGGCTGGCATCCACGAGATACACCGCTCCAGGACGGATACGGTCTACTTTTTGCCAGCAGTCCTCCAATGAGTTCCATTCCCATACGCGAGCAGGCCTGGCCTGCTTATTGAGAAATTTTTGCGCATCCCCAATGGACACGCGGCAGAGTTCTTCCCGGCACGGTGCCGGTTCTGCGTTAGTGGGTTCTGAATTCTCCGAAAAGGCCCTCCAGAAGAACTGCACATCATTATCTTCGCCATCTCGGATATAGCGGGAAATGTCGATGTCCTGTCCACAGATATCAGGGGTCGTATCAAAAAGGTCGAGCAGATCCCGCCGGCGGATCACAGGCCGGATAACAGGTGTTTCAGAAACCCTAACACCCGACAATGATTGCGGCCCAACATCCTGAAGGCCTTGAATGGCTTCCCTGCCCTTTTTCAATTCTTCGGCTGCATAGGGAAGCACTAGCTCGTCCTTTTCGTCTTTCGCTTGTATGTCGATCCAAAGGACCTCCGCGGCTTGATTAAGCTCCCCCCGCCGATTGCAGCGGCCGATCCGCTGAACCAGGGAGGACCACGGAGCCAGCTCGGTTATAAGCAGGCGGGCAGAAACGTCCACGCCTGCTTCCACCGCTTGAGTGGCGATGACAATGCGGTCACCCTCCGCAAACAAAAGTTGCGTATGTCGCGCTCGATCCATCGGCCGGAACCGAGAGTGGATGAGAGCTATTCGCTCCGGGTTGATGGAGCTGCCGCAGAGCTTTTTCAGCGCTGCGTAAACCTCTCTCGCCCTCGTCACCCGGTTCACGACAACAAGGGTCATCGTCCCAGCCCGGTGTTTGGCTGCAATCAATTTGGCTAGCTCAGCAGCATATCCCTTTTTGGTCTCGGAATTAAGAATTAGGCTTCCCTGCTCGGCGGGCTTCTTGGACTCGAATCGCTCGCTAACGCCAGGAGTAGCGCGCTCCGCTGCTTCAAGCTCAATTTTCTTCCAACCATTTTGGGGCTCTTTATGGTCCACCGTCGCGAAACGGCTCTCATCCAGAGTAGCGCTCATCCACCAGGTTGGGCAGCTGCCGCCGTTCGACCACTCGACAAAGTGCCTGAACCCATCCATCTGGGCGCTCGTTTCCAATCCTACCCCCATCAACTGCGTCTCATCCATGACCCAGAGACAATCATTGTTCAGCAATCCGAAATGCATTGGCCAACGATAACGGCTCATTCCATAGCCTCGGTTCAATGCCCGGCTCAAAAGCATATCCTGCGTCCCAATTAAAATTGCGGGTCTTTCCGGATAAACGTCCCAGTCGGTGCTTTCCTCGCCGCCCATCAAAATCACCGGCGAATGCTCCTTGAGCCAGCGCAATTCATCTATTGCGCCGTTCGAAAGTGAAATCTGCCCCATGGCAGCCGCTTTGAGCAGATTCTCAATCCACTTGTTAACTTCATCACGCGTCTGCTCCACCAGCGTCCGCATCGGCAGGCAATAAACCAGGCGGCGAGGCCACTCTTTGCCTAAGCCGGGAGTCGTTTCGCCCATCCGATTCCAAAGCCATGCCACCACCACTGCGGCGGTTTTCCCAAGACCCGTTGGAATATTGATTAGTTGGGATTCGCAAATCGCGTGGCTCTTGAGTGACTCAGGCACCCCGAGGTCCGCAGCGGGTCCACAGGCCAGGCGGCACTGGTACCGGTACGGCTCGTTGCCCGTTGCGGCCCGAAAGAATGCGTCGAATTGCGCCCCGTCGCTCATTGATTGCTCTCGTTTCCTGGAAGAGAGACCTTGATGGTTGCTCCCCTATTTCTTGGATAGCGTAGTTACTAACATAGACTCACTGGACTTGACGAGAAAATTACACGCCTCTCTCGGAAATTCCCACACTCCCCTCTGTGCCTTCTTTTTTCCGGACAACATCATCCTGTTTATCCGTGGTTACATTTCCCTCTTGTGCCTTGTTCGCTTTTTGCCGGACCAGACAAAGCTTCCGGATTTTGTCAAGCATCCTATCCTCCTCCTGCGCCCCAGGCGCCCCGTGCGCCTCCTGAGCCCCACGCGCCCCACGCGTTATGCAGTTCCAAAACCACGGTGCTAAAACTATCCCGCGAAGGTGAGGAACGTCCTCATCCACAGGCATGGAAACGTATGCAAACGACGCCAACAACGCCGGAGCCCGCAGCCGCCGAGACAACCCGGCGGACCACCACTTGTACTCGCACGAAACGAGGTCACGAGTTTCCGGTCAATTCAACCGCCCCCGCATCCACTAATCCAACCATCCAGCAATCCACCTATCCATTTTCCCATGCCACCCCTGTCCTTTCGCATCCGTTCGCAAGCCAACGGCAAGGCTGCGCCAGCCCAGGCAAGGCCACGCAAGCCCCCAGAGAAAACACATCCGCAAGCCTTGCCTGCAAGGCTTCCTTCCTCTGCCCGATGGCAACGCCTCAACCTTTCGCGCGAAAGACCCTGGCTCTGTTGCGCTTTGTAGCGCGTAATTGCGCATTATCGCTCATTATTGCTCGTAATCCCGGTACTCGCCTGGGAATCGCCCTTTCGCGCGAAGTAGCACGATGGCCCTCGCCACTTAACCCTCCGCGTCCTGAGGTTGAGCATTTGTCGGTTGCTAGTCATTTGTGTTCCCGCGTGCGGTTCGTGCTTGAACAAGGACCCACCGTTTTCGGTAGGCTTCCTGTAGCCAAATGTAGCTCACGGAAGGCTTATGTAGGTTCATGTAGGCTAATTAAATTCCCTCGTTTCTGTAGCCTAATTCCAGCTATCGCCTTCATGTGCCGAATTGATGCGGCCACATCCTTCCTGGTCTTGCAGCCCCACTCTCATGTTCTCACCCCACGCCGCTGCCTGCTCTGGACTTCCGGCACCAGTCTCCTATTCTAATCTTGTCATGCAATATGAAGGCTAAATTCATTTTCTGTCTCCCCTTGCTCGTGCTCTGGGTGGCCATCCCGGGCTCGGATAGCCTGGCTGCCGAAAAAAATAGATCCCCCGCAAAAGCGAAGGCCGAAAAGTCCACCACCCAATCCGTCGAGGCCCTCACCGAACGAGCGCGCCAATCCGTCGTGGTCATCTCTCATTTCGGCAGGGATGGCAAGGAGGACGGTATCGGTGCCGGCGTTATCATCTCCTCCAACGGCCTGATCGCAACCTGCCTGCATGTCATCGGTGAAGCTCGCCCGATAAAGGTCCAATTGCAGGATGGACAAAAGTTTGATGTCACGGAAGTTTATGCCTGGGATCGCAAAATGGATCTGGCCATCATCAAAGTTCAGGCGGACAACCTGGTTCCCCTGCCCCTCGGCGATTCCGACGCGCTCAAACAGGGAGCATCTGTCCTCGCCATGGGAAACCCTCTGGGATTGAAACACAGTGTCGTGCAAGGACTGGTTTCCGCACGGCGTGATTTCGACGGCATGGAAATGATTCAACTCGCCATTCCGATCGAACCTGGAAACAGCGGAGGTCCCCTGCTCGATATGGAAGGGCGCGTCCACGGCCTGCTCACACTCAAGTCGGCCATCACCGCCAACCTCGGCTTCGCCACACCCGTCAACGCCCTAAAAAATCTGCTCAAGAAGCCGAACACCGTCCCCATGAATCGGTGGCTCACCATCGGGACGCTCAACTCACGTGACTGGACCACCATTTTCGGCGCTCGTTGGGGCCAGAAAGCTGGCCGCATTACAGTAGAAACGCCGGGAAGCGGGTTTGGCGGCAGGTCCCTTTGTCTTTCAACCAAAAAGGTTCCCGAAGTACCCTACGAAATTGCCGTCACCGTTAAACTTGATGATGAAGCTGGTGCGGCAGGACTGGTGTTCGGCGCGGATGGCTCGGACAAACACTATGGCTTTTATCCAAGCGGCGGCCAGTTGCGCCTCACGCGTTTCGACGGACCCAGCGTTTTCTCCTGGTCCATCCTCAGCCAGAAATCCAGCCCCGCTTATCGGCCCGGCGACTGGAACACCCTCAAGGTCCGGGTCGAAAAGGACAAGGTGCTCTGTTTCGTGAACGATGTTTTGTCCGTCGAGGCGCAGGAAGATAACTTCGCCGGCGCCCAGGTCGGCCTGGCTAAATTCCGGGAAACACGAGCGGAATTTAAAAACTTCCAGTTGGCCAAACGCGTGGAGCCCGCCGCCAAACCGCCATCGGACGATCTAAAAAAGGAAATTGCAGCCGAGCTCGATCAGTTCGCCTCCAAACCTGCCTCGGACTTGGTGAAGGTTCTGCAAAAGAACCCCGAAGCCAGCGCCACTGCCGCCGCCGAGCGCGCCATCAAGCTGGAAAATGAAGCCGCCCAATTACGGAAACTCGCATCCACCGTGCGCCATCAAGCCGTCCAAAACGAAATGGCCAAGGTTCTGCAAGGTGCCGAGGACAAAATCGATTTATTCCATGCCGCCCTGCTCGTCGCCAAATTGGACAATCCCGAATTGGACGTCGCCGCCTACCGCCAGGCCATCGACGATATGTCCGGGGAACTAAAATCCAAGCTTCCCAAAAAGGCCGATGGGCAGGTCCGTTTGAAAGCATTGGTTGATTATCTATTTACGGAAAATGGCTTCCACGGCAGCCGAAGCGATTATTACAACCGTGCCAACAGCTACATCAACCAGGTGATGGATGACCGCGAAGGTTTGCCCATCACCCTCTCGGTGCTCTTCATCGAGTTGGCGCGCCGCATTGATTTGGAGGGCGTCACCGGGTTGCCTTTGCCGGCACATTTCATGGTTCAATATTCCAGCAAAGATGCGGAGGCCCAGTTGATCGATGTTTTCGACGGAGGAAAAATGATCACGAGAAGCGAAGCGGAGGAAATTGTTCTCGAAAACACCGGTGAGCCCTTGCGCGATCAACAACTGAAGTCTGCCACAAAAAAGGAAATCATTGTTCGGATGCTTCACAACTTGACCAGCGTAGCGGAACGGTCAGAGACGGGAACCGATACACAACGCTACATGGACCTGATCCTGGCGATCGCCCCTGAGTCTGCCCAGGACCGGCTGCACCGCGCTCGGTTGCGCCTGCAGGCACGCGACATTCCCGGCGCCAAGCAGGACCTGCGCTGGCTGCTGGATCACGAGCCCCGCGGCATCGATATGGACCGGGTCGCCGAGCTTTATCAAACGCTGTAAAAGCTGAGGTCGCTCGATTCCGTAGGCTCTCCCCGCACATGAAAGCAACCACTTCATCAGGTCGCATCCAAACGCCGTGGCTGATTTTTCTTGCTTCCATCGTCCTTTTTGCCGTTTTAGGTTTCGCCCTCTCGCGGACCGGAGATCGACATCAGCATGCAAAGCCGCCCTTGCTCGTCTATTGCGCCGCATCATTGAAAACGCCACTGGAGGCGATCTCCCGTGAGTACGAGAAAGAAAAGGGAGTGCAGGTCCAACTGCAATTCGGAGGCTCACAAACACTTCTCGCCAACATCGAAATCAGCAAACGTGGAGACCTCTTTTTGCCTGCGGATGAGAGCTACCTCGGGACGGGACGCAATAAAGGACTCATCGCCGAAACGATTCCCTTGGCCCGAATGACCGGCGTACTGGCTGTCCGCAAAGGGAATCCAAAAAACATTCACGCACTCACCGACTTGTTGCGGAGCGATGTGTCGCTCGCCCAAGCCAATCCAGACGCCGCTGCAATTGGCAAGCTGGTCCGGGAATCTTTGCAGAAGACTGGGCAATGGGAGCCTCTCAAGGCACACACGAAAGTTTTCAAACCGAACGTGAACGATGTCGCCAACGACCTCAAGCTTGGCTCCGTGGACGCCGGCTTTATTTGGGACGCGCAGCTTGCCCAATATCCAGAGTTGGAAGCAGTGCCCATTCCCGAGCTCGCGAATATCACCGGCCATATTGCTGCCGCAGTCCTGCGCTGCAGCAGCCAGGGCGAAGCAGCTTTGCAATTCGCCGGCTACCTCAGCGACCGGGAGCACGGACTAAAACAACTTAAGCTAAACGGATTCAAACCACCGGGCTCTCCTTAAGTGATGATGGTTATCTGCTGTTAACTGCCCGCGTTTCGGATTACAAAAGGCCGCGCAATGAGCCCGATTGAATCCAGCAAGGCCAAAGCCCATCATCGAGTTGGGCCGGACTGGCCTTTTCTGGTAGGCCTCAGCGCCATTGGCAGCCTCTACCTTCTCCTGATCGTGGCGATGATCATCGCCGACCTCTCCTACACTTCACCGAGGCATCTCCTGCAGGCCCTTGGCAGCTCTGAGATCCGATACGCGATAAAGCTGAGCCTCATCTCGTGCAGCCTCAGTGCCCTGCTCTCCATTTGGGTAGCCGTGCCCTTGGGTTATCTGCTGGCGCGCTTCTCCTTTCGCGGGAAAGGGCTGGTCGATGCGCTGCTCGATGTGCCCATCGTGTTGCCCCCATTGGTTATTGGGCTCAGCCTGCTGATCCTCTTTCAAGTGAAGCTCGGCGGACGCACCCTGGATCAGTTCTGCCAAGATATTTTCCATCTCCCCGTTACCTACGCCATTCCGAGCGTGGTCCTGGCTCAATTCTCAGTGGCCGCGGCTTTCGCCGCCCGCACTATGCGCGTCACCTTCGAGCAAATCTCTCCCCGTAGCGAGCAGGTGGCGCAGACCCTTGGCTGCAGCCGCAGTCAGGCATTCTGGCTCGTGGCAGTGCCAGAAGCTCGCCGCGGCATATTGACCGCCATCACCCTCGCCTGGGCCCGGGCGCTTGGTGAGTTCGGTCCCATTCTCATTTTTTCCGGCGCCACACGCATGAAAACCGAGGTCCTCTCCACCACCGTGTTCCTCGAATTGAGCGTTGGCAATCTGGAAGCAGCGGTGGCCGTTTCTTTGCTGATGATTGCCACGGCCTTGGTTGTGCTTTACATCGTTCGCCTCGTCGGCTCCGAACGCACCATGCGGGAGGCCGTCAAGCCATGATCGAGGTGCGGAATTTATGCGTTCACGCCGGAGCGTTCCGCCTGGACAACGTTTCTTTCCAAGTGCCTGACGGCAGTTACGCAGTGCTAATGGGCAAGACCGGCACGGGAAAGACCACGCTCCTGGAAACCATATGCGGCCTTCGCCGATGCCAGGCAGGCACGGTCGTAATATCAGGCCGCGATGCAACCCGGGAACGCCCTGCCGAACGCGGCATCGGTTACGTCCCGCAGGACCGAGCCTTGTTTCAAACCATGACCGTGCGCGACAACTTGGCATTTGCGTTGGAGATCCGAAAACGCCCGCTCAACGAAATCAGCAGCCGGGTCGAGGACCTCGCCAGTTGGTTAGGGATCACAAACCTCCTGCAACGGAAACCACTGGGTTTGAGTGGCGGCGAAGCGCAACGCGTGGCGCTCGGCCGCGCCCTCGCTGCCGAACCATCCGTCCTTTGCCTGGACGAACCGCTCAGCGCATTGGATAGCGACACCCGCCTGGAGATGCAGGAGCTGCTCAAAACCATCCAGCAGCGGACAAAGATCACCACCCTGCACGTCACCCACCACCGCGAGGAAGCGGAGCGTCTGGCCGACACGTTGCTGGTGCTAAAGGATGGAAAAGTCCAGGTGCAGACCTAGACACGAATGGATGATAAGTTTATTGCGGCTCTTCCAATCTATGCCCAGGCACTGAACACTGCACATCGGCTTCAACCGCCCCTAAAGAGTAAAACCCGCCTGATGGACAGACAGGCTTTGGAATTTTAAGCGGGGTAAACAAATCCATGTCCTGGGGAGTCTCCCAGGAAAGTTTGGTCGTCTGCATCGCCCATATTTTCTTCAAGAACCGAAGCTGCTTCAGATTCACATCGCAAACTTCATTCGAGGGCGAATAACGGACACTCCTCACAAACTTCTGCGCGCCCTCTGCAGGTATGCCAAATGTGGCGGTACCATTCGAAGCATAGGCAAAGCCATTCGTGCGGGGTCGCCAGTCAAAAACATGTCTGGAGATAAAGTTTGTCTCGGGCTGCCATTGAACGAAATTAGTTGTGGTTTCAATTCTGTAATACCGGCCCGGTTCTCCCGTCAAACTCAGCCTGAACCCATTCGAACCATCCTGCTTTGGAAAACCCAGTCCGGCCAGCGGTGCAGTTGCGTTGACAAAGAGGTGAGCCACGAGACTGGTGGTTATTCCGGTGGAGTTGCTGATGACTACTGAGTAATCGCCAGCATTCGTGGCACTCACATCCTTTAGCATGAGCGTCGGTCCATTTGATCCAGTGAGCAAAGTTCCTCCGGAGATCCACTGGTAGTTCAACGGCATCACACCGATGGCCGCAACCGTGAACAAAACGCTCTCGTGCTCAACAGCGCTGGTTGTCTGAGGATGTTGGAGAATGATCGGGTTATTCGTCGCAGTTAACGACATGTCGTGGTCTGCTGAAGTGTTCCCGGCCAACTGAATTTGATACGTTTGCCCTACGTACCCGGTAAATATCAGAGTTGGATGAACATTGTCCGGGAGAAACACCATTCGACCGACGGGGCTCAAAGGAAAATCGTTCGTGGGAAAACCCAACGCGAGGTTCGTTGGGTTATAAACAGTGAGATATGTATAGTCGGAGTTGCTGAATGGCGCAGCTCGACGAATGTTCCAAAACTCAATCGCCACTGGACCAGTCTCCGTAGCCGTCCATGACCACCATACCGTTTGTGCATTCCCATAGGCTTCACCGGGTTCGTATGATGCGCCCGCGAGCGTGCCGGAGAACGCCACCTTGTTGCTCTGAAGCACGATTCGATTCACAAAATTGTCATTCGGCGGCTTCACGGCCGCAGAAATTCCGGTTGTGAAGGCGATGAAGCCCGTCAACCACGCTAAAAAAAGCCTACTCATGGCCAACCGGCAGCAACTCCATTGCCAGCGAGTCCTAATCAAATGAATATTAAAGGTTTAACCTCACTTTTAAGTTGTCCGATAAGCACTGGCGCAGGACGACTAAAAACAGCTATTTATCCAGACTCCCAATTGCAGCTCGGATTCTAGCCTCAATAAATGCCTGACGGTTGGGAAAGATTATCTTCTGAGTATCTTCCTCGCACACGTAAAAGGTATCAATGGCCGCGCCTTTTTCCGTTAAGATTTTAGCTAATGCGATGTCCAGCCCGCACTCAGTCAAGGCTTGCGAGATCACGTAAAGCAAACCCACCCGATCCTCTGTTTCCACATCAATGACTGTCCGCGTTTCGGAGGTATCATTGTCGAAATGAATGCGCGTAGGTATCCGTTCACCTTGAACCGATTGGTAGAGTGGACGGACAGCCTTTTGCTTTTGGATTATCGGACGATAGTCAATTTCATCGGTCGCGCTCAGGGATTTGAGGAGAATGTCCTCGAACCTCTCACGCGCTTCCCGCGCCACCATGCTGCCGCTAACCGCGTCCGTCACAAAAAACGTATCAAGCACGATTCCATCGGTCCGGGTAAAAATTTGCGCCGATAGAATATTGATAGCCGCCGCGCTCAAACAACCGGTGAGCTTGCTGAAGAGCCCGGCGCGATCCCACGTGCAAATCTTCACGCTGGTGTAACCACGATCGGGTTCGTTATGCCAAACCAGCACCGGCTCAAGCGCTTTATCCTCCTCGGCAATCTGGTGATGCATGAACCGGTGGGCCAGTGTCAGGTCGGTCAAAATCTCTTTCTCGGGGGTGATTTGAAAGTAACGTGGCGGCAAAGTTGCAAAGTGCGCACTCAGTTCCTCTTGGCCGAAGCTCCGTGGCAATAAATGAGAAATTTCCTGCGCCATGAGTTCGCGCTGTTTTTCTTCTGCGCTGATGAAGACAGTGCCACCCAGGAACATCTGCATGGTTTTATGGTGAAGCTGCCAAAGGAGTGTATCCTTGAACCCGTTCCAAAGTTTGTCACTGGTCGCCATGGAATCAACAAAGGTAAGGAGAGTCAGCATCTTGAGGTTCTCCGGCGTCTGCACCTGCGCGGCGAACTGGCGAATTACGGCGGGGTCATCCAAATCGCGCCGTTGCGAGATCATCGCCATGGAAAGATGTTGCTCAATTAAGAGTCGTAGCGAGTGGCTGGTGGCTCCGTCCAGATCGAGCCTCCGGGCAATGCGCATGGCAAGCTGTCCGCCCAGTTCGGAATGCTTCCCGGTGTGCTGAGCCTTCCCGGCATCATGGAGCAGGAGGGCCAAATAAAGAATGAAAGGCTTCTCCAGGCTGCGGAATAGTTCCGCATATCCATTATAGGGCGGCAGGGCCGAGTCCCAAATGCGGTCCAGTTGCTCAGTGCACATGAGCGTGTGCTCGTCCGCGGCGTATTGATGATAAAACTCGTGCTGGACGAGGCAGGTGAGCTTGCCGAATTCCGGCAGATACTTTCCCAGCAGGCTCACATCATGCATGCGGCGCAATATGCGTGAAACGGTGCCGCGCTGGTTCAAAATCTCTAAAAATGTCTCGCGCACATGCGCTTCTTTCAGGAACTCACGATTGACCAGAGAAAGTTCATTCTTGATGAGTTGCGCGAGGTCCGGATGCAAATTAAGCCCGCGCTGTTGGGCATAAAGGAACACCCGCATCAGACGCCGTGGCTGATCCTTGAACACGCGGCCGACCACGAAATGAATCTGGCCATCCGAAATTCTAAATCCATCCATCACCTGCTCTTTCGGCTGGCCGAAAGGGGACCGTAGAAATTTGCGGATCGACGGCAGCTTCTTCGTTTCGGGCAACAATGCCAGCCGCTGCTCCAGCGTGCGGGTGATAAGGTAGATATTGCGAGAATGCGTATACAGATCCCTCATGAAACGCTCGAGTCTTTTACTGGGAGATCGTTCGGAGTAGCCGAGGTGTGTGGCTACGGTTGGTTGCAGGCTTTTGGAAAGCACGTCCACCGGGCGGCTCACCTGGTAATGTAACTCATTCCGAACCATGAGCAAAAAATCATAAGCCGATTCAAGTTGCTTGCGCTCCGAGGGATTAATCAACTCGCGCTGCTGCATTTCGGCGAGCGACTTCGTGCGATATTTGAAAAACGCCATCCAGTGCAAGTTCTGAAAATCACGCAAGCCGCCGCAACCATTCTTGATATTCGGTTCCTGCATTGTGGCCGAGTTGCCGAATTTCTCGTGCCTGGCCGCCTGGTCTTGAACACGGGCTGCTATATATTCCTCCTCGTGGCCCTGAACGCATTTCGTCAGGACAGCTTTCTCAAATTTCTCAAAAAGCTTTTTATCACCGGTGATCAAACGCGCTTCGATCAGGGAAGTTTTGGATTGCATGTCGTTGTTGGCGACCTGCACAGCATCGGCGATGGAGCGGACCGAATGACCGATTTTAAATCCTAAATCCCAAAGCGGGTATAGAACACCATCCATGATTTTGGATAGGTACGGCAACGGCTTGCTCCCGGCGACTACCTGGCCCTCGTGCAAAAACATGAAGTCGATATCACTGTGCGGGTTCAGCTCTGCGCGGCCAAAACCTCCGAGCGCTATCAACGCCATCGCCGGGAATTCCTTTTGGGCCTGGGGCGTCATTGTGCTCTTTGACGCTTCCCACAGGTAACGCAGGAGCAGGTCAATCAACGAAGCCCTGGCCCGGCAGATTTCGCGGCCGCTGGCACCAGCGCGATGAAGCATCTTTAAGCGATGCGACTCGACTTTTAAAAAGGTCTTATAGCGGGCGAGGTCCTGCGTCGGCGCGACACCGGGCTCTGGGGCGAGCCGTTTGGCCGCGTTGGCCTCCATCTTTTCTACTACCGTTGACATCCGCCGGGAAGGTAGGGACCAAAAGGACGCTTAGCAAGATTACAGGGCAAACTTGCCACTGTTCATAAACTATTATTTAAAGAGATAACACACTGCAATTCAACCGTTTTTGGCAGTTCGGCGCCGCAAATGAACTTTCCCCGCGCAACCTTGTCCCATTTGTGGTTTTAGACATTGTTAAGCCCTGATATGACCGGCCCTATAGATCCAGATGCGGACCTCATGCTTCGTGTGAAGCAAGGGGATCGCGATGCTTTTGAGGCGATTGTAGAAAAATACAAGCAGCCGGTCATGAATCTTGTTTACCGATCACTTTCGGATGCAACCGAAGCGGAGGATCTGGCTCAGCATGTCTTTTTGCAGGTTTATAAATCTGCACATCGTTACGAGGTTTCGGCCAAGTTTTCGACCTGGTTGTTCACCATTGCTCGAAACCTGTGCTTAAATGAGATCCGGCGCCGGTCGCGGCATCCAGCCGATTCTTTGGATGCTTCGTTCAGCGAAGATGAGGACCAGCCAGCCCGTCAATACGAGGATAATAAGACGTTTGCGCCTCCCGACGCCCTGCTTCATGAGGAATTAGAGGATAAAATTGATGAAGCTTTGCGCGAATTGCCTGAAAGCCAACGGACCGCCATCCAGCTTTGTCGAAACGAGGAACTTTCCTATGAGGATATTGCGGAAACCCTTGAATGCTCGGTTTCGGCTGTCAAATCCCTCATTCATCGGGGTCGGGAAACCCTGAAACAGAAATTGAAACCCTACCTCAGGACGGGTGCTTGGAAGGAAAAGTAAAACCTGGAGAAACTTTTCACGGTGAATGGTTTTGAACCTTTAAGAAGCTATGAACCAGTTGGAGTACAAGCAGCTGCAGGAGATCAGTTGGAAGCGTAAACTAAGCGCCGAGGAGGAGGTTAGCATTCAAGCTTATCTGCTCACCCAACCCGAGGCCCAGGCAGATTGGGATGACGACCAAGCCCTGACTTACGTGCTTGAGCGCCTCCCCAATGCGCCACTCCCTTCCAATTTCACAGCCCAAGTCATGCTGGCGCTGGATTTGGAAACCGCCGCCGAAGAACGCAAAACGCCGCAGACGCGCGGCTGGCGTTGGTGGCTGCACCAGTTCTTGCCCAAGGCGGCTTTGGGCCTTTTGACAATCAGTTTGGGCGTTCTGGGGGTGACACAATATCAAAATCACCTTCGCCAGGAGATGTTGCAAAAAACCGTGCAATTCTCCCACGTCGCCGGGTTTTTGCCAGAGGCTGAAATGTGGCAGGATTTTGAAGCCATTCGCCGCTTAAACGCTACCGCACCCCCAGTCTCGGATGACGAATTGCTCGCGGCACTAAAATAAATCTTTGAAGGAATGCGCGTAACCATTTTTACCTTCAGTTTGGTTGGAATCCTGACCTCCGGGCCCCAGCTCTTGCAAGCCGCAGAAATTAAAGTAACGCCCTTTCCGCCAACCCCTCCGACCAATGTGCCGAGCGCACGAGTGGATTTCTTTCGGAAGCTGGTGAACATGACAGCTCAGGAACGCGCCGTTGCGCTTGCCTCACGAGATGAGCAACAGAAAAGAGTCATTTATGTTCGCCTGCGGGAATTTGATCAACTAAGCCCTGAAGAACGCGAGGTGCGGCTGGAGCGCATGAAGCTCCGCTCTCAATTAATCTCTCTGCTGCATTCTTCGCTTGCCGAACGTCAGACGCTGTTAACCCAATTTCCCGAAGACGACCGGCCTGGGTTGGAGGAGCGTCTGGGAAAATGGGATCAACTTCCGCCGGGACTTCAGAAGGCGGTTCTGGAAAACGAGTCCATGCTGAACTGCGTGATGCCCGGGCAAACCGTCAGTTCCAACCAGCTTCAGCAAATCCTGGCAACTCTTCCTCCCGATCTTACCCAAAAGCTGGCCAAAGATCTCGACCGTTGGAACTCGATGCCCGTGAAAGATCGGGAAAAGATGTATGACGAATTCCGGGGCTTGTTCGATCTGGACGCGGCTGAACGGGCTAAGACCTTACAAACACTTTCCAATGAAGAGCGTTTGCAAATGGAGAAAACTCTGGAAGCTTTTCGCAACTTTCCAAAATTTCAAAGAGATCAGTGTATCTTGTCCTTTGAAAAATTTGCCAATATGACCCTCGCTGAACGGGCTCAATTTGTCCGCAACGCCCAAAGCTGGCAGCAGCTTTCTTCCGAGGAGCGGCAAAAATGGCGCACGATTGTGAACCAATTTCCGCCTTTCCCACCAAGCCCTATCCGACGAAACATCCCTGCTCCTCCCGCGCCTCCACCGATTCTGCCGGTTACGGACAAAGCCTCATTAACAAGTCACTGAATCAGGCTTCAATGCTGGGTTCGCGGCTACGCTGTTACCATTTCCAATTCCTTTGCGTATTTTCTGCAAAGCCACAGTGGCACAAAACCGAACAGGCCGAAGGAGCAATCAATCAACCTCCAAAAAATTGGAATCTGCCGCACTGCACCGAACACGAACGCGTAAGGTATAATCGCCACACAGGCGATCATTCCGAACGTAAATAGCCAGATGTTGCGGACTGGATCTTTCAACGCGCCAATGAATGCGATGGCGATCGCGAAGTGTCCGAACGCCAGCCAATCGGTCCCGTAGGCGATAAAGGGATATCGAGGATACGTGGTGTTAAGCCCCTCTCGGATTTCGCCGAGCCACGTTCCCAGTCCGGAACCCGAATCGAATCTTAGCCACTGGTGGGCAAGGTCCAATTCCCATTGTAGCGGAATGGCGGTGACCCCGCTGATGACCAAGCCAATAATGGTGAACCATGTCAGCAGGAGGATGCGTTTCTGGAGAAGATGCTTGCGATTCATAGGGCTCGTCCCCATTGAAGCCAGATGCCGCCCGGAAAGCAACACGCAGCAAATGGCCGGTC
>JAQGOV010000210.1 GCA_028293425.1 Verrucomicrobiales bacterium
GTGGGGGATTACGTAAACCTCTCCGTGGTGGTGACAGGTTCACCCCTGAATTATCAATGGCAGTTCAATGGCGGCGACATCCCCGGAGCCACGAACTATTTTATCACACTGGGGCCACTTCAGCTAACCAATGACGGGGCTTACCGGGTTATCATTACCAACGCGCTGGGCTCGGCCAGCACCGTGGCGAGGTTGAGGGTGGATGTGTTCAGGGTTGCGGTTCAACCCGAAAGCCGAACCTTGAGTGTCGGCCAGGATGCACTCTTCACCGCGCAAGCCAACTCCTACTCCGTCGGTTACCGGTGGCAGCACCATGGCACGAACCTTCCCGGGCCGCTTTACGGGACACTCAAGTTGCCCAATGTTCAATTCGCTGATGCGGGCGATTACAAGGTTTTTGCCACTAACGGTTATGGTGATGTAGCGAGCGCGGAGTTCCACCTGATCGTACGGCAGACCGACCTGCTCGATACTTGGACAATGCTGCGCGGCTCACCAGGACCCGCTCTCGCCGGAATCACCTATGGCAATGGCATTTTCATCGCGGTAAGCGATGCAGGTGCCATTTTCGTTTCGACCAACGGCACGAACTGGACGGCCACATCGGCACCCGTGGAAAGCCCTCTTTACGGCGTCAGCTATGGGGGTGGCATTTTCGTGGTGGTAGGTGATAACGGCGCCATTCTGACCTCGAGTAATGGCGTTACCTGGACGCGCCGCGTGTCGGGGACTTTAATTCCGCTTCGAGGAGTCGCGTACGGGAATGGAACCTTCGTAGCGACGGGAAACACCGGTCATCGATCCCTGCTGATGAGTTCGACAAACGGTGTGACCTGGAATGATCCCATCCTGTTCGGCGTGGATTATCTGTTTGGTATCGCTTATGGCAATGGAATGTTCGTGGCAGTGGGGTATGATGACGGCAACGACGAAAACCGCTACTCGATAGGAACCCTCCTGACATCGCCCGACGCCAAAACCTGGACCTATCGATATTCCGCAACAACCGTTACTCTCCGCAGTGTCGCTTACGGTGGAGGCAGGTTTGTGGCAGTGGGGAATGGCGGTTCGGTGACAACTTCAGGGGATGGAATCACATGGACGCCTGGAAGTGCGGGTACAAATAATTTGAAAGGTGTTACGTACGGTAATGGCCGGTTCGCCGCTGTGGGAGGTAATCCAAACGATGAAATTTTGACGTCCCAGGACGGCACGCTTTGGAACAGCCGTTACGAAGGAGGAGTTCCTTCCCTTGGGGGTGTTGCCTATGGTAACGGAATGTTTATCGAGGTAGGGGATGAGACCGTAAGATCACTGGATGGGCTGATTTGGCAGCGGACTCCGACGCCTGGAGGTCTCCGCAGCATCGCGGTCGGTCGTGCGTTCCTGGTCGCGGTGGGACAGGGTGCCATCATGACTTCGGGGGATGGGGTGAACTGGATTGAACGGAGTGACCAGGGCGAATTTAATAAAATCCTATTTACGAATGATATGTTTCTCGCGGTAGGGAACGATGGCACCATTGTCACTTCGTTGAATGGAGTGGACTGGAGCCGCCGCGCTTCGGGAATCACCAATGAATTGCACGGTGTTGCTTATGGCAACGGGATCTACGTGATGGTGGGCAGAAATGGAACCGTCCTGACCTCCACTGATGCGATTACCTGGACCCAACGGGCTTCAGGGCAAACTGATTATCTCAAAAGTGTCACGTACGGAGGCGGCCTGTTTGTGTGCGTTGGGAACCTTTCCAGTAACGTGCTGACGTCGACAGATGGCATCGCGTGGACTGCTCGTCATTTCGCAATTCCATCTGGCTTTTCTGGCTTAAACCTGGAGGACATCGCTTACGGCAACGGGACTTTTCTTGGTGTCGGCGACAACGGGTACGTTGTGACTTCAAGCACAGGGCTCAACTGGTCCGCGTTGAATACTGGGGTTGAAAAGAACCTGCGCGGCGTGGCATTTGCCAGTGGAGTATTTGTCGTCGCGGCGAACGATGGGAGAATCCTATCCTCATCCGACGGCCAAGTCTGGAACATTCGAAATCCGGCCACGGGAAACAATTTGCGAGGGGTGGCTTATTTCAATGGCCATTTCCTGGCCGTGGGGAATAGTGGCACCATCGTGCAATCCGGACTGCTCTGGCCTTGGCTGCAAGTCCGCGGGTTCACCCCCGCCGGCTGCCTGCTGGAAGTCCAGGCGCCATCCGGACGAGCGTATGTGATCCAGGGGTCATCAAATCTAGAAACCTGGAGCGACCTATTCAGTTTCAATGGCGCTCCAGTTAACATTTCGTACACCGATCCTGATGCACTCAGCTTTTCCAATCGATTTTACCGGGTCATTTCCCACTGAGCATTCAATCCAAGACAATTATAGTGCAAAGCTAATTAATTATCCTTTCCTCGGGCTTCGAAAGTCCTCAGACAACATGGAAGGCCCCGTTCCGAGCTATCGAATTGTTCCGCTCTTTTGCTGT
This sequence comes from Verrucomicrobiales bacterium, assembly GCA_028293425.1. Lineage (GTDB taxonomy): Bacteria > Verrucomicrobiota > Verrucomicrobiia > Limisphaerales > JAQGOV01 > JAQGOV01. The sequence goes on from JAQGOV010000210.1 coordinate 2,483, forward strand.
TATCAGCAAATTTCGTGTCCCTTTCGCTCAGCCGAATGCGCATTGTTGTATGAAAGGCAATTACCAGCCGGAAAGCCGTCGATAAAACTAATTGCAAACAAATTAAAAAACCGTCCTACTGGAACGTATTAGAGAAGGATGGAAACCGTTTATCCCAAAATGAAAATTTCATTTAAAGGATGACAGCACAAAAAGAAGAAACAACTCGAAGCCAACAAACATCATTATCATGAAAAAGCTAACACGAGCTCTCTGCGCCAGCGCGCTGGCCCTGGGAATTCTCACATCCATAACGCCTCCTGCGGTAGCCGGTGGCCGGAGCGCGAAAATGCTCCACGAATATACCTTGCCGGCCTTTAGCCTAGTCAATTTTGGCTATACCCAGGAAGAATTGGATATAGCCGCAGGCAATGGTTTGTTCACCACGGTTGATCCCGCTATCGGTTCTGGTCTTCAACGGCTGGCCGGCAATCATTATCTCTCGATCACCGATCGAGGCCCAAATGCGGATCGGGCGGATGGCAACAAAGCGTTTCCGTTGCCCCAATACACACCCACCATCACGCTGTTCCAAGCGACCAACGACCAAATTATTATTGAGGCTGTGCTGCCGATCGTCAATGACCTGGGTGATGGGGTTACGGGTATCCCTAACGGCCCGGCGGATGATAGCACGCCCTTTCTCACCCTGACATCGACCATACCGCTGCCTTTCAACCAGGACGGCATGGATGTGGAGGATGTTCATACTCTGCCAGGTGGCGGGTTTATTATCGTGGAGGAATATGGCCCTTCGGTGGTTATTGTAAGTCCGACAGGGCATGTGTTAAAACGATATATTCCCACGGGCAAGAGCCTTCCATTGGCGCATTATAGTGTGAGTGCTACGTTGCCGGCTATTTTTAAACAGCGACGGGCGAATCGCGGCTTTGAAGGCCTGGCGGTCTCGGACGATGGTCGCACCGCTTATACGATGGTTCAAAGCCCGATGGGTTCGACGAGCGCGGGCAATCCAACTGCGGTCCCTCCGGTACCTGCCAGTCCGTACCGCGACTCCAGGTTGATCCGGATTCTTCGGATGGATATTACGGATCCGCTGAACCTGCGAGTCACTGGTGAATTTGTGGTGAATATGCTTTCCGTGACTAACTATCCGGCTGGCAACGCTCAGCGGGATCTGAAGATTAGTGGCGCGGCCTGGGTATCAAATGACCGGCTGTTGGTGACAATGGGCGGGGATTTGGCTCCGGCCAAACTTGTTCTGGTCGATCTAACCGCGGCAACGGATGTGAAGGATCTCCCGTCCGCAGCAGCCGTGCCGCTGGTGCTGGAGAATGTGAACACTGACCTCTTGGCTCTGGGGATTACATCCGCAGCGACTCGGGTCATTCTGGACCTCGGCGTGGATTTTCCGGAAATCAAGGACCGTAAACTCGAGGGCCTGACGATCCTGAATGCGAACGAGATCTCGATCAGCAACGACAATGATTTCGGGATTGGCGGGGTTTCATACGCACCTTCGAAGGTATATAACATTCGGCTCGCCGAGCCCTTGAGATAATCTTCTGGCGAGCGATCCTGACGCTTGATTTGCACGGCCTTTGCAGCACTGCCTGCAAAGGCCTTTTCATTCAACGAGGCAGTTTAGGATTGCGGCTCGACCGCGACTCCCGGGAAGGATGACCCCTCTAGTGAAATCAGTTTCAGATTTGTTCCGCAGATTTTATTACCAGCGACGGTGGCCATAGTAAGGCCTTGGGCCGTAGTGGAAGCGGAATGCCGGGCCGTAGTAATAAGGGCCGGGACCGTAATAATAAACGGGAGGGGGCTCAACATAAATAGGGCCCCCTACAGGAGGATAAGCTCCAGCAGGATAAACGGGCGTGGGCTGGTTCATGTCAAAATAAATGCGCTGCGGAATACGATCCTCTGGGGTCATCATGTGGCCAGTTTGATAGACTTTGGTCTGGGCAAACTGGTTAGTGGCGATGGGCAAAGCGCGGATCGTATAGTAGTAGGAACCGAAATCGTGAAAAGTGCCGTCTTTATCGCCAAACACTTTTATATGGACGGGGGAAGGACCAACGTCCTCGCCGTTCACTTCAATGCGGGCACCGGGCGGGGAAGCATCCACAAAGACATCGTAACCGATAGTTCCATGCGGGCCTTGTTCAACGCCGGGCGGCGGTGCGGTTTGGCAGCCAACAAAGACCGTAGCGGCAACCAGAGTAGCGGCAAATGTCCATTTCTTGCTCATGTTCCTCTAGTACATACGATCATTTCGAGAAGTTGGCAAATTAGGGGAGTTAAACCAGAAGTTTTGCCCGGCTATGGGAAGCTTGCAGGGTTGTGAGCTGTGAGGAACATGTAAACATCTGATTTTCAATTATTTAGGTTTTGGATACCTAGGCTTCAGCCCTTCGAGCGTTTGCGTGACGATTTTAAGGACGGCGAGGTTGCGGAACCATTTATTGTCGGCGGGAATAACGAACCAAGGTGCAGCCTTGGTGCTGCAACGGGTGAGAGCTTCCTCGTAGGCTTTTGTATAATCGTCCCAGTGTTTGCGTTCTTTCAGGTCATCGGGATTGAACTTCCAGTTTTTCTCCGGGTCCTGGCGGCGGGCATCAAGGCGCCTTTTTTGTTCGTCCTTGCTGATGTGGAGGAAAATCTTAAGGACGGTGACGTTGTTCTCGGTGAGGATATTTTCGAACTCGTTAATTTGATCGTAGCGGCGCGACCAGACTTCCTTTGGAACAAGATTGTGAACGCGGACGATGAGGACGTCCTCGTAGTGGGAGCGGTTGAAAATGCCAATGTAGCCTTTTGGCGGGATTGCGGCATGGATGCGCCAGAGAAAGTCATGGGCGAGTTCGTCCTGACTGGGGGCTTTAAAGGCGGTGACACGACAGCCTTCGGGGTTCACGCCGGAAAAGACATGCCGAATGGTGCCGTCTTTGCCCCCGGTGTCCATAGCCTGGAGGACAATCAGCAGGGCCTTGCTGCTATCCGCATAAAAGGCATTTTGAAGGGTGATGAGTTTCGCGGAGAACTTTTCAAACTCCTCTTTGGCCCGCGCTTTGTCCTTGTAATCACCGGTAAAGGCCGGGTCATGTTTCGAGAGGTTGACTTTTTTCCCGGGGGACACGATGAAGCGCTTGCGAAAGTCCATGGAAGGAGAATCGGTGGTTCAGGGGGCAGCGTCAACACTCGACAACACCCCACAAATGGTGGCATTCTCCGCCGCGATGAACCGGATTACGGAACGCTTTAAACGCCTGCGCGAGGAGAAGAAAAAGGGCTTTGTAGTTTATATCGGCGCGGGAGATCCCCATTTGGAAGCGACGCGGCAACTCGCGATCGGTTTTGATAGGCTGGGCATTGATGTGGTGGAGCTAGGGGTGCCCTTCAGCGATCCGTTGGCGGATGGGGTGGTGAATCAACTTGCGGCGCAAAGGGGACTGGAATCCGGCACCACACCTCCCAAACTGCTGGAAACGGTGGCGGCGATCCGGAAGGAGTCGAGCGTGCCGATCGTGTTCTATATCTACTACAACCTGGTGCACCATTTCGGGATGGAAAAATTCATCAAAGCGGCGGCGCAGGCGGGAGTGGATGGGTTGCTGGTGTTGGATTTGCCGCCCGAAGAGTCCGAGAATTACGAGACGTTGATGGAGCAGGGCGGGTTGTGCGTGATTTACCTGGTGGCCCCGACGACCCCCGATGAACGTATTGAGCTGATTGTGAAGCGTGGAACGGGTTTTATTTATTACGTGTCGCGCGAAGGGGTCACTGGCATGCAGACTCAAGTGTCTGATACCATCAAAATGATGACAGCCAAGATTCGGGCGCATACGGACTTGCCGATTGCGGTTGGGTTCGGCATTTCAAATCCGGAACAAGCGCGAACTGTGGCAGCGAGCGCGGAGGCGATTGTGGTCGGCAGCGCAGTGGTAAACCAGATTGCATTGCACGGAAAGAGTCCGGATTTAGTTAAGAGAGTGATGGATTTTGCCGAACCTCTTGTAAAGGCAGTGAAGAGTCTATGAAACCAGCAAAGTCGAACGCAAACGATCGGTACGTGATTATTATGGCCGGCGGCCGCGGAGAGCGGTTCTGGCCGGTGAGCCGGGAGAAGACGCCCAAGCAACTGATCACTTTGCTGGGGAAGCGGTCCTTCTTGCAACAAGCGGTGGACCGTGTGCTGCCCGTGGTCCCGCTCAAGAATATCATCATCATCACCAACGCGGTGCAAGCGCCACAGGTGGCGAAGCAACTGCCCAAGCTGCCAAAGGAAAACATCATTGCCGAGCCGGTGGGACGAGACACGTGCGCGGCCGTGACGCTGGGAGCTGCGATTGTAGGCGCGAGATCCACCACTGCAGTGATGGCGGTGCTGCCAGCGGATCATGTGATTCCCGAGGATAAAAAATTTCAGCAAGTGCTGGCGGATGCTTTCGACCTGGCAGGTCGTGGGCAGGTCATTGTGACGATTGGAATTAAACCCACGGAGCCTGCAACGGGCTATGGGTATATCCATGCCGGCCCGGCCCTTCCCCCTCCGCAGGGAGTGAAGAGCTATAAGACAACTTTTTTCAAAGCCGAACGGTTTGTGGAAAAGCCGAATCATGAAAAAGCGGTCGAGTATTTGGACAGCGGCGCATACCGCTGGAACGCAGGGATGTTCATCTGGTCTTTCGTGACGGTTACCCAAGGGCTTGAGAAACATCAGCCGGAGATGGCAGCGGCATGCCAAAGGTGGTTCAAGGTGGCCAACCAGCCGGCGAAGCTTAAAAAGGTTTTGGCGAAGGAATATCCGGAAATCAAAAAGATATCGATTGATTTTGCCCTGATGGAGCACGCGCAGAATGTGGTGGTAGCCGATGGGTCGTTTGAATGGGATGACCTCGGTGCCTGGCCTGCGCTGGCGAGGCATGTGAAGCCGGATGCTGAAGGGAACAGCGCGGTGGGTGATTTCGTGCACGTGGATTCATCGCGCAATATTGTGTATGACGCCCGGACGAAGAACCGCACGCCAATTGCGGTGGTGGGGCTACGAGACTGTATTATCGTGCAGACGGATGACGCGGTGCTCGTCGCTCACAAGAGCCAGGCGCAAAAGATTAAAGAGATGGTGGCTAAATTAGGGGCGGATAAGAAGTACAAACATTTGGTGTAATCATTCGGGAGCGAGCGTTAGCGCAACGGAGGATTTGGATAAAAAGTTGGGGCCAACCGCCGGAAAACAGTTGGCCCCGGACAAACTGGCAATCCCACAACCCAGAGGATCTTGGCCTGTTTGTCAAAGTTTCCAGGCAAAGGCTACCGAGAAAGGGAGAATAGTCCAAGAAATTTTTGGTTTCCATCCATGAAATGGAAGGTTTTCCCCATTGCGTTGTCAGGTTAGGAGTGGGTCCTTAATGCAAAAGTGTAAGGAGGAATGAAACCAGGAAACGTATGAAAACTTTAATCAGTTCGGTAGCCGCCCTCGCGATGCTGGCGCTAGTCGGGTGTTCAACCACGCGGACGGTGTCACAAATGCAAGGGCATGGGGATAAAGTGGTTTACAATGCACCGTTTGACGCGACATGGCGCGCAACAGTCGATGCCGCGCAAATGAGCAATCTACAGGTGGTCGACGCTAATCGGGATACCGGGTATATCGCGGCTAAACGGGGCGTGAGGCTTGAAACGTTTGGAGAAAATGTGGGGATTTGGGTGACTCGAGAAGGTCCGAACCAAAGCGGTGTGGAAGTCGTCAGCCGACAGGCCGGGCCGCCGGTTCTCTGGCTAAAGAATTGGGAAAAGCAGATTCAAACCGCGGTGGCCGCGAACCTAACACGGGAAGCGCCTTATGCAGTCGGAACTGCTGGCCCAGGAGTGGGGACCGTGACAGGGGGAGCATCAAGCGTTCCTATGGCGCCGGCGCCGGTTTATAATACGGCACCGCCAACCACGGTGGTTGTGCCGCCCCCAGTGTATTCAGCACCACCAGCGAACCTGGCAACGCCAAATACTACAACGACCCTGCGTCAGGATACGGAGGCACAAATTCGCAGTCTTCAACAGCAGCAACTGGCGCGCGAACAGGAATTGCAGCGGGAGCAGGATGCAAAAAGGCGCGCGTCCCTTCAGGACGACATCGATATCCTGAAGAACGACCTGCAAAAGATGCAGCAGCGGCTGAGCGATTTGGAACGAGAACAGCGCACTCTTCCGAATCAATAATCTTTACAGGTGGTGCGATAAGCCCGAGGGAAACCTCGGGCTTTTGCCGTACAGAGGAGCTTTCTTATCGAGGGTTCCGGGTGAGCCAGGAAGCGAGGAGCAGAAAGATTTGCAGGTTGTCGTGGTCCTTGATGGCCACTCCACCGATACCCCGTCCGTCCAGAGCGGTTTCAGTCAGCCAGCCGGCATCGGTAATCACTGCGACACGTCCTTTACCGGGCTCGGAAACGGCCAACAGAGCTCCGGGCTGGTCGCGCATTCCTTTTGCAGGTTTTTGATCGAGGTCATTGTTAACCAAGGCACGGGGATGGGCGGGGTGACCCTTTTCGATCTCGACTAAATTTCCGGTATAATAGGCCCAGGTTAGGCCGCCCAAAACGGGAACATCTTTCGCAATGATGAGTTTTTTAGCGTCCGTATAGAGGTTGGTGAACTGCAGGCCGAAATTTTTGAGCAGCTTGTTGGTGTCTTCCACTTCCAGGTTATGATTCTCCTGATTGCCCATGATGATGAGGCCGCCGCCTTTCTGGACGAAAGTAGTCAGGTTCTTGATGTCGACTGGTGAGAAGTGGTGTGGAGCGGGGCCCTCTTTAACAGCTTTGTCACTGGGATTGGCGATGAGGACGAGGTTTACACCTTTGAGGTTTTCTGGGGTGAGTGGCTTGTTGTGAACAACCACATCCAATTGAGGCTTAATTTGATCGAGAATGGATTTAAAGGTGCCATCGGGCTGGTAACGATCTTCTCCTTCAGCGTTGAAATAACGACTGTAGAGCAACACAGGCTTGGCTTTTTCCGCGGAGCGAGCTGGCAGCCCGAGGAATGTAGTGAGCAGAGTACAGATGAGCAGCCATCGTGAAATTTGCATAATACGTGTTTGCTCCAATCGGGAGGGGTTGGCGAGGAAATTCGCTTATGCTTTACCAGGCAGTGGACTTCAGGCTGAATACCGGAATGGCCGCTTTCAAAGTTGTTTTGATCGAACACGGGTACGACACCACTCAGTACGAGCGGGAGATTATCGAGGCCGCCGGGGGAGAGTTTATTGACGCGGAGAGTCTGCCTCGGGAAGAAGCGTTGCGACTTTGCGAGGCGGCAGACGGCATCTTATTTCGGCGGCAGGATATTACGCGGGAGATGATTCAAAGATTCCGGCGATGCAAGGTCATCGTGCGCTACGGTGTCGGGACAGATAATGTGGATACGGGAGCGGCAACCGAGGCCGGGATTATTGTGGGGCACGTGCCAGTCTATTGCGTGGATGAGGTGACATCGCACGCGTTTGCTTTGCTGCTGGCGTGTGTGAGACATGTGGTGGCGACCCATCAGAAAATGGAGCGGGGCGCCTGGGACGTGCATCGCAATGAGCCAATTTACAGGATGGAGGGGAAGACAATCGGGCTGATCGGCCTGGGGAAAATCGGGCAGGGAATGGCGAGAAAACTGACGGGGTGGGGCTTGCAGGTGCTGGCGACGGATCCTTTTGTGAAAGAAGAGAAAGCGAAAGCTTTGGGGGTCAAGCTGGTGGATTTTGAGGAGCTTTGCCGGCGCTCGGATTATTTATCGCTGCATGTGCCGCTGCTGCCCGAGACAAGGCATTTGATCAATGGCAAGTCCCTGGGCTCGATGAAACGCGGTGTGATTATCGTGAACACTGCGCGAGGGCCTGTAATTGACTTGAAGGCTTTGAAAGAAGCGTTGGACAGCGGGCACGTGGCGTGGGCTGGACTGGACGTGTTTGAAGATGAGCCCCTGCCGGCGGATTCACCTTATCGATCGCATCCTCGAGTTGTGGTGTCTGACCATACGGCGTGGTATTCGGAAGAGTCGCAGGTGCAACTGCAACAAACGGCGGCGCGAGAAATAGCGCGCGTATGCACGGGTGGCTTGCCGGAATCGCTAGCCAACCCGGAGGTGCTCAGGAAATTGGGACGCTGGGAGGAATGGACTCCCAGCGAGACGGTGATGTGGCAATTAAAACGGCTAGAGAAACTTGGGCGCTAGGACGCATTTCCGTTTTGAGACCGTGAGCGCCAAAGACTTATTGATGGGTCGCTTTTTCGTTTCCGTGGGCTTCCGCGTGCTGGCTGTGGTCGTCGTTGGAGGCGGTTTTCGAAAGGAATGGCTTGCCACCCATTTCAGTGTAGGCCTTCTCAACCTGGGCGGGGAAGAAATCACCTACGTAGCGGGCGATGCGCTCGTTTTTCTGGAGTTCGCTTTTGATCTTGTCGACAGAATCTTTGATCTGTTCCGGCTTGCGAGTGGAATACTTCTTCACCTGCTTGCGTAACTCGAAAAAGAATTCCTGCTGGTCTTTGAGGGTGCTTTCCCCGCCGATGGGCCCGTGACCGGGACAAATGGTTTTCGCGCCGAGTTTGCGTGCCAACTCGAGAGTTTTGACCCATTGCTCGATGTTGCCGTCGCCAGCAAAATTATAAGGGCCGTTTACGCAGGCATCGCCCGTGAAGAGGATTCTTTCCTTAGGCAGCCAGGCGAAGCCATCGCCGCGCGTGTGAGCGACACCAAAATGGAGCAGTTCGACCCGGTGCTTGCCGTCATCGAAAATCATGTCCTTGGTGAAAAGCAGGGTAGGTGGCTTTAGCTTGCTGGCTGCAACGTCAGGGCGGCCCTTGGCGCTGTCTTCCCAGCGGCCAGGTGTGTTGCCGTAATAGCCGGTCTCAAATTTCTTCATTTCCTCGACCACACCGGCGTAGGCGACAGGGGTAGCGCCGTTCTCCACCCAAACCTGATTGCCATAGGCGTGGTCGCCGTGATGATGCGTGTCGAAGGCGAAGCGAATCGGCTTATCCGTGATGGCGTGGATTTTGGGAATGATCTCTTTCGCACCGGAGGGGAAGTTGCCGTCAATCACGAGGACGTAATCCTCGAACACGATCCAGCCGTTATTGCAATGGCCATGCCCTTTCAGATCTCCCTCATGGAAATAAATGTCCGGAGCGAGGTTGGTAACGATGTTGAGTTCCGCGAAGGCAAAAGAGGTGGAGGCGAGCAGAAGGGCGACGCTAAAATACCTGGCTGGCGTGTTCATGGGTGGATAATGAGAAGATGTGCAAGGTGGGTCAAATGGAAAGGGAAGGGGGAATTAGTAATCGGTGGCCAACCATCAGTTGACCGTTAACCCGCAGACATTGCTGAGCTTTACTTGTTCTTGCGGACGCGCTCGACGAAGCGGGCCATTTTTTCAGTGGCGATCTGGATTTTGGCGAGGGATGTGGCGAAACAGCAGCGGAGGTAACCTTCACCGCTCGGGCCAAAAGCGCCGCCAGGCACACAGGCAACCTTCTCCTCCTCGAGGAGTCGAACAGCAAATTCCTTAGAAGTCAGGCCCGTAGACTCAATGTTCGGAAAAGCGTAGAACGAGCCTCGAGGCAAATGACACTTCAAGCCGATTTCGTTGAAGGCATTGACAATGAAATTGCGGCGCAAGCGGTACTGCTCGCGCATTTCGATGGTGTCAGGTTCGCCGTGCTCGATGGCCTCCAGCGCGGCTTCCTGGCTGATGATGCTGGCGCAGAGCATTGAATATTGATGAATTTTCATCATGGCCTCAATGATCTCCGTGGGGCCGCATGCATAACCGATGCGGAAACCAGTCATGGCGTAAGCCTTGGAAAAGCCATGCAGAAAAATAGTGCGCTCTATCATCCCGGGCAGGGAAGCGATGCTGACGTGCTCTCCCTCGAAAGTGAGCTCGGAATAAATCTCGTCGGTAATTAAAAGTAGGTTGTGGCGTTGGACGAGGTCGGCAATCTTCTGCAATTCCGCGCGGGTCATGGTGCCGCCGGTGGGATTGGTCGGGAAGTTCAGGACGAGGGCCTTACTGCGGGTCGTAATCACGCTTTCGATCGCCTCCGCTGTCACCGCAAAACCATTCTCCGCTTTGCAAGAAACGGCCACCGGAACGCCATGAGCAAGTGAGATGCCCGGGGCATAACTCACATAGCAAGGCTCGTGGTAAATGATTTCATCCCCAGGATTGATGATGGCACGAAAGGCGAGGTCCATCGCCTCGCTGACACCGACCGCGATAAGGACCTGGTTTTTTGGGTTGTAGGAGACCTGAAAGTGCTTTTCCAGGTGCTTGGCGATGGCTTCGCGCAATTTAAGCAGACCAAGGTTGGAAGTATAGCTGGTGCGGCCATTCTCGAGGGCGTAAATGGCAGCCTCGCGGATATGCCAGGGCGTCACAAAATCCGGTTCGCCCACGCCGAGGGAGATGACATCTTTCATCCCCTGAACGAGTTCAAAGAAGTCCCGAATGCCGGAGCGCGGGATGTTCCGCACATTCTCGGCAACGAATTTTTCCGCGTGAAATGTCGTTTTCAAGCAATCTAGGCCCCTAATGTATGCAGACAACCGGGTGGTTGGCTATCGTTTTGGAAAAGATCGTGGATCAGCGTTGGCGCACGCATGGCGTCGAATTTCTCTCGCAAGAAGGTTGCGAGAGAAGGAATTAGGCGGCGGCCTTGTCGTTTTTCCGCCGGATGACGGGTTTGGCTTCACCCCGGACGACGGACTGGGTGATTTTAATGTCAACGATCTCGCTGCTGGGAGATTCGAAAATGACATCCAACATCAGGCGCTCGAGCAAGCCGCGGAGGGCACGGGCGCCTGTGCCTTTTTTGTAAGCCTGGCTGGCGAGTTCGTGCAATGCGTCTGGGGTGAAATCCAGTTGGACACCTTCCAGTGCCATGAGCTTGGCGTACTGCTTAACCAAGGCATTTTTCGGCTCGGTAAGGATGGAAATCAGATGCTCTTCGGTGAGTTGCTCCAGCACCGTCACCATGGGTAAACGGCCGATGAATTCGGGGATGAAACCAAAGGTCAAGAGATCCTCGGGCTCCGCATACTGCAGCACCTTGTGGCGTTCCACGTCAGGCGTTTGGCGTTCCTGATCCACCAAATTAAAGCCCATGACGCGATGGCCGAGGCGGCGTTGAATAATTTTCTCGAGTCCAACGAAGGCTCCCCCGCAGACGAAAAGGATACCGGTAGTATTAACCCGGATGTATTCCTGTTGAGGATGTTTGCGTCCGCCCTGGGGCGGGACGTTGCAAACGGTGCCCTCGAGGATTTTGAGGAGAGCCTGCTGGACGCCTTCACCTGAAACATCGCGCGTGAGCGAGACGTTTTCGGTTTTGCGCGCAATCTTGTCAATTTCGTCGATGTAAACGATGCCGCGCTGGGCCTTTTTGACATCGTAATCGGCGTTCTGCAGGAGGCGGAGAATAATATTTTCAACGTCCTCACCCACGTAACCAGCTTCGGTAAGGGTAGTGGCGTCGGCGATAGCGAAGGGGACATCCAGGATGCGGGCGAGGCTGCGGGCGAGCAGGGTTTTGCCCGAGCCCGTATTGCCGATCAGAAGAATGTTGCTCTTCTCGATCTCGACATCGGCGGGCTTGTCGCTGGACCATTCATTGGCCTCGCGGTTGGGCTCGTTCAGAATGCGTTTGTAATGATTATGAACGGCGACAGAGAGGGTCTTTTTAGCGTGCTCCTGCCCGATGCAGTGCAGATCCAAGTGGCGCTTGATGTCAGCGGGCTTGGGAACGGTTTGAATCCCAGTGCCGGTGACCGGAGCCGAGGTCGGCTTGCGGGTATCGGTGATCAGTTCTTTGTCGAGGACGTTTTTGCAAAGCACGACACAGTTATCGCAGATATAAACGCCAGGGCCGGCGATTAACTTTTTAACCTCTGCGTGAGATTTGCCGCAGAAACTGCACAGCGTAATATTAGTTGGGCGAGCCATTAGTATGTCGATTAGTCTTTTTTCTCTTCAACGAAGGAGGGAATTTCCTTCCGTGATTTCACGACTTCATCGACTAATCCATAGGCCTTGGCTTCATCAGCCGTCATGAAATTATCGCGATCGCAATCCTTCTCGACTTGCTCGACCGCTTTGCCCGTGTGGCGGGAAATGATGCTGTTAAGACGCTGCTTGAGCCGGAGCATGTAGCGGACGCGAATTTCCACATCACTGGCCTGGCCTTCGGCTCCGCCGAGCACTTGGTGAATCATGATGTTCGCGTTGGGGAGAGCGTAACGCTTTCCTTTGGTGCCGCCGCAGAGGAGAACCGCGCCCATGCTGGCCGCCTGGCCAATGCAATAGGTGTTCACATCGCAGGTCAGGAATTGCATCGTGTCATAGATGGCCAAACCAGCGGTGACGCTGCCACCAGGAGAATTGATGTAAAGATGAATGTCCTTTTTGGGGTCGGTCATCTGGAGAAAAAGCAACTGGGCGATGATGGCATTGGCCACCATGTCGTCGACGGGAGTGCCCAGGAACACAATTCGGTCCACGAGCAGACGTGAATAAATATCGTAAGCGCGCTCGCCACGGCCAGTCTGTTCCACGACGTAGGGGATGAAATTTTGCATATTAAACCGTTATACGAATTGATGGGCGCAACCTATCCAACGAAGCAGAAAGCGTCAAGCGTGGTTGCCTCGATAATACCCTTAAGTAGAACCCCGTGAACGCTTTCATGTCTTTTCGTTCGATCCTGGTCTGAGCCACTCCACAGAGTAGCGGATAAATGTGCTTTGCGCATATGCAAATTTTTTTCCCACCGGAGCAAGGGCCGCGTTGGTCGCGCCAATGCGCCTGACATCAGAAACATCGGCGCAAGTCTTTGGAACTGAAACAAAAAGGTGAGAGGAAAATCTTGAGGCCGTTTGGAGAGGTTCAAACGAGTGGTACTATGGCTTATTTTGGCCATGATAGAGGTTCCAGATTTTCAAAAGAGCGGAGGCAAACTCCTGCGGCCGAGCTTCCATCCACTGGGTAATTTCTTCCGGTTTGAACCAGCCGCCGGCTTCGATTTCCTCTGGATGCAACTCAAAGGGACCATCCCCTTGACAACGATACACCCAAACAAACTCCTGACCGGTTTCCTGGCAGGCAGTCATTTTGAAAAGCTTTTGGCCGATGGCGCTGGTGTGCCAGCCGAGCTCTTCACGCAATTCACGGAGAGCACAGGTGTCGTAGGTTTCGCCTGTGTCGACGTGGCCGCTGGCGGAAGAATCCCACGCACCCGGGAAGGTGTCCTTCGTCATCGACCGCTTTTGGAGGAACAGTTCGCCCTTTGAATTAAACACGAGCACATGGACGGCGCGATGACGCAACCCCAGGCGATGCACCTCACTACGGCGCTCCTGGCCAATCACTTCATCGCGCTCATTGACAATATCAAAGATTTCTTCGGGCATACAGTTTTGTGGTTATGCGGGAGGATGAGCGGACTGTGCACGCGAGGCGTGGAGAACTTTGGTCAGAGCTACGAATTGGTCCAGGCTCACTCGTTCGGCGCGAATGGTGCGATCGATCGAGGTGAGAGCGAAAGCTTCCTGGAGCATGGGCTCCTGCCAGTCGCCTTTCAAAAGCTTGAACATCATTTTGCGGCGTTGTGAAAACCCCCGGCGAACCACTTTTTCGAAAGTTGGTTGGAGGCCTGGCTCAAAGAGCGGTGCTGGATGACGGATGAGGGTGACGGTGGCGGATTCAACGTCCGGTAGCGGAAAGAAACAACTGGCGGGAATCTTGAAATATTCCACAGGCTTGTAGCGCATCTGGAGCAACAAGGTAAGGAGGCCGTAATCTCCAGTGCCTGGCCGGGCGACGATGCGATTGACCACCTCGAGTTGGAGCGTGGCAACAATTCGTTCGGGCGCGGCGGTCATTTGGGCCAGTTCCACGAGGATAGGAGAGGCCACGGAGTAGGGGAGGTTGGAGATCATTTTCCACGCTGACCAGTCCTGGGAGTGGTCGCGCAAATAATCCAGGGCATCCGCGTGCAGCAGTTTGAGATGGCTTTCGCCTTTGTAATGGTCAGAGAGAAAATCGACCAGCCGTTTATCTTTTTCAATGGCGAGCACATGGCCAGACTGCGCGAGCAACAACTCCGTAAGAGGGCCAAGTCCTGGCCCAATTTCCAGCACAGAGTCAGTTTTCTTCAGCTCACCGGCCGCGGCAATTTTTTGCAGCACATTCGCATCGTGCAAAAAAGTTTGGCCGAGAGACTTCGTGAGCTGGATGTCCCGATCGACTAGCAATTGTCTCATTTCGGAAAGTTTCATATGCATTCCTTAAGGACGGTCTGGAGAGAAGATACTGCGTGTTTCAATTGTGGGATGGAAATGGTCAGTGGAGGAGTGAACCCGAAGACGTTGGCGAGATCGCCATCGGGAAGTACAATAAAACCGCGGCCGAGCCGTTATTTAATGTCGTCAAGGGCAAGGCGGGTTGCGGGTTCGCCATTCTAGGTTGTAATATCGAGCCCATCCAAGAGGCCTTGTCCACGG
>JAQGOV010000270.1 GCA_028293425.1 Verrucomicrobiales bacterium
GACGGCCTCGGTGCCTTGAGTGGCTGCTCGTGACCATGCTGCGCCAGGCCGGCCATGAAATTCAGATTCAAACGCGCGGACGCGGGTTTTATGAATTCACGGAGCAGGTCCAAGCGCTGGTGAGCAAAGACAAGTTCGAGACGGGCCTGGCCACGCTCCACCTCCAGCACACCTCCGCGTCGCTTGTGATCCAGGAAAATGCCGACCCGGAGGTTCGCCGCGACTTCGAGCGGTTTTTCACCCGGCTTATTCCCGATGGGGATCCGCTTTTTGAGCATACCTCCGAAGGGGCTGATGATATGCCGGCGCACATTCGCACGGCCTTGACGGCCGTGAATCTGAGCGTGCCCATCTTGAACGGGAGCCTGACCCTGGGCACCTGGCAGGGAATTTATCTTTGGGAACATCGTCTGGTACCACACCGGCGGAAAGTGGCGGTGCATCTTTTGGGAGAATAACGCATTCCCGGTGCGCTTCGATAAAAGGAAAAAAGCTGGTGAATTTTCGCTGCTTTTTAAGCATAAAGCTTGACCCACTGCTTGCGTTCCCTAGCATCGCGCGGCAACTTGCTCGCAGCAATAAATGAAAGCAATTCTCGCTCTTGAAGATGGTTCCGTGTTCCACGGGCAGGGCTTTGGCGCCAAAGCCTCGGCTTGTGGCGAAGTCTGCTTCAACACGTCCATGACGGGTTACCAGGAGATCCTGACCGATCCCTCTTATAAGGGGCAAATTGTCACCATGACATATCCCTTGATCGGCAATTATGGGATCAACGATCAGGATATGGAATCGTGGTGCCCGCATGTGGGGGGCTTTGTGATCCGCGAGTTGTCCCCGGTAGTCAGCAATTGGCGGTCGGACTGCACGCTTGCGGAATACCTGGAGCGGAACAATATTCCCGGCATCCAGGGAGTGGACACGCGAGCGCTGACCAAGAAGCTGCGTGTGGCCGGAGCACTCAAGGGTTTTATTTCGACAGAAGGCGTCAGCGCCGAGGAAGCCGTTGACCGCGCAAAGAAATGGCCCGGGCTGGTCGGGGTGGATTACGTCAAGGAAGTGACGCACAAGTCGCCCTTTCTCTGGGACGAAAAGGACGAGGATAGCGCCAGCTTTAATATCGTGCGTGGGAATCCGACAGAAACCAATGCGCGGAACATTCGCGACCCCCTCCCGGCGGCGGATCTCCCGATTGTGGCCTTCGATTTCGGGATGAAGTACAACATCCTGCGGCGTCTCCGGCAGCAGGGATTCAAGGTGCAGGTCGTACCGGCCACAACCACGGCCGAGGAAGCGTTGAAATATAAACCTGCTGGAATTTTTCTTTCAAACGGGCCTGGTGATCCTTCCGCGCTCGGTTACGCCGTGAAGACCGTTTCGGAACTCATTCAGAAAGATATTCCCATCTTCGGCATCTGCCTCGGGCACCAAATTCTGGGGCAGGCTTTTGGCGGGAAGACGTTCAAGCTGAAATTTGGTCATCGTGGCGGCAACCAGCCAGTGAAGGATTTGGAGACCGGGAAAGTCGAAATTACCTCGCAAAACCACGGTTTTGCGGTGGATGCCAAATCATTGCCCGAGGAAATTTCGGTGAACCGGATAAACTTGAACGACCAGACCGTGGAAGGGATGCGCCACAAGAAAAAGCCAATTTATTGCGTGCAATATCATCCGGAGGCCTCTCCCGGGCCGCACGATTCGAAACCGCTGTTTGCTGAATTTCGCAAGCTGATCGAGAAGGCATGAAGACGAGTGGGAAGAAAACCGTTTGACTTGCCGGAGAGCGTGACGATAATCCCCATCACTGACCGAACCTATGGCGCGACTTGTTCTTCTCAGTGAAGGTTTTACTGGCCGCACTTTCGAGCTGAAGGGTGAAAAAATCACCGTCGGCCGAGTGTCGGACAATGCCTTTGAGATCCCCGAGTCGTCGGTCTCGAGCCACCACGCAGAAATCGTTCTACAGGGCAGCGACGTGCTGATCCGGGACCTTGGTTCCACCAACGGCACGTTCATCAACGGGGAGCAAATCAACGAAGCTGTGCTTAAACCGGGGCAAATCCTTCGCTTTGGCACCGTGGAACTCCGTCTGGAGAGTCCTGAAAGCGGGCCTGCCACGGGGGCGACATCCAAAAAGGCCGCGACGTTGGATCACACCCGAGTCATTCCACAAGGGGTGAAGCTCAACGAGTTGGAAGGCACGCGCAACCTGGAATTCAACAGCAAGAGCGGTTTCGAAAAGAAGAGCAACAAAGGGACAAAGATCTTTGTGATCGGCGCCATCGTGGTGGGGGTGCTCCTTGGCGGCTTGCTGCTTTTCCTTGTGTTCGGCAATAAATAGCTCATGGCTTTCGCAGTCCAAACCAGTTCTGAGTTCTGGCGATTTCATCAGGTTTAAGGCTTTTAATCCTCCGATCGTTCTCACCGAACATTTCCGTTAGTTGTTTCGTCCAATGGCCAATGAAGCCGCTTTTCCAATCTGCCCATTCACGCCGGGATTTTCTTTGGCGCTTCGGGGGTGGGTTGGGCGGCATCGCGCTGACGCAATTGCTGAGCACGGAAGGGCTGCTTGCGGCCCCGGCCCAAGCCAATTCGATTCCCGGCGTGCTGACCGGCCGGCTTCATCACGCTCCCAGGGTCAAGCGGGTCATTCAGCTCTTCATGAACGGCGGGGCGAGCCAAATGGATTTGTTCGACCACAAACCCGAGCTGCTCAAGCGGAAGGGCCAAAAATTTGACCCTGGCGAAGGCAAACGGGTTGAAGCGGCCACCAGCGAACCGGGCACGGTTTTAGCGCCGGCTTTCGAATTGAAGCAGCACGGCGCTTGTGGACGCTGGGTGAGCAGCCTGCTTCCGCATACAGCCGGTTGCGTGGATGACCTTGCGTTTTTGATGGCGATGGTATCCCGCACGAACGTACACGGCCCGGGCAGCTACCTGATGAACACGGGTTTCCTTTTGCCGGGTTTTCCCTGCATGGGTTCATGGATCAGTTATGCGCTCGGCAGTGAAGTGGATAACTTGCCGGCCTTTGTTGTTCTGCCTGATACGAAGGGCTTGCCCTATAATCAGAAGGGCAATTTCACTTCAGGATTTCTTCCAGTAACGCATCAGGGGACGATTATTCAAACAGGGGGCGCAACACCGATTCCAGATCTCCACGCGCCTGCGTCGGCCAAGTTTATTACCCCGGAGGCAGATCGAGATGGACTGGCGCTGCTCCGAAAATTTAATCAATCGCACCTGGCCGGCAATGATTCCGATAACCGGCTCGAAGCGAGAATTCACTCGTATGAATTGGCGGCGAAAATGCAGCTCAGCGCACCGGAAGCCTTTGACTTAACCCGCGAAACCGAAGCGACGCGCAAGCTTTACGGTTTGGATGAAAAGACGACCGAGGATTTTGGCCGGCGCTGCCTGGTGGCCCGGCGGTTGGTCGAGCGCGGAGTGCGGTTTGTCCAGGTTTGGAGCGGGGCAGGGGGGCCGACGGGAAATTGGGACAATCATACCAGCATCGTGAAAGAGCTGCCGCCCATGGCTGCGGCAACTGACAAACCGACCGCAGCACTTTTGAAAGACCTGAAATCGCGCGGTCTACTCGAGGACACGCTCCTGCTTTGGACGACCGAATTCGGCCGCATGCCTTTTTCGCAAGGGAGTGATGGGCGTGATCACAATGGGGGGACTTTCGTTGGCTGGATGGCGGGGGCCGGAGTCAAAGGCGGGGTCGCCTATGGCGAGAGCGACGAATGGTCCTGGAAGGCCGCTCGTGATAGCGCCACCAATTACGATTTTCACGCAACGGTGCTGCACTTACTGGGGATTGATCACGAGAAATTCACCTTCCGGAACAACGGAGCCAACCGGCGATTGACGGATGTGCACGGAGACGTCATACGCGAAGTTTTGGCCTAAAGCGAAAGTCTTGACATTCCCGGGGAATCCTTCAGATTGGAAGCTCATAAAGGCTTCCACTTCCTCACGGAAGTAATCCAGCGAGGCCGGCTAGGGGGCCTGGAGGCCCCCTTCCTTATGTACCAGCTGGCTTTTCGCAGTCACGTCGTTCATAAGAGAATCATGGCACATCTGATTTCCCGAATTTTAATCTGCCTTTTAATTTCGCTGAGTTTCTTCCGAGCGATTGGCGCGGAGAAGAGCAGTCCTCCGCCGCCGATAGATGTGATTCTCTGGTTCGACACGGAAGATTACTTGTTGCCAGCGTCCGATGACGCGGCCAAACGCGTGGCTGACTTACTCCGCTCGAAAGGGATTCGGGCCACGTTCAAAGTGGTCGGTGAAAAGGCCCGGACCCTGGAACGTCGGAAGCGATATGATGTG
>JAQGOV010000570.1 GCA_028293425.1 Verrucomicrobiales bacterium
GGGCACAAGGCCGCCGAGAACGCGGAGCAGCTCGCGGGGTTGCGGGCGTCGGTGGATGGAGTGAAGGAGTCCATGGGGAAGGTGGAGGTTTTCCAGAAGGAATCGCTGCAAAGGATGGAGCGGAAGCTGGATGAGATGGTGCCGCACCGGGAGTTCGAAGCGAAGCTGACCCTGGTGGAGGTGGAGCAGCGGAAGTTTGATCTGCGGCTGAGGGAATTGGATTTGGAGATTCTGAAGCTGAAGAGGTAGTGAGCAGGGAGCGGTTGATGGTTGATGGCTGATAGTTGATAGGCATCGAGCTGCTGCGCAGGCATTGGGAAGGATTCTCACAGGAGCGAACGAAGGAAACGAAAATGAAGCGTGAAAGAAAGGTAACGAGTGATATGAAAATCGGAATGGTAATTCCAATGGTGTTGATTGGGATGTTGTTGACAGGGTGCGCGGGGACGAGGCCGCTACGGCCGGGGAGGTCGGTGATGCAGGCGGGCTCGGCACAACAGCCGCAGTTTCGGAGTGAGATGAAGCAGCCGGAAAATCCGGCGCAGGCGGCGTCGCAGAATTATGAGCGGGTGACGGAAACGGAATTGCCGCTGGCGAAGGGGACGAAGGTGACAGAGACGGTGCGGAGCCAGGATGAGAAGGGAATGCCGAGAGTGGTGGAGAAGACCATCGAGCTTTCGGAACCGGCAGTGCAGAAGGTGCGGCAGGTCGAAAAGGCCGGGACATCGATTGGGGCAGCGCAGAAGGATACGGCGCGAGAACTGGGGGCAAAGCTGTCGAGCTTGAAGAGTGTGGTATGGGTAGGGGTGTTGATGTTCGTGTTTGGGATTGCAACGCTGGTGTACCCACCGTTGCGCGCGGTGATTGGGAGCGTAACGACCAGTGTCGCGATTACGGGAGGCGGCATAGCGCTGATTGTTTTACCGACCGTAGTGGTGGGGAACGAGATGCTGATTTTGGGTGGGGTTGGATTGGCAGTGGGAGGCTGGTTCCTGGCGCATCGGCATGGGAAATTGAGGGGGATGGTGGAAGCAACAAAGGCATAGACGGAGTTTGCGTATAAAATGACCCCCATCGTGGGAAAGCGAATCTGGAGCTCGGGTTCGCTAGTTTCGACGAAGCCAAAGGTGGCGAATAATGATGTTTGGAGCTTGACTGCTTGTTTCCGAATAGGAGAAAAGGCGGAGGTGCTCGGTCACTTGCACCTGGTCGTGGAACTGACCTTTCACAGAGCGTTTGCAAGGCTGGGGAGCGCCGAATGTGGGAATGTCGTTCTTGCGTTCCTCTAATGCTTCTTCAACTTTTGGGATGATGGTATAGCCTGGCCGGGCATAGGCTACCATCATTGCACTGGTCATTGTCCAAGCATAGTCGCCTCGCACAAAGCGCCGCAGCCCTTTGTCACAATAGTGGGCTCCGGCTGAGTGTTGTTTGTCTACTGGCTTGCACTCGACATAAAGCCAATCTTGAGATGGGTACTCAACTGGCGCACGTCCAATGATACGAAAAAGGAGGTCGGGCATTTTATCTAGGGATTCGCCGTTGAAGTTTCTTATTTTTGATTCGCGGGTCATCACCGATAAAAGCTCGTTATCAAATCCTGCAACCATGCCGCTGTTAAATACTTCGTCGAAGAGCCTTTCGTAGAGCTCGTGTGTAATTTCATCTTCTGTTGCCTTCCCTAGGTTAAAGCGGCCTCGAGGCTGCTTTTGCATAAGTTCCCACGCGGTGCAAACGCCTTGTTCCACAATCAAGAACACGGCAAGCGGGATCTGCGGATGAGGCAATCGGGGGAAGGTTGTTTTCTCTTGGTAAAAATGCAACGACATGGCTCAATCCTCAAATATACTCATGTGATTTCGGAGAAGCTCCGCTCCCAATAACCGGGCGCGGGTGACGGTCCAATAACGATAATGGTTTAAGATACCAACAAGCAGCCCGCTTTCAGCCTCCTGGACTATGGCGGTCGAGCCTGTGTCTTGCGCAAGGGTCAGTAGCATTTCCTGGATTAGTTTGTCGGTTTTATCCAAAGCCGAACCGCCTTTGCTAATCCATAGAAATTTAAAGGGAGAGGTGAGCTTGGCGTCTGGACCACAACTTTGGATCTGTAAATGAATGCCGAGCACTCCGAAAAACGGTTGAAGCACGGATTGAAGTCGCCGACGAAACTCAACGCACTCCTTTGCAGTTGGAGGCGTGCTTGCACGTTTTCCAAGTTCATCATGTGGTTCGCGAGTTGTTAAGGTGTCCTTTATGACTTCACGGTCGAGCCTGTCCAAACGGTAAATTGCATAAAAAAAACTATCGAGCTCCTCGAAAACTTCAGGATGCCCGGATATCAGTTCTCTAGAAAGTGTAGAGATTTGTGTGTGTTGCGCTGGACTAAGCTCCCCCAATGGAATGATGGGAAAATCATCAAGATCTTCTTTGTAAATCTTTGGACGCTCCGCGCCGAGCTTTGGACTCGTGACAAGGGCGTAATGAAGCCAGATAGAGCTATGGAAGAAGATATGCAAATAACGTGTAAGGAGGTCTGCCTTTGGATGCCCGGCAGCAGAGTATCCATGAAAGCTTTCATTGTATACGATATCATCAAAGCATAAAAGCGCTCTGCCATCCTCCCGATTGAGACCCGGGGATTCTTTAATTAACGCGAGCGGACCACGGTAAACACGCAGTGGGTCTGCCTCGCGCTGCCTTAAGCGAGGCCGGAAGGCTGTATTATTGTTGAAGAATTTGAGTTCTTCAGTCTTGACCTGAAACCGGAAAATGTCTGTTCGATTCAAATCCGGTAAACTTTTTAAAGCACGAGCATCCTGCTGGGGTTGTTTAGCTTTGATTTGGTAACCGTTGCTACTCACGAGTTTCAATTCTCGTTCCCAGTAGGTCTGCAAGGGTATCCCTCCGGCTGCCTTAATTTTTTGCACTATTTCAACATCCATCCAGGTAGCTACTGTTAGCGCTTTCCAAATCCATGGCATGTCGAACGTGGCGCCTAGTTCTAAAGGTTGAGCAGATTTGCTGTCGATACGCATCTCTCCTTTTGCATTAAGAAAGTAGTCAGTATGCGGTGCAATCAGCCATAGTTTATGCTTGGGGCTTGGACGTCGGTTTCTAGCGAAGAGGAGCATGAATGGTTGGTCCATGCCAACCCAAACATTCGTCTTTCTAAGGTTAGAACAGTTGATGATTGCTGTGACCTCAATCAGGTGCAAAATAGATTCCCGTGCGAACCTAGGATTATCACCCTGCTTGAAGAGTATTCTGGAAGGTAGCGCCATCGCAAATCTCCCATCGGGCTTGCACCACTCTGTTGATTTCCAGATGAATGGTAAATCTGGGCCGTAATCTGGGTTCCGGTACTGGCGCGCCATCTGTTCTTCCCCTTGGCGCCTGATAATAGCTTGGCTAATCCCTTGCAACTGTTCTGCCAGTTTCTTCTCTTTCTTAGGCAAGCTTGTCCAAGGCGGATTGCTAAGCACCATATCGAACTGCCTGTCAAACTTTGCCCCTAAATGTGTTCCGAGGCTGCCAATCACAGGCCCTTCTGAAGGGTCTAATTCCTCCCTCCGGTGATTGAAAAGCACTAAATTTTTGAGTTCCTTAAATCTTAATTTTTCGGGCGGGACAGGTTGAGGATCTAGCTCAATAGCCGTGAGGTATAGGCTTAGGGCTGCGAGTTTGAGTGCTGAGTCGCTGATATCAAAGCCGACTATTTGCTTTTCCAAGATCTCGCGGATAGCCCTTGTATCGGGTCGATCTCTCGTGGCGGCCCATCGCTCTGCGTACAGCCTTCGTAAAACCAATACAAGAAATACTCCGGCTCCACATGCCGGGTCAAGAACGCGAGCTTTCTCCGCGTTTGGTAGGTCATCGAAGGCTTCGCTGACCAAGGTAGCCGCTATATTACGTGGGGTGTAGTGGACGCTAGTTTCTTTGGCGCTCTGGTGCTCCCATTCCCAGGAGAAAGCCTCGTAAACCTGGCTAAGGAGCCCAACAGGTACGTGTGCAAAATTAAAATCCCCCCAATCAAGTCTACCTTGGTAGTCCTCGGCCCCCACGGGCTCTAAACCCTGAACAATTGCGGCCAAATGAGAGAAAGCTTTCCGCGAGCGTGATTCGATGCTTTGGAAATAAGCGAGGCTGCCTCCGTCCTTTAACGAGAGGAAATCTCCATTGAAGGTTCGATCAAGCCATTGGCATGTTTGGTAGGAATTCTCGGCATTTTCAAAGCATTCGGTTAGTGTTTTGGCCTTTGGGCAGATTCGCCTGACGTCGTCCGGATTAACGATCTTGCGATCGCAGAGAAACCTAAAGAAAAGAGTGCGACCCAGCAGCGAAAGAACGTTTGCTCGTCCTAAAACGTGTGCAAGCCGGTTGGCTCCGTGCTTGAGCAGGTTAAACATCTCGTTGAACACGAAGTCAACCTCGTCCGGTTCCCCTTGCCCGTCGTAAAAGCCATTTGCAAGGCGGGAGAAAAATGAAATGGCTTCGCCAGTACGCGCTGTATAGGTTTTCCATTCAGGGCTTGCTTCGGCTAAACTGACCGGGATTACGTCGAGAGTGCCCGGGCGAACAATGGCGAGGTAAGCGCGGTCCCCACGGCAAGCCAAGTTTCTCCGAAGGCGATCGAGTTTCACCCGATGGTCATCAGGCGTGTGTGCCAAACGACCTTCGTTGACAAAAAATAATAGTGGACGGCCTTGGTTTTCAGCCACCCCCTCCGGCAGCAGGTTTTCCGCACTCGCAGTGGAACGAGACTCCAGCAGGTCAAGATAGTTGAGCAGCGCAGGTGAACCGGGGGAATGAAAAAGTTGAATGTTACGACGATGCACGCCGTAATTTTCAAGTTCCGCAATCGTGTTAAGACTCATACTGCCCGGCATTGGTGGTTAAAATATAATTATTGGGGGTCGTTTGCACGTTGTAACTCCCGCAACATTCGGGTTCCTCTTATTCTTAGCCGTTAATTCTACCGTTCGTCCAACAAGGGGCACGTTCATACAGTGTAATCCATGCATAATGCCCAAAATATTACCTGGGGGGGTCTGCCAAATACGGGTGTACCCCCCTTTTTTCTTTTAAATTTGTTAGGAAGCAATATGTGGATGGTCTGAGAGCTGCAAGTTGTTGATAATTAATGTTTTAAAGCGTGCAGAGATGCGTTGAGCCAGGATTGAAGCCCTGTTCCGGATAGATATTCTACCCGCACTCCTGGGAAGAGTCTTTGGAGCGGAGCTCGCATTCGATCACTTTGCCGCGGCGGTCGAAATCGAAATGGCAGCAGTCGAGGAGCATGGTTTTGAGCTGGTCGCGTCCGCATTGGATCCGGGATTTGGCGGCGGAAAGGCCCATGCCGAGGCGGTTGGCTGGTTCTCTGGTCGCTCCGCAGCCGTCCCAGGCAGCCTGTTTTAAAACTTCAAGCATGGTGAGGCAGGAGCCATGTCGCCTCGAGCCGCTTCAAAACCGTGCCCAGTTGGGTTGGGTTGGAAAGTTTCTCGACATACTCACTGGCCCCGAGAGCACCAGCACGCTCGATATCATGGGTTTGGGCGGAGGAGGAAAAGATGACGACGGGGAGGGATTGCAAGGGAGGTTGATGACGAATCCATTCGAGCACCTCAAAACCTGACTTGAGGGGGAGGTTCAGGTCCAACAAGACCAAGAGGGGCGATGGGAACGCTTTGCGATCGGAAAATTTGCCGGCGCCTGCGAGGTAATCCAACCCTTCCTGGCCGTTCCACACAATTTGAAGAGGGTAGGGAAGTGCTGCCGCTTGAAAGGCGAGTTTCATGAAGAGGACATCATTTTTGTCGTCCTCTACATACAGGACGGGGGGCGTCTCCATACGAAACTATTTCACAGCCGGGTTTACAAATCCATCGAGAGTTTCCTACCGTCCACGATTTGGATGAAGATAGAAAGGATCGTCCAAAATTTAATCGATGCCGGCAAGGTCTACCCAAAAGTAGCTGCCTTTGCCTGGTTCTGATTCGACTCCAACCTTTCCGCCCATCCTGTCCACGACCTTGCGAACCAGAGCGAGCCCAATCCCGGTTCCATCATAATTGGTGGAAAGGCGGTGAAATATCTGGAAGATACGTCCCTGGGATTCCTGGGGAATCCCGACGCCGTTATCCTCGACCCAAATGCGGACGCGCTTGATGGGATTGCCGTCGGAACCACCCTGTTTGGAGGCGGCGTCCTGTTCCGTGCGCCTGAGGCAGCGTGTTTCTGCCCGGATTTTTACTTTTGGCCGCTCGCCTAGTTTAACAAACTTCACGGCGTTTTCCAGCAGATTGGAGAAGCATTGGGCGAGACCAATCTCGTTGGCCTTGACCGGGGGAAGATGCCCCTCTATCCAGATTTCGGCGAGAGGCCGCTGGAAATCCGGTTGGGAGGCGATGAGGGAGCGGACAAGAGCGTCAGTATCAACAGGGGCCAGAGGCAATTCAGATTTAGCGACCTTTGAATAGTCGAGCGCATCGCGAATCAATTTGTCCATGCGATCGGACGCTTCGGCAATGCGGGTCAGGAACTCCTGGCGGACGGCAGGCTGCTCTCCCATAGGGCCGAGGAGCAGTCGGGAAAAGCCCTGCATGGCCCGAAGCGGCGCCCGCATATCGTGCGTAATGCTGTAGGAGAAATGCTCGAGGTCGCCGATGGATTCCTGAAGCCGGGCGGTGCGCTCCGCGACGCGCTGTTCCAATTCCTGAAGGTAGTTGGCCCTCTCCTGAGCGATCGCAACGTAGTCACTGAGCGTGCGCATGAACAGAAGATCTTCCTCATCAAAGGAATCCCTTGAGCGACTGGCAAAAGAAAGGGTTCCAATCAGCCGGCCGTGAATATTCAAAGGGAAGCAGGCATAGGCGCGGAGCCCGAAGCTGCGAATCAGTTCAACCTTCGGTTCCAGGGATTCCTGGACATGGGTAACGACCCAGGCTTTACGGTTTTCGGCGACAGTGCCGCAGACCGCCTGGCCAAACTGCAGCCGCTGAATCGTCCTGGAGACTTCTTCCGGAATGCCTGCGCAGGAATCCAGCCGCAGTTCGGAACCTTCCCCAGTGACCAGGAAGTTGAAATAAGCGTCCAGCTTCAAGACCGGAGCCACGCGGTCGAAGAGGCTGTGAACCATCGAGACTGGATGTTCGGCAGACAAGAGTTGGCCAGTCGTTTCCGCGAGCACGCCTGAGCGCTCGTTCCGCTCACGCAAAGCATTCTCGCTTTGTTTGAAAGCGGATTCTGCTTTTTTACGAGCCAGAGTTTGCCCGAGGAGGGCGGCCACAGCGGCGAGTGTATCGAAAGCATTTTGCGAAAGAGGATGGCGAGAGAACAGGCCGATAACGCCATAAATTTGATCTTTGACCTGCAAAGGATAGCCAGCGAAGGAAATCAAGCCGTGTTCTTTAGCCCATTTCTGGTTGTGCACCCGAGCATCCCCCAAGACATGGTTTGTTAAATGAGCCTCTTTTTCCTGAACGATCAACCCGATTTTATACTGTCCGACAGCGATCCGGGCATGAGCGCCATCCAGATGCGTGTACATCCCAGCGCTGGCCTTTAACTCCAGTGTTGTTTCTTGAGCATCAAGGGTCCAAATGCGGGTAAAGGCTGCTCCCATGCGGTCCACAACGAATTGGGTGACAGCCTGCAAAGATTTCTGAACCGGCTGTTCCGGGCCGACCTGGGCAAGGACTTCCGCGACCTCGGCGCGGAGCTGCTGCAGGCGAGAAGATTCCTTGAGCTCCTCCTCGGCTTTTTTGCGTCCACTGATATCAACGTTGACTGCCACACCGCCCGTTACCTGGCCATTCGCCTGCAGAATTGGCATGGCGTAATTCAAGATGGTTTTGTGGGTGCCATCCTGGGTTTCAATTTCCATTTCCTCCGCTCCGCAAGGCTTGCCCTCGGCCAGTGCCCTGGCCAATCCCCATTCCTGAGAAGTGACAAGCCGGCCGTTTGGCCACCAGGCTTTATAATCAGA
This sequence comes from Verrucomicrobiales bacterium, assembly GCA_028293425.1. Taxonomy (GTDB): domain Bacteria; phylum Verrucomicrobiota; class Verrucomicrobiia; order Limisphaerales; family JAQGOV01; genus JAQGOV01. Next base: position 7,985 of record JAQGOV010000570.1, read on the forward strand.
GGCATATTTCTCCGGGCGATCGGTGAGTGGCACCTGGCCGCCCCAGATGGTTCTGCCGGCCTGATTGGCCTGAATGAGTTTGCCGGTGTGGTCGGAAATGAAAACACCGACCGGAAGGGCCTCCAACACGGCACGGAGACGGCTCCGCTCGAGTTCCAAAGCAGCATTTTCGCTTTCCAGTGCTTCTTCCGCTTTTTTTTGGGCGGTGATGTCCTGAATCACCGCCATGGTTGTCAGCGGGTTGCCATTGGAATGCCGAAGCAACACCACGTTCACTTGAACCCAAACCGTCTGGCCATCTTTTCGAACATAACGCTTTTGCACCTTGCGCTCCTTAAGCTCGCCCCGAACCATCCTTTGAAAATCGGCAAAATCGGCTTCCCGATCTTCAGGATGAGTGAGGTCGGAGAAGGTCATCCGAAGCAACTCGGCATTGGAGAAACCCGTAATGAGGGAAAGCTGGGCGTTTACCCGGAGGAGCCTGCCAGTAACCGGGTCCGCCTGGCTCTGGCCCACGGCTGAGAGTTCAAACAAGGTTTGAGATTCGGCAGCCATTTTGCGCTGGCCGTCCAGGGCGACGTTCCGATCCTGTTCGATCGTCGCCAGGCGTTTTAATACCGCCAGGATAAGGCCGGAGAAGAGAAAAACGTGGATAACCACCAGAATTGATGTTCCCAAATCCCTGCCAAACCAGCCCAGTCGTTCTCCATGTCCACGCAAATATCCAATCACTGGTGGAATAATGATCACCATCGGGATCAGCCGTCGTGCTACGGCGCCGGCAATGCTCTGACTTGAAACAACAGACATGAAGCCTCGATTGGGCTGAGAGAAAAGGATAGCCAGCGAAAGCAAACAGAAGGAGGTAGCCGTGGGCAAGGACATCGCAATGTAGTGACCATAATTTCGAAGCTCCGGAACATTGTAGAAATAGCCCAGCAATGCCAGGAAAGCCTGCAAACCCACAATAACAGCCAGGAAGTGGCCGAACACCGCCAGCTTACCGTGGCGGCCAAGGAGCATTACCAAACCCAACAGGGTCATGTTAACCGCAGTGGAAGGTACCATCCGGCCGATGGGCGTGCCGAGCTCGGCCCAAGAGGTTTGCGAATGAAAAAAGAGATCAATCCCGAAGTTCGCATGGGTGAGATATTGGGAAAAAGTGATGAAAGAGATAGTGATGACAACCGAAGCGCAAACGTAATAAACGAAGCCTTTCCATCCTTTAAGAGGGGCCAAGCCCCAAGAAAGGAGCGGAAAACCGCTGAAAATAAAACAAAGGGCGGTGTTAAAGGACATGTGCGGGTAGGGGGCTCTGAAGTTCGTCAACCACTCGATGCCAGTTAACCATCCTACGATGGCCAAACTCGCGATGAGACAAGACCCCAAACAGGCAGCACGTGCAAAAAGTTGAAATCGGCGCTCCATAGGATTCACATCTTCCAATTGGCTAAGCTGACATTCAATTGGCGAGCTGTCCAAAGGAGAGCTTTGGAGAAACATCGCGAGTTTGCGGAGGTGCTGAATTTCGGTTTAACGCGGAGCGGGGCAGTGGCATGCAGGGCATGCCATGGCTACAGGCTAGGTTCCGGCTGAATGGGCGGGGGAACGACTGCGGGAGTTGATCCGGTTGGGAAAACAAAGGTCAATGGTTGTTGGCGCAGGCGTAACCATAGCGCCTGGAGAATCGTCCGGCGTTCGTCTGGCTCGATGCCACGACCTCGCATCGCGACCCACATGGCAAGCGCAAAGCTGACGGTTAAGTTGATGAAGCCAATGCTCAGGATTCCAACGACTGCCAGCCAGAATGGGGCGGAGAGCATCACGCCCGGACCAAGCGTCGCAACGGCCGCGGCCGTGGAGCCGGAAGAGAGAGTCACATGACGGACATCGAGAGGCAGTCCGGCAAACTTCGCCAGCACGGGCAAGAGCCCAAGCATGAGGCCGAGGGAAATATTGCTGCCGAAACCGGCGATATGGTGTTGCAGAAAATGGGCAAAGCGAGCGGTCCGAGTGGGGCCCCAGATGCGGAGTAACTGCCGGTGGGAAGCCAGCGCATCACCAAGACGATGCCAGGCGAACCAATTATCCGCCCACGCGCCAATAAGACTGGAAGCCCAAAGCAGGATGCCCGTGAGACCTGCAAAGAAAACGCTCGGTCCCAGGATGGACAAGGAGTGGATCGTGTAATGTGCTTTCTCGACGGAGAGAATGGGAGATCCGGTTACAAATAAAACCAGCAGATGCAAGATGAGGACGGTCGGTACAATGAACGTGATGTTGCCGAGGATGGCGGCAAATTGGGAACGGATGAGAAAGACGACTTCGTCAACCAAGGCAGTGACCGCTTCTGGATCACGCACCCGACGCATGTGGGCTGCAAGGGCCGGGGCGGTAGTGGCCGGTTGCTTGGTAGCGAGTGTGAACCCGCAGAGTTGAATGGCAAGGAAGCCAAGGACGTAATTGAGGGAAGCAGCGACTCCTCCCCAAAGCGCCGCCAAGTGGACCGACGCAATGAGCGGCTTGAACCAGGTGGTAACGGACATGAGCGCGCCGCCGCCGCCCGCATGACGCACCATTTCCCAGTATTCCTTGGCATCGCGCGCGATGTAGTGCTCGCCGGTCTTTGCGTTGCGCTCCACAATTGTGCGCGTCATGAGGCGGAAATTTTGGTGCATCAGGTCACGCACGCTTAATCGTGCCTGGTTTTCACGAACCAGCATGCTAACGAAGGTCCCAACCCGCTCCAGGGACAAATCGGGTTTGAAGGCCAGCTCCAGCAACGCTTCGAGGCGCTGCAAAGCGGCCTTTATGTAGGCCAATTGATAAACGACATCCATGCTGACGCCGTTGTCCTCCAGATGGGAAAGGACTTCCTCCTCCGCACGGTAGCAACTCTCAATCAAGGACCGCAGATGATTGAGTTCTGGAGTGAGGTTAGCCTCGTCACCCTGGGTTCGGGCCAGTAAAACGGCTTGAACGGCGGTACTCAGTTTAAAGAAGGGGAGCTCTTGAATCCGCCGATGTTTGACCCTCAACCGGATAGCGCTGGAGCACCCGGCGACCCGCAACTGGGCTGTTAAATGAATGATGGCGTCCTCCAGGTCCGAAGCGAGGGCGTTCCAATCGTGTTCCTCAGGAGACACTTCGAATTGGAGCAATGCCTGAAAGCGTTGGAGAGATGCTTCGTCCAGTTTATCAATCCACGCGGCGTCATTTCGATGCGGGAAAAGCCGGTCGAAGAGAACACCTAACTCGGCGGAGTTGGGACGCGCCGGCAAAAACCTGGATGCGAGCCGTTCAGCCAGTTCATTGAACAAACCAAAGCGTCGCGGCAAACCGGTTTCCGAAAATAAATCGAGCGCATTGGTTTCGAAAATGATGGAGCGCAGCGTTTTTGCGACGTTCATTTTCCACTCGGGATTTTTATCCAACACGTCCAGGAAGCGTCGCAACCGGCCGGTTTGAAACTGGATGGGTGACTCGTTCTGCGTTTCCGGTTGAGCGCCCGGGCGGCGGATCCATTGCACCAAATCAATCAGCCAATTCAACCGGATTTCCAATGAATCGCGCGGGGATGCCGAGGAGGCGAGCAAATCCAGGGAAAGGAATGCAGCGTCGTGTCCCCTGGAACGGCCAGTCCAATTTCTCCAGATCGATTTTATCACAGTGCTTTATTTTTTTGCGACGCTACCTCGTATCCTGTCTGATACCTGGAAAATTAGCGAGGTGTTGGGGCGGTAGAGGTGCAAGATTTTGTGTAACTTAGGCACACAGCTAAAGCTCAGTTCGCAAGCAGGCTTGGTTCCGCCGGGTCTCCTTTTTTGCACTGTTCTCTTTTCCTTTCCGTTGCGCCTAAGCTCACGAGCTGCTGGGCTTGCGCATCCCACACTTTCAGCCGCAGGCACTGGTAAATGTCCCAAGGACTCAAGGATGTTGTCTTTGGATGTTGCAGCTCTGGCATACGTTCCATGGCTTCCGGCAGGCGGTAAAAAGGAATTTTGGCGTTCAAATGATGAACGTGATGGTAACCGATGTTGGCGGTAAACCAGGCCATGAGCCGATTTGTTTTTAGAAAACTGGAAGATTCCAGCGCGGCCTTTTCATAAGTCCAGCCGGCCTTGTCGGCCAGGATAACGCCCGGGAAGTTATGCTGAGCGTAAAAGAGATAGGAGCCGATGGCGCAGGCGATTGCGTGCGGGATGGTTTGAGTGTAAAGGAGTCCGTCCCAGCCGACAAAGGTCACCAATGCTGTTCCGAGGCCCACATGCACGATGAAAGCCACCAGGCAATCCAGGTGTGCTTTTCGGTTGTTGTAAAAAGGGTAAACACACATGCCATGCAGAAACATGAAGATATAACCGAACAAAATGGTGAGGGGATGACGCATGAAGCGGTATTTGAGGCGAGTGGAACGTGGCGCCTTCAAATAGTGCTCACGAGTCATAATCGGAAAGGAACCGATGTGAGAGCCGCGGAGCCTGGAATTGTGTTTGTGATGGTAATTGTGAGAACTTCTCCAAATGCTGCTCGGGCTCAAGGCATAAATGCCGAAGGCCCTCATCAGAAGCTCCGCCAGCCGGGAGTTCGGTAGAATTGAATGATGCTGTTGGTCGTGGTAAATGACAAAGAGCCGCAAAATCAGCAGGCCGGTGAGGACGCTGCAGAAAAGTTTTCCGGCCGGGTGAAAGTTCCAAAGTGTTCCCGCGAGGAATGCCAGAAGCAATACGCTCGTCGAAAGAATTGCCCACCAGCTTCTGGCTGGTTGGTCGGAAGCATACTGCTTCGTGGCCCTGATGAGCTCCGGGCCCGTTCTCATGGTCGCCATTTTCTTAAATTGTTAAAATTTTATTCCAATGTCCATACCGAACGATCTGAACAATAAACTCTTCTTTGTTGGAAATTTTTCCTTCGACACCACAAACCAAGTGCAAATGGTTAATCCTTGTGTTCTTCCGAACGTCCGTCTATCATCCGAGTAGTTCCATTGCCGAACCCTGTCCGACTTGCGTCCTCACGTTATTCAAGAACCAGAATTCAGGTGACTTCATGAATTTCATGATGGAAGAACTACATAAAAAAGACTTTGAAAAAAACACGCCAGACTCAGTCCGTAATCAACTCAAACAAACAGATCCTGATGGGCCTTGTCCTCGCGATCACCTTGATGGTGGTGCGCCAAGAAGTGATGGGAGCACAAGCGCCCGTGAATCTTGGAACGGCGGCAAATTTTGCAATATTAGCCAAGTCAGGAATTTCGACCGTTCCAACTTCCGCCGTGACTGGCGATATCGGGGTGAGTCCAATCGATTCCACCGCGATTACCGGGTTTTCCTTGATCCGTGCCGCAGCCAGTCCCTTCGCGACATCTTCCCAGATCACCGGAAAGGCTTATGCACCTGATTACAGTGTTCCGACTCCTGCCAACCTCACCACGGCCATCGGCGATATGCAAACTGCGTACACCGACGCTGCTGGACGAACCACGCCGGATTTTACTGAACTCGGGGCTGGAGAGATTGGCGGGCTAACGCTTGCTCCGGGGCTCTATAAGTGGGGCACCGACGTTCTAATCTCGACCGATGTTACGCTCAACGGTGGTCCCGACGATGTGTGGGTCTTTCAAATCGCTGGAAAAATCATCCAGGCAAACGGCAAAAAGGTGCTTCTGAGCGGAGGTGCGGTGGCGAAGAATATTTTTTGGCAGTCCTTCGGGGTGGTGTCGCTGGGATCCTCGGCGCATTCAGAGGGAATTATCATGGCCAAAACCTCGATCAGCCTTGGCACTGGCGCATCGGTCAACGGAAGATTGTTCGCGCAGACGGCTGTTACGCTGAACGGCAATGCCGTGACGGCGCCAACTGGAACAATATCCCCCTTTGTGGTATCAGCCGCGGCAGTGACTGGCCCGTACACAAATGCTCCCGGCCAATTACTAAATAGCGTGACTAAGAAAATCACCGTTCCTAAATCCGGCAATACTCAGTTCTATCGTATCCGGTCGGCAACAGCGCTGACCATTGGGGGCATCACCAACTCAGGTGCGAATGTGGTCATAAGCTACCATTGAAGAGTTCAGGTGGTTTGATTGGCCTGGTCGAGGCGGCCGTCGGCGTAGGCTTCAAAAACCCGGCGCATTTCGTCGCGGACCTGGCGGAAGACTTTTAACTGTTCTTCCTCGGTGCCCTGGGCGTGAGCAGGGTCATAGAAGGGCCAGTGGTGACGGTTTAATTGACCTGGGAAAATGGGGCAGGCCTGGTCGGCGTTGCCGCAGACGGTGATGACGGTTTCGACCGGTTCCTTCAGGAACTCGTTCATGTGTTTGGAGGTGTGCGTTGAAATATCGATGCCCACTTCAGCCATCACTTTGATGGACAAGGGGTGGACGTAACCGGATGGCTTGCTCCCCGCGCTGGCGACACGGAATTTTCCTCTGGATGCGGCGCGAAGAAAGCCTTCGGCGATATGGCTGCGGCAGGAGTTGCCAGTGCACAGAACCAGGATGAGCGGTTGCGATGGGGAGGTGGTCATTTGTTTTGTGGGGTGAGTGTGAAAGTTGGAATGGGTTTGAACAAGCTGGCGGCAGCCGGCTGGGGCGGGCGCAAGCACTTGTCCTCGGCCAAACAAGCGGTGTGGCGAGCAGTCAGATGGAGGAGCAGGGCATCCAAACCGAGCTTGATGGACTGAAGCGGATATTGGGAGATGACGCCTGATTCGTGCTCGACATCGACCTCCAGATCTTCTGTTTCAAGAAAGGTGGAGGCTTTATTGAGGATGCCGAGCAGCTTTTGACCGGAGAGACGGTGCTGCAGGTCGTCCGCCACCCAAGTCTGGAGGCGACAAAACGAATCGGTGCGGAAGGTGCCGCCACAATCAATGTATTTCTTGTCGATCCGGGCGACTTCCGTAACGTGGGCATGGGCTGGGACCTGATTTCCATCCGGTAGAATAAAACGAAGATTCCAATCCGGATTATTTGCCAAGTGAGTTTTCAGTTCGTGGAGTTTCATGAGAGTTGAAACGAAAGTGCCAAGAGAATCGGCGAAAAGCGCTGCTTCATAAGTGCCGGGTTTTCTGTTTTGAGGGGCTTTTAAAACCGACACAACACTCGCCCTCCTCGCGGCAGGAAAGGCGGCTTCGCAGCCGGGATTGGTCGCCAGCAATGGTTTTGTCCTTCAAAAGCTCGGCAGAAAAGAATTTAAAAATAGGGTTGGTTAAGGCCGATTTGTGGTCGTCGAGGGCGTAGTAAATCCATTTGCCTTCCTTGCGGGTTTGGACAAGGCCAGAATCGCGGATGACCTGCAGATGGGTAGAAAGAGTGGACTGGGGGACCTGCAAGGCGTCGCATAACTCACAAACGCACAGTTCGCCGGCACGCAATGCGGCAAGGATGCGGACCCGGGTGGGGTCGGCGAACGCTTTGGCGGCTGCAACGATTTCCTGCACGGAATACACATATCGGCATTTTACGATATGTGCAAGGGCAATCGTTGAACAGGAGGAATGGGGTGCGGAGTCGGGGGGAGTTTGCCTTGCTAAAGGAGGGCAAATTCTGTATTCAATGGGGACGCACCGCAATGAATCTGAAACGTCTGGCTAGCGGCCTCCTGCCAATTCTCCTTTGTTTATGTGGGAGGGCTTCGGAACATCCGAAGCACTTAATGGATCCTAATTCCGAGCTGATTCAGCGCGGACCCTACCTTCAACTCGCCACCCCGCAATCGATCGTGATCGTTTGGCGAACAGAAACGAATACGACCCCCGTGGTCCGATTTGGCAAAAGCCTGGACCGGCTGGAACGATTCGTTTCGGGAGACAGCATTGGCCGTGCATTTGGAACGACGAACAAAAATTTAAAACTGCCGGAGGGCGTTCGCCGGCTGCACAGCGCGCCCCGGAACTGCTGGCAGTACGAAGCGAAGGTTGAAAATCTACAGCCCGACACCCTCTATTATTATGCAGTTTACCATGGGGAGCACAGGCTGACAGAAGCCACCGAGAGTTATCATTTTCGGACGCAACCCGTGCCAGGAACCGATCGGCCGATCCGTTTTTGGGTGGTTGGGGACTCGGGAATTGGACGAGAGGCGCAATCATTTGTTCATGCCGCGATGAAAGGTTACGTGCAAAAACAAAACCGGCCCTGGGATTTCTATCTGCACTTGGGGGACATGGCGTATTATTCAGGGCGGGATGTGGAATTTCAAACGCGGTTTTTTGAAATCTACGATGAAACCCTTTTGAACACGGTGTGCTGGCCCACGATGGGCAACCACGAGGGAGCGACATCGAAAGGAACGAATGGGACCGGGCCGTACTTTGACGGGTATGTCCTGCCGACCAAAGGAGAAGCAGGCGGTTTAGCCTCTGGAACGGAAGCGTATTATTCATTCGATTATGGCAGAGCACATTTCGTTTGCCTGGATTCACACGACATGGACCGGAGGCCTACTGGGCCGATGGCCCGGTGGCTGCAAGCAGATTTGGAACAGACCAAGGCGGACTGGATCATCGCGTATTTCCACCATCCGCCTTACACGAAGGGCTCGCATGACAGCGACCGAGAGAAGCAGCTTGTGCAGATGCGGACGTATATCATGCCGATCCTGGAGTCCGGAGGAGTGGATTTAGTTTTGACGGGCCATTCCCATATTTATGAGCGGTCCATGCTGATTGACGGGGCGTACGGGACGCCCACAATTGCGGAAAATGTGGTGCTGGATGATGGTGATGGCGATCCGAAAGGGGCCGGGGCTTATCGTAAGAGCGCGGGCATACATCCGAACGAAGGGGCGGTTCAGGTCGTGGCAGGAAACGGAGGGATCAACCTTGGACGCAAAGGGACCATGCCGATCATGCGGAAAATTATCGTTGAGCATGGCTCGGTGCTGGTAGACATCTATGGGGACACCCTGGATGCGGTGATGGTGAACCGAAACGGGGAAGTGCGGGACCATTTTGCGATTGTAAAGCAGAGCGTGGTAAATGCGCAGCGGATCCGGTATCCGTGGCGACCCCCGACGTGGCAGAAACCAAAAGCGCCCGATGGCCAGGAACTTCCGCCGCAGCCGCCGGACGATTTTATTCCAGTAGTGCCCGAACATGATGAATGGCGGTACCTGACCGGGGAGC